>CAZALA010000098.1:0-13885 GCA_964485725.1 uncultured Propionivibrio sp. | reverse complement strand
GGCTGGTCGGTGGCGCCATCACGCTCGCGGCGCTGCTCTCGATCGACACGCTGAAGACCTGCGTCGTTCTCGACCAGCGCACGCGCACGCGCCACGACCCGAACCGCGAACTCGCGGCGCAGGGACTTGCCAATATCACTGCGTCGGCGATCGGCGGCATGCCCGGCGCCGGCACCATGGGCGCGACCCTGGTGAATCTCGCAAGCGGCGCCCGCACGCGCATTTCCGGGGTCATCGCCGGCGCCACCAGCGTCGTCGCCGGTCTCGTGCTCGGCAGCTTCATTGCCTGGGTTCCGGTCGCGGCGCTTTCCGGCATCCTCATCGTCGTCGGCCTGCGCATGATCGATACCGATCCCTTCCGCTTTCTCGAGTCGCGCGCGACCGTCGTCGATTTTTCGGTGGTCCTCGCCGTTGTCGGCGTCGCGCTGACGATCGGGCTGATCGCCGCCTCGGCGGTCGGCGTCCTGCTCTCGATCATGCTGTTTCTGCGCGAACAGGTCGGCGGCGCCGTCGTCCGGCGCAAGAGCTTCGTCGGCGAGCGGTCATCGACCTGGTACCGCCCGGAAGCCGAAATGCGCGTGCTCGAAGCGCTGGGCAAGACCGCCGTCATTTTCGAATTGCAGGGCAGCCTTTTCTTCGGCACCGCGCAGCAGCTTTATCGCGCGCTCGAAGCCGATCTCATGACCACAGACTATCTGATCATCGACCTGCAGCGCGTGCAGTCGGTCGATATCACCGCCGCGCACACCCTGAACCTCGTTCGCGACGTCCTCGCCGAGCGCAAGGTGCCACTGCTCATTTCCAATATCCGCGAGCGCCTGCCGAACGGTCGCAACCTGCGCGAGTTTCTCGAGCTTGCCGGGCTTGCGCCGCAGGAGGGCGCGGTGATCTATCTGCCGACGCTCGAAGCTGCCATCGAATGGGTCGAGGATCGCCTGCTCGGCGAGCGCAAGCGCACGCAGGACGACAACGAGCAGGCGCTCGAACTGCACGAGATCGAACTCTTCCGCGGCAGCAAGCCCGACACGCTGGCCGACCTCGAACGCTGTCTCGAGAAGCGCTCATGGAAAGCCGGAGAAGTCATTTATTCGCGTGGCGAAGCGAACGACAATCTTTACCTGATCCGCCGCGGCCAGGTGAAAATCGCCAGCTGCGTCGGTCGCGGTGCGAGCTTGAAACACATCGCCACTTTCGGGCGCGGCGAGTTTTTCGGCGGGCTCGCGTTTCTCGATCACCGGCCGCGCGCCAACGATGCGACCGCCACCTGCGACTGCGACATGTACGTGCTGACGCTCGAAGAATTCAACAAGCTTGCCGAAGAGCACAAGCGCATCGCCTTCGTCCTCGTCACGCAGCTCGCGCGCATGCTGGCGATCCGCCTGCGCCACATCGACGACGAATTGAATCTCCTGCAGGAAAACTAGCGCG
Organism: uncultured Propionivibrio sp.; assembly: GCA_964485725.1. Classification (GTDB taxonomy): domain Bacteria; phylum Pseudomonadota; class Gammaproteobacteria; order Burkholderiales; family Rhodocyclaceae; genus Propionivibrio. Next base: position 12,457 of record CAZALA010000098.1, on the reverse strand, counting down.
GCAAGCGCTTGCCGCGCCGCCAGCGTTCAGCGTTCGCGGTAATAGCGCTCGATCGCCTCGACTTCGGTCTTCGATCCAAGAACCACCGAGCAACGCTGGTGCAGCGTGGTCGGCTGCACCTCCATGATGCGGCCGCGGCCGGTGCTCGCTGCGCCGCCCGCCTGTTCGACGATGAAAGCCATCGGGTTGGCTTCGTACATCAGGCGCAGCTTGCCGCCCTTGGCGCGGTTGCTGCTGTCGATCGGGTAGAGGAAGACGCCGCCGCGCTGAATCACGCGATGCACGTCGGCGACCATCGCCGCCACCCAGCGCATGTTGAAGTCCTTGCCGCGCGGGCCGTCGGCCCCGGCGATCAATTCGTCGATGTAGCGCCGCACCGGCCCGTCCCAGTGCCGCATGTTCGACATATTGATCGCAAATTCGCGCGTCTCGGGCGGAATCTGGATGTTCTGCTGCGTCAGCAGGAAGGAGCCGTACTCGCGGTCGAGCGTGAAGGCGACGACACCGTCGCCGAAGGTCAGGACGAGCAGCGTCGTCGGCCCGTAGATGGCGTAACCGGCCGCGACCTGGCTCGTCCCGGGCTGCAGGAAGGATTCGCTCAGCGTCGGGTCGGCGCCCGGCGGGCAGCGCAGCACCGAGAAGATGGTTCCGGTCGAGCCGTTGATGTCGATGTTGGACGAGCCGTCGAGCGGGTCGAAGAGGAGCAGGTATTCGCCCTGCGGATAGCGGTTGGGGATCGCGTGCGGCAACTCCATTTCCTCGGACGCCATGCCGGCAAGGTGGCCGCCCCACTCGTTGGCTTCAAGCAGGATGCCGTTGGAGAGCACGTCGAGCTTCTTCTGCGCCTCGCCCTGCACGTTGTCGCTGCCCGCTTCGCCGAGGACGCCGCCGCCTTCGGGCAGCGCGCCCTTGCCGATCGCGATCGAGATGCCCTTGCAGGCGCGCGAGACGACTTCGAGCAAGAGACGCAGGTCCGCGTCGATATTGCCCTTGGCGCGTTGTTGCTCGATCATGTAGCGGCTAAGCGATGGACGGGACATTTTTTCCTCTTCAGAGCGGGTGGGTAAGTCGACGCGTCGGTCGGTGGGCAAGCGCTGCTGCGCAGAAGACAGCAAGGCGGCCGCCTGCGTTCAATATCGTCGTCAATTGCTCCATTTGATCGAGCAGCCGACACAAGCCACCTGCGCTTCCGGCCCGGCGCCGGTCGCGATGATCGCGCGCATCGCCTCGATCAGTTCGCGACGCGTGTCGGCGCCCGCCGCTGCGATGCCGGCTGAATCGAGTCGGCCGCGGTACTGCAGCTTGAGATCGCGGTCGAAGCCGAAGAAATCGGGCGTGCACACGGCGCCATAGGCGCGCGCGACGGCTTGCGTCGGGTCGTAAAGGTAGGGGAAAGAGAAGGCTTTGGCCTTGGCGACGAGCTGCATGTTGGCGAACGAGTCTTCCGGATACGCCCGGTCGTCGTTGCTCATGACCGCGGCGACGCCGACGCCCATCGCCTGCAGCTCGATCGCATCGCGGCAGATGCGATCGATGATCGCCTTGACGTAAGGACAATGGTTGCAGATGAACATGATGACGAGGCCGTTCGCTCCGCGCAGCGTGGCGAGCGTCCTTTGCATGCCGTAGGTATCGTTGAGTTCAAAATCGGGGGCTGTCCAGCCGAGATTGGAAGGCGGGGCGCTGATGGCCATCGAGGCGATACTCCTTGGGACGCGGGCGGTGCGATGTCCCTATAATACCATCATGAATGCGCCCCGCTTTTACTGCGCTCTGCCGCTCGCGCCCGGCTTGCCGATTGAGTTGCCGCCGGCTGCGGCAAGGCATGCGGCGCGCGTGCTCAGGCTCGTCGCTGGCGATGAGCTCGTGCTCTTCAACGGCGAGGGCGGCGAATATTCGGGCCGCATCGAAAGCGTCGAGCGCGAGCGTGTCGCCGTGTGCGGGCTCGTGCATCGCGCGATCGAGCGCGAAGCGCCGATTTCCATCAGCCTCGTGCAGGCGCTGTCCGCCAGCGAGAAAATGGACTTCGCGGTGCAAAAGGCCGTTGAACTCGGCGCCGCCCGCATCGTGCCCGTGGCCTCGCGGCGCAGCGTCCTTCGCCTCGAGGGCGAAAGAGCGGCGCGGCGCGTCGAGCACTGGCGCGGTGTCGTCGTCGCCGCCTGCGAACAGTGCGGCAGGAACCGCTTGCCCGAAGTCGCCGCGCTGCAGACGCTGACGCAGTGGCTCTCTCGCCCGCTGCCGGCGGCGAGCCCGCGAACGCTGCGCCTGCTCTTCGACCCGCAGTCGGCGCAAACGCTCGCCGATCTTGCGCCGCCTGCGCCCGGCGACTGCGTCGAGCTCCTGATCGGCGCCGAAGGCGGCCTCGCACCCGAGGAAAGCGAACTTGCACTGCGCGCCGGGTTCACGGCGCTGCGCCTGGGTCCGCGCGTGCTGCGCACGGAGACCGCGGGCCTGGCCGCGCTCGCTGCGATCCAATGCCTCTGGGGAGACTTCAAAAAGGAGATGGCGCATGTTTGAATCGGCTGAGCTCGGTCACCGCGTCGACAAGGAGACTTTCAACGAGGCCGTTCCCGGCCTGCGCGCGGCGCTCCTCGATGCGCAGTTCGATGCGCTCGAGAAGAAGGAGTTTCCGGTGATCATTCTGATCAGCGGCGTCGAAGGTGCCGGCAAGGGCGAGACGATCAACGTCCTCTACGAGTGGATGGACCCGCGCTATCTTTCGACGCTGGCTTTTTCGGCGCCGAGCGACGAGGAGCGCGATCGCCCGTATATGTGGCGCTACTGGCGGGCGCTGCCGGCGCGCGGACGCACCGGCGTTTTTTCGGGCTCGTGGTATTCGATCCCGATCGCCGAGCGCATCGCGGGCAATTTGCGCCGCAGCGACCTCGACCAGCGCATGGACCAGATCAACCGCTTCGAGGCGATGCTCGTCAACGAAGGCGCGCTCGTCCTCAAGTTCTGGTTTCACCTCTCCAAGGACGGCCAGCGAACGCGCCTGAAAGCGCTCGAGAAAGATCCGCGCACGGCCTGGCGCGTGACGCGCGAGAGCTGGTCGCGGCTGAAGACCTACGACGCGCTGCAGGAAGCGGCCGGCCACGTCCTGCGCATGACCAACACGCCGTGGGCGCGGTGGTTCGTCGTCGAAGGCACCGACGACCGCTACCGCTCGCTTACCGTCGGCAAGATCGTCCTTGACGCGCTGCAGCGGCGGATCAAGGACGAGCGCGACCAGAATTTTCCGGTGGCGCCGCCGATCACGCGCATGGACGACACGGTCGACGTGCTCTCGGCGCTCGACCTGACGCAGAAGATCGAGAAAAAGGCTTACGAAAAGGAGCTCGCGCAGTGGCAGGGCCGGCTCTCGGAGCTCTTGCGCCATCCCGATTTCAAGCGCCACTCGCTGATCCTGGCTTTCGAAGGCTCGGACGCGGCGGGCAAGGGCGGCAGCATCCGCCGCGTCACCGCGGCGATGGACGCGCGCCAGTACCAGATCATTCCGGTGGCGGCGCCGACCGAGGAAGAGCGCGCGCAACCCTATCTCTGGCGCTTCTGGCGCCAGATTCCGCGCGTCGGCCGCGTCGCGATTTTCGATCGCACCTGGTACGGCCGCGTCCTCGTCGAGCGCGTCGAAGGTTTTTGCAGCGAAGCCGACTGGCTGCGCGCCTACACCGAAATCAACGACTTCGAGCACGAGCTGCATCATGACGGCGCAATCGTCGTCAAGTTCTGGCTGCAGATCAGCAGCGAGGAACAGCTGCGACGTTTCAAGGAGCGTGAGAAAATCGCTTTCAAGCGCTTCAAGATCACCGACGAGGACTGGCGCAACCGGAAGAAAGCGAAGGCGTATCATGCGGCTGTCTGCGACATGGTCGACCGCACGAGCACGACTTCGGCGCCATGGACGCTGGTCGAGGCGAACGACAAGAACTTCGCGCGCGTGAAGATCCTGAAAACGATCTGCACGCGTCTCGAAACCGCTTTGAATATCGAAAAATCTCGTAAGAAGGCCAAGTGACGCCATGTCCGATGAGTTGAGCCCTGTCCATTTCGTCTCGCTGTTCAGGTCGGTTGCGCCCTACGTCAACCTCTTTCGCGGCAAGACTTTCGTCATCGCTTTCGGCGGCCAGGCGATGTCCGGGCCGTTCGCGCGCACGCTTGCCTACGACGCGAACCTGCTTGCCGCGCTCGGCGTGCGCCTCGTCCTCGTGCATGGCGCGCGGCCGCAGATCGAGGAGGAGCTCCTCGAAAAAGGACTGCCTTCGGTCGAACACGGCGGCTACCGCGTTACCGACGCAGCGACGCTCGATTGCGTCGTCGACGCGGTTGGCAGCGTCTATCTCGAGATCGACGCGCTGCTCTCGCAGGGCCTGCCCGACACGCCGATGGCCAACAGCACGATCCGCGTGATCGCCGGCAACTTCATCACCGCCAAGCCGCTCGGCGTCCTCGACGGCGTCGACATGCAGTACGCCGGCAGCGTGCGCAAGATCGACGCCGAGGGCATCCGCGCCCAGCTTGGCATCGGCAATATTGTCATCCTCTCGAGCCTCGGCGCGAGCCCGACCGGCGAGATCTTCAACCTCGCGATGGAGGAAGTCGCCGAAGCGACCGCGGTCGCGATCAACGCCGACAAGCTGATTTTCCTCACCGACAGCCAGGGCGTCACCGACATCGACGGGCATCTGCTCGACGAGATGACGACGGATGCCGCCGAGCGCCTGATCGCCATCGGCGACTGGATGACGCCGGATCTCAAGCGCTCGCTGCCGAGCGCGGTTCGCGCCAGCCGCGCCGGGGTCGGCCGCGTGCACCTCGTCGGTTACGACGAGGACGGAACGCTGCTGCGTGAGCTCTTCTCGCGCGAAGGCGTCGGCACCATCATCACGCGCGAATCGCTCGAAATCCTGCGCGACGCGCGCCCCGACGACATCAGCGGCCTCGTCGCGCTGATCGAGCCGCTCGAGGAAAACGGCAGTCTCGTGCGGCGCTCGCGCGAGCTGCTCGAACGCGAGATCACGCGCTTTTCGGTCGTCGAGCACGACGGGCTGATCGTCGGCTGCGCGGCGCTTTATCCTTACGGCGGCGATCAGGCCGAGCTCGCCTGCGTCGCCGTGCACCCGCACTACCGGCGCTGGGGTTACGGCGAACAACTGATGCGGCGCATCGAAGCGCGCGCCCGGGCGGTCGGCGTCAAACGCCTTTTCGTGCTGACGACGGTGACCGCGCACTGGTTCAAGGAGCGCGGTTTCGTCGAGCAGTCGGTTGACGAACTGCCCGAGGAAAAGCGCCTCGTCTACAACCTGCAGCGCCGCTCAAAGGTCTTTGCCAAGCAGCTGTAATTAAAATCCACCGCAAAGGCGCAAAGGGAAAAGAAAGGCAACGCAAAGAAAATCTTTTTCCTTGCATTTCCTTTGCGTTTCCTTTGCGCCTTCGCGTCTTTGCGGTGGGGGTTCCTTGCAGCGCGTATAATTTTCGATCAATTCAATCTGGTCTTACGGAGTCCCACATGGCAAGAATGGTTAATTGCATCAAGCTCGGGCGCGAAGCCGAGGCGCTCGATTTTCCGCCTTATCCGGGCGAGCTTGGCAAGCGCATCTACGAGAGCGTCTCGAAAGAGGCGTGGCAGCAATGGATCCGCACGCAGACGATGATTATCAACGAGAATCGCCTGAACCTCGCCGATCCCGAGCACCGCAAGTATCTGAAGGACCAGATCGAAAAGCACTTCTTCGGCGCCGGCGCCGATCAGGTGCAAGGCTACGTTCCGCCGGGGCGCTGAGCTTTCCGCCTCGCCCCAGCAGCGCGCAGAAATCTGCGCTCCTGCATCGTTCTCCGAAGCCTGGCGTTTCGTGTAGGAGCCCGATTCATCGGGCGATCCGCCGTCCCGCTGCGATCCGCGCGCCGTATCGCGCAGAAGATCTGCGCTCCTACATCTTTCTTCGGAGGACGGCATTTCGCCGTCCACTCTGCGCTCCACATCGTGCGCTGAACGGCGCTAGCGCCACATCGCGCGCATCTGCGCGGCAAGGTCGATCGTTTTCTCCACCGTCACGCTGCTTGCCGCGTCGCTGCCCGGCGTCGGCCAGACGCGGCTCTCGTAGGCCTCGAGCAGCGCCTGCGGAATGAAGCGCGTGCGCGCCGCGTAAACGTGGCGGTCGCCGCTGCCGGCTTGCCCCGTTGTATAGAAGCGCTGCGGAACCATGAGCTCGAGCTCGTCCCTGGCGCGCGTCATCGCGACGTAGAGCAGTCGCCGTTCTTCGTCAATCTCCGCTGCGTTGCCGGTAGCCATGTCGGACGGGATGCAGCCGTCAACGACGTTGAGGATGGCCACCGCCTGCCATTCGCGCCCCTTTGCCGAATGGATCGTCGACAGGTTGAGATAGTCCTCGTCGAGCAGCGGATCGCCCGCTTCGGCGCTCGTCGCGTCGGGCGGGTCGAGCGTGAGTTCGGCAAGGAAACGCTCGCGGTTCGGATAGGTCGCGGCGATTCGCGAGAGCTGTTCGATGTCGGCAAGGCGAAGCGCGGCGTCGGCAAACAGCCGCTCGATCTGTGCGCCGTACCAGCGCGCGACCTGTTCGATCGGCGCCGGCCAGCTGCCGCCGGCGACCTCGCCGATGAGCTTCGCGAATTCGCTCCAGCTTTCCCGCGAGCCCTCGGGGACGGGCTGCTCGGCGAGGAGCGCGCAGCCTGCCGGCGCGCGAGCAAGGTTGTCGAGAATGCGCGCCGCGCTTTTCGGGCCGACCCCGGGCAAGAGCTTGATCGCGCGAAAACCCGCGACCCGGTCAAGCGGGTTCTGCGCCCAGCGCAGGATCGCGAGGACGTCCTTGACGTGCGCGGCTTCGAGGAATTTCAGGCCGCCGAATTTGACGAAGGGGATATTGCGCCGGGTCAGCTCGATTTCGAGGCGGACGCTGTGCGCCGAGGCGCGAAAGAGCACCGCCTGCGACTTCAGAGCGACGCCGTTTTCGCGCCGCGCGAGGATTTGCTCGATGACGAAGTTCGCCTGGTCGACGTCGTCGCGCACGGCGACGAGGAGCGGCTTTTTCGCCGCGACGCGCTCGCTCCACAGCTTTTTCGGATAGAGCTTCGGGGCAAGGCCGATGACGCCGTTGGCCGCGGCCAGAATCGGCTGCGTCGAACGGTAGTTGCGCTCGAGCGTGACCTGCCTTGCCGGCGGCGAAAAGCGCGCCGGAAATTCGAGCATATTGCCGACGTTCGCGCCGCGAAACGCGTAGATCGACTGCGCGTCGTCGCCGACGACGGTGAGGCCTTGGCCGTCGGGTTTCATCGCCAGCACGAGTGCCGCCTGCAGGCGGTTGGTGTCCTGGTATTCGTCGATCAGCACGTGACTGAAGCGCTCGCCGATCTCGCGCGCGAGCATCCGGTCCTCGACCATCATCGCCCAGTAGAGCAAAAGGTCGTCGTAGTCGAGCACCTGCTGCGCCTGCTTGGCCTCGACGTAGCCGGCAAAGAGGCGCTTCAAGTCGGCTTCCCACTCCGCGCACCAGGGAAAGCTCGCCTGCAGCACTTCGCCAAGCTCACGCTGCGTGTTGACCACCGCCGAGTAGATCGCAAGGCAGGTTCCCTTGAGCGGGAAACGGCGCGTCTTCGTCGATAGCGCGAGTTCGTGGCGGACGATGTCGATGAGGTCGGCCGAGTCGCTGCGGTCGTGAATCGTGAACGCCGGGTCGAGGCCGACGCGGCCGGCGTATTCGCGCAAGAGCCGCGCGCCGACGCTGTGGAAGGTGCCCGACCAGGGGAAGCCGCCGCCGGCAAGGCGCGCGTGGCGCGCTGAGACGCTCGCCGCGATGCGCTGCACGCGGCGCGTCATTTCGTCGGCGGCACGGCGCGAAAAAGTCAGGAGCAGGATGCGCGCAGGGTCGGCGCCGAGGGCGAGGAGGTGGGCGACGCGATGCGCGAGCGTGCTGGTTTTGCCCGTCCCGGCGCCGGCGATGATGATGAGCGGCGCGTTGCCGTCGCAGGTGGCCGCTTCGCGTTGCGCGTCATTGAGTGCGGCAAGGTAGGCGGGCGGCGTCTCGCACGCTGGATCGTTCAAGGGCAGGCGCTTTCGGTGCGGGGAAAGGAGGGGGCGGGCATGGCGCTTTAATACTGTAACTATATACAGTCATCCGGAATCTGCAAGCCTCTCTCTTCGCTTCGCCTCGCGCGAGGCCGTAGCGTTCAGGCTTTCAGGGGGCGGTCAGCGTGCGCACCCCGGTGGCCGTCGCGAGCAGGCAGACGTCGGCGCCGCGGCGGGCAAAAAGGCCGCAACTGACGACGCCGACGATCTCCTCGATGCGCGTCTCGAGGCCGAGCGGATCTTCGATGCTGAGGCCGGCGACGTCGAGAATCAGGTTGCCGTTGTCGGTGACAAAGTCCGCTCGCAGCTTCGGCGTGCCGCCGAGGGCAACGAGCTTGCGTGCGACGTAGGCGCGCGCCATCGGGATGACTTCGACCGGCAGCGCAAAGCCGCCGAGAACCTCGACGAGCTTCGATTCATCCGCGATGCAGACGAATTTGCCGGCGACCGCGGAGACGATCTTCTCGCGCGTCAGCGCGCCGCCGCCGCCCTTGATCATGTGCATGCGCGCGGTGATTTCGTCGGCGCCGTCGACGTAAACCGGCAGCTCGCTGACTTCGTTCAGGTCGAAGACCCTGATGCCGTGCGCTTCGAGCCGCCGCTGCGTGTCCTCGGAACTTGCCACCGCGCCGCTGATGCGATCCTTGATCGTGGACAGCGCTTCGATGAAGCAGCGCGCCGTCGAGCCGGTGCCGACGCCCACGATTTTGCCTTCGACCACGTAAGCGAGCGCGGCCTTTGCAACGGCCATCTTGAGTTCGTCCTGCGTCATCGCATAATCCCTCGTCCTTTCCGGAAAGACTGCGATTCTAGCGAATTGCCGCTGATCGCGACAGCGAGGCCAGGCGCCCGCTCGCCCGCGCATTAAAATCGGGCAAAGCCGGTATACTTCTGCTCCGGCGTCGGCAAGGGGAAGTTCGTGTTCGAGGAAAGCCCTTTCAAAGGAAAGAGCGGTTTGCGCCGCGTCTGGAGCGCCTTTCATTATTCGCTCTCGGGCCTGCGCGCGGCGGTCAGCTTCGAGCAGGCTTTCCGCCAGGAAGCCGTGCTCGCGGCCATCCTGATCCCGCTCACTTTCTGGTTGCCCGTGAGCGGCATCGGGCGCGCGCTGATGATCGCGAGCGTCCTCCTCGTCCTCATCGTCGAACTGATCAATTCAGCGATCGAAGCCGTCGTCGATCGCGTCTCGCTCGATCGCCATCATCTCTCCAAGCGCGCCAAGGACATCGGCAGCGCCGCCGTTCTCATCGCCCTCGTCAACGTGGCGCTCGTCTGGATGTGTGTGCTCATCGGCTGAGCGCGGGCTCGCCAACGCCCGGATTCGGGTTCAGATGCAGCTGCGCTCGAGGCTCGCTCTTTCGACGCGGTTGCGGCCGAGCCGCTTGGCTTCGAGCAGGGCGTTGTCGGCCGCTTCGGTGAGCCCCTGCGCCGTTTTGAAGAGCGGGTAGGAAGCGATGCCGGCGCTGAAGGACGCGAACAGCGAGCCGCCGGCGTGCGCGTGCGGCAGGTTGGAAAAATCCTTGCGAATGCGGTCGACGACGAGGCTCGCTTTTTCCGGGCTGACGTCGGGCAGCGCGATCAGAAACTCCTCGCCGCCGTAACGGCCGATCATGTCGGAAGAGCGCAGCCGCCCCTTGAGCAGCCAGGCGAGGCCGCGGATAACCTGGTCGCCGACGGGGTGGCCGTAAGTGTCGTTGACCGCCTTGAAGTGGTCGATGTCGATCATGACGACGGTCAGGCTGCCGTTGACGGTGAGCGCCTCGGCCATCGCTTTAAGCTGCGACTTGGCCGCCGTGTGGTTGAGCAGGCCGGTCAGTCCGTCGAGCTGCGAGGCGCGCTGCGTTTCGCGGAAGCGTTCGATCTTGGTCTTGACGATCGCGGCGAGCAGCACGGGGTTGAAGGGCTTGATCAGGAACTGATCTCCCCCCAGGCGCAACGCCTCGACCTGCATGCCGACGTCCTGCTCGCCCGAAAGGTAGACGATCGGCAGCGAGACGTAGGCCGACATCTGGCGCAGCACGCGGGTCGCTTCGACGCCGTTGAAGCGCGGCCTGTACATGTCCATCAGGATGAGGTCGGGACGATAGGACTCGAGTTCGTAGAGCAGCGTCCCGGGGTCGCGGATGGCGTGGCTGTCGATGCCGTTTCCCGACAGCGTGCGCTGGATCAGCGTCACCGCGACGCGCGAGTCTTCGACGACGAGGACGCGGTATTTTTCGGGCTCATAGCCCTGTACGAGGTCGAGGACACAGTTGAGCACGCGCGAGGCGCCGTCTTCCTGCGGAATCGTGACGTCGATACCGGCGCGCATCAGCGCCACGATGGTGTCGATCGCCGGGTAGGCGCCGAGGTAAATCAGCTGGCTTGCCGGGCAATACGAACGGATCTCGGCAATGCGCGCGTGCTCGTTGGCAAGCGAGGCGTTGCGGCTCGGGCTCGGGATGAAGAGCACGGCGAGCGGCGTGTCATCGGGCTGGCTGCCGCCCTGCCAAGGCATCTGCCGCGTCTGAAAACCGAAAAAAGTGAGCTGCCGGATCAGTCCCTGCGCCATCACGCGCATGTCGGCTGCATGGATCAGCCAGACCGTGCGTGGCTTCGTCCATTCGGCGTCGGCGGCGTCGGTGGTCAGGTCCTCGCTGCGGCGCTCGGCGACCGGCGCGCGCGAGGCGGCGACGGCGGCGACGAGCGTATCGACCTGGCGCTGCAGGCTTGCGATCTCGCTGGCGACGATCGGGTGCGTCGTCGGCGTGCCGAGCGCGGCGAGCGCGCTGTTTTCAAGGCCCTCGCAGATGCGCACGAGGCCGGGCAGGCGCATGCGATTGAAATATTCGGTGAGGCTGTTGACGGCGACCGTAAATTCGATGAAGAGCTCGAAAGTCCCGTCCGAGACGTAGTGTTCCCAACGGCTGCGCACGACGTACATGCGGTCGCTTATTACGTTGGAAAGCGGAAGGACCATGACCGGCTAGTCGAATAAAATAAGTCCATTATCACGCAAGCGCCGCCTTTCAAACAACCTGTCGTCAAAAACGCCAGGCGCGAGGCAAAGCAGCGGCAACCCTCCACGAATCGAGAAACCTGGCCCCGGCTCGCGCCGGGGCCGTCGAGCAGACCTCGCTCAGCGCTTCTTCGGCGGCGGCAGATCGGTGCAGCTGCCGTGCGCAAGTTCGGCCGCCATGCCGATCGTCTCGCCCAGCGTCGGGTGCGGGTGAATCGTCCTGCCGATGTCGACGGCGTCGCAGCCCATCTCGATCGCCAGTGCGATTTCACCGATCATGTCGCCGGCCGACGGCCCGACGATCGCGCCGCCGATGACGCGCTGCGTGCTCTTGTCGAAAACGAGCTTGGTGAAGCCATAATCGGCCGCGTTCGCAATCGCGCGTCCCGACGCCGCCCACGGGAATTTCGCCACTTCGATCGGGCGGTTTTCCTTTGCCGCCTGCTCTTCGGTGACGCCGACCCAGGCGACTTCCGGATGCGTGTAAGCGACGCTCGGAATCACGCTCGCATCAAAGGCCGCCCGCGCGAGCTCGGCCTTGCCCTGAAGCTCGCCAGTGGCGACTTCGGCAGCGACGTGACCTTCGTGCGTCCCCTTGTGCGCGAGCATCGGGTTGCCGACGATGTCGCCGATCGCGAAGACGTTCGGGACATTGGTTCGCATCTGCGCGTCGACGCCGATGAAGCCGCGCTCACTGACGCTGATGCCGGCTTTCTCGGCGGCGATCTTCCCGCCGTTCGGCGTGCGCCCGACCGATTGCAGGATCATGTCGTAGCGCACAGGCTCGGCCGGTGCCTTCTCGCCTTCGAACTTGACGTAAAGGCCGTCTTCCCTGGCCTCGACTGCAACCGTTCTGGTCTTCAGCATCACCTGATCGAAGCGGTGCAGATTCTGCTTCTCCCAGACCTTGACCGCGTCGCGGTCGGGGCCCTGCATCAGCGCGTCGAGCATTTCGACGACATCGACGCGGGCGCCGAGCAGCGAATAGACGGTCGCCATTTCGAGGCCGATGATGCCGCCGCCGATGACGAGCATCTTCTTCGGGATGAAGCGAAGCTCGAGCGCGCCGGTCGAGTCGACGATGCGCGGATCGTCGGGGAGGAAAGGCAGATGCACGGGCGCGCTGCCGGCGGCGATGATGCACTTCGCAAAGCGGATGATCTTCTTCGTACCGGTGGTCTCCTGCGCCGCGCCGCTCGTCTCGGCGACTTCGACGTGATTCGCGTCGAGGAAAGCGCCGAGCCCGCGGACGACCTCGACCTTGCGCAGTTTGGCCATTTGCGAGAGGCCCGTCGTCAGCTTGCCGACGACCTTGTCCTTGTGCTGCCTGAGCTTGTCGAGGTCGATCTGCGGGGCGCCAAAAGAGAAGCCCGATTCCTTGA
>CAZALA010000097.1:0-13899 GCA_964485725.1 uncultured Propionivibrio sp. | reverse complement strand
CCGCCGGCGAGCGCCCGCACAACGGTGGCCAGGCTCTGGCCGCGCCCGCGGCCGATCTGATGGCCGAGGATGCGGCCGATGACGGCGCCGGCGATCGTTCCCGGCACCGAATTGTCGCTGCGTTCGGGCGTCACTTGCTGGTGCTCGACCCAGCAGCGTTCCTGCGGCGGGCCAACGACGGCGCGAACCGAAAGGACCTCGGCTTCAAACAGTTTCTCGCCGCGGCGACGGCCATAATCGGGCGGCGGCGGCGGCGCGTAGCGGCTTTCGTCATAACGCGTGTGGCCGTCGGCCTTGATCTTGCGCACCGAGGAGATGCGGTCGTTCACCCCCATCGCCGCGAGCGAGGCATAGCGGCCCGGACGCAGAATCATGCAGCGACCGTTAAAGCGCACGTCGTCGCAAACTTCCCACTCATCGCGGCTGACGACGGCCGACGAGGCGCGATTGTTGAAACCGAAGCGCTCGAGGTCGCCGATGCGTTTTTCGGTCGTGAACGAGCGTCCCGAGAAACGCGGACCCTCGTAGAAAGTGACTTGCGCGAGAACCGGGGTGGCCATCGCCAGCAGGCTCAGCGCGATGGCATTTTTCCAAGATGTTTTCATTGTTGTCCTAACGTGTAATGGTCATGCCGACGACTTCGATCTCGACGCGGCGATCGGCTTGCAGGCAGGCGATCGTTGTGGCGCTCTTGGCGCCCGCACAATCACCGGCTTTGGTCACCGGCTGGCGCTCGCCCTTGCCCTCGGTGCTGATGCGGTTGGCGGCGACGCCCTGGCCGATCAGATAAGTCCTCACGGCACCGGCGCGGCGTTCGGAGAGCGCCTGGTTGTACGCGTCGTCGCCGAAGCGGTCGCTATGGCCAACGGCAAAGATCATTTCCGGCGTGATCTCCCGGGTCTTGACGAGGAAGTCGTCGAGCGCGCTCATTCCGGCCGGGCGCAAGACCGCTTTGTCGAAATCGAAAAGCGTATCGGCGTGCAGCGTCAGCTTCGCGCTGGCGGGGCGTGCGGTCGCGGCGGGCGGCGCTGGCATCGGCGTCGGTGCAGGCACCGGTGCGGCTTGCGCGAGCTTGGGCGCGGCCGCGTCGCACTCGGGCATGGCGACGGCCGGGCCGGTGCCGCTGTGCCAGCAGAGGCCGAAGCCGCTGCGTACAACGGCGCCGCGCTGATCGCCGGCGTAGCCCGTGTCGGCGGGATTGGTCTGTGCAGCCGCGATGCCGGAAACGATGCTAAGCGACAGGGCGCAGGCGATGGCGAGGCTGATTTTCTTCTTGTTCAATGATGCTTGCATGAGGGGTCCGATCAATAATGGGTTCGGGTTGGGGTTCGGGTTCGGATTCAGATTCAGGCGCCGCCGCCAGTGCTGTGCAAAGGCGAGCGGCGGGTGCCGGCAGCTTCTTGCCGGCTGCGGCCGCCCTTAGCCGCCGAGGAACAACTGCAGGATGATGCCGCTGCCGATCGCGACGAGGACGTAATCGCCGCCCGTCTGCACCCAGTGGTGGCCGTGCGGTGGCGCGCTCAGGTGGTGGCCGCGCCAGTCATCGACGACGTATTGACGGTGGCGGTACTGCTCGGGCAGGCGTCCGCCGCGGTGAAAGGCATGATTCGGCCCGGCGCCGCGCTCGTTCCAGTGGGTCCGGTCGTCGCCGCGGCGCAGATCGTGGCGATCGCCGAAGTCACGCCCCTGGTTGTCACGGCGATCGTCGCGATCGGCGCGCTGGACCTGGTCATGGCGCCCCTGCTCGTCGCGCTTGCCGTGTCCCTGCTTGTTTCCATTGCCGTGTCCCTGCGCGAAGGCTGCGCTGTGCAGCGCGATGGTGATGGCGAGGAGGGCCGTCAGCCCTGTTTTTCTCTTCATTCGGTACTCCCTTGTTGATATGAGCGTCCTGTGTGGCGCAGCAAGCGAAGCGGCGCCGGCCTAGGGTTTGATGACGAGCTTGTTATCGACGGCGACGACGCCGGCGACGGCCGCGGCGAGCGACTTTGCCGTTTCGCTGTTGAGCTGCGAATCGACCGATCCCGTGAGGCTGACGACGCCCCTGATCGTCGCCACGCCGATCTGCAGCGTTTTGAGTCCCGGCTCGGCAAAAATGGCCGCCTTGACGCGAGTCGTGATCTCGGTGTCGTCGATCGCGACCGCGGTCGCCGCGCCTTGTTCCTTCATCCTGTCGCCGACCTTGTCCACGCCGGCGCTGATGGCCTTGCCGGCGTCATTGGCCGACTGGTCGATTTTGCGGCCGGCGCTTTCGGCCGGCCCCGGCTTGCTGTCGCAGGCGGCGAGCCCGGTTGCCAGCAGGAGCGAGGCGGCGAGCAGACGGAAACGCTTGTTCGTGGTCATTTTCGGGTTCCTTGATAAGGCTTGCGCCGGGGCGCTTGCTAGATCCTGCCGAGAACGAGCAGGACGATGACGATGATGAGGATGAGGCCGATGCCGCCGCTTGGCCCATAGCCCCAGTTGCGACTGTGCGACCAGCTCGGGATGGCGCCGATGAGCATGAGGACGACGACGATGAGAAGAATGGTTCCGAGTGACATGTGAGGCCTCCTGAAAGACGGTGAGCCCTGACCAAAGCGGGTCGAAAGAACCACGCTCCCCGAGCAGAAGCCGCAGCGTCCTCCGATCGGGCAGGCGGCGTCCGTACGTCAGCCCACGTTCGCCATTGTCTTAGGCCTTTGTCATCGGCGGGCAAGACCTGCACAAGCCCGACCGCGATCCGGCGGCGACGGGGAGCGAAGCGAACTGCGGTCGGTACGCCAGCGAACGGACCGCTCGCCTGCGCGCCGCTATTCTCGATGGGTTCCGCCGCGTTCGCAGCTCACCCCCGAAGCACCCAATCTGGAGTCCATATGAAACAATTCAGCAAGTATCTCTCCGCCGTCATCATGGCCGTGCTCCTCGTCACCGCCGCAGGTTGCGCCTCGACCTCAAAGCAGGAAGGCACCGGCGAATACGTCGATGACAGCGTGATCACGACCAAGGTGAAGGCGGCGATCTTCAACGAGCCGACGCTGAAAGTCAGTGAAATCAACGTCGAGACCTTCAAGGGCGTCGTCCAGCTGAGCGGTTTTGTCAGCTCGTCGGCAACGATGGGCAAGGCCGTCTCTCTTGCCTCGCACGTCAGCGGCGTGAAGTCGGTGCGCAACGACATGCGCCTGAAGTAAATTGCAGTCGCCGCAGGCGGCCCGGCGATTGCGCCCGGGCCGCCTGCGCATTCGCGAAGGAGGCGATGCTTGCGCCCGCCAACGCAACAAATATTCGCGCCAGGACGGGCGCGCCCCGGGGAACAGCGTATAAGCGATGAGGCGGCCGCCGTTTCTGACCCTGTCGCCTTCCTCGCGCCGGATTTTCCGTCGCCTTCTTCCCTTCACCGAGCGAGCCCCGTGCCTGATCCATTCCCGATGAATTCTTTGCCTGCCTGCGCAGGCAAGACGATGGCGCGCCCGTGAGCTGGCGCTCGTTCAAGGCTTCGCCCCGAGTCGCCGCCTGGATCGCTGGCAGTTTCCTGCTGGTCGCGCTCGGCGCGGGGATCTCGCTGTCGACCTATCAGCAGACCGAAGAAGCCGCCGCGGTGCGCGAGCACACCTACACGGTGATCAGCGGCGCCGGCGGCTTCCTGGCCGCGCTCAAGGACACCGAGGCGCGGCAGCGCAGCTACCTGCAGAATGCGGACGCGGGTGATCTTGCCCAGTATCTTGAAGAGCGCGAGAAGACGCGTCTTGCCTTCGAGGAATTGCGTCAGAACACGCTGCTCCCGGCGTCGCGGACGCATCTGGACGCGGTCGCCCCGCTGCTCGAGGCGGCGCTGTCCGCAATGGCGCGCGCGGTCGACCTGCGGCGCGCGCAGGCGGTGGCCGGCAGCCTGGCGCCGCCGCCCCGCGCGCCGGCGACGGTCGCCTTGATCGAGAGCGAAATGGACGGCTTCATTGCGCTCGAGGAGAGCCTGCTCAAGGGCAATGAAGCCGATCTGCAAACGACGATGCGCCGCATGCTGATGCTGATCGGCGCGACCAGCCTGCTCTCGCTGCTCTTTGTCCTGGCCTTCGCCTGGCTGCTCTATCGCGCCACGCAGCGGCGTCTCAACGACCGCTTCCATCTCGAGACGCAGCAGCTGCTCGACGATCAGGAAGCCCTCAACGACGAGCTGACGCGCGTCAACCTGACGTTGCGAGCAAGCGAGGAGAACCTTGCCGTCACGCTCAATTCGATCGGCGACGCGGTGATCGCGACCGACGACAAGGCGCGCGTCACCCGCCTCAACCCGGTGGCCGAACAGCTGACCGGCTGGACGCAGGCCGAGGCCTGCGGGCGGCCGGTGGACGAGATCTTCCGCATCATCAACCAGACGACGCGCGAAGCGTCGATGATCCCGGTCATCGAGACGCTCGGCAAGGGGACGGTACAGGGGCTCGCCAACCACACGATCCTGATCGCACGCGACGGCAGCGAGTGCGCGATCGCCGACAGTTGCGCGCCGATCCGCGACCGCAGCGGCACGATCGTCGGCGCCGTTCTCGTCTTCCGCAACGTCACTGCGGAATACGTCGTGCAGCAGGCCTTGAGCGACAGCGCGGCGCAGATTCAGGCGGTTCTCAACACCGTCGTCGATGGCATCATCACGCTGCACGCCGAGGGCGAAGTCGTCGAAACGGTCAATAAGGCCGCCGAGCGCATGTTCGGTTACGAGGCGGCCGAACTCGTCGGCGAGGGCTTAAGCCTGCTCATTCCCGAGCTTGCGCGCGCCACCGGCGGGGGCGCGGCCGACGGCGATGACGACGGCCTCGCGGCACGCGTTTTCGGCGGCGAGCGCGAAGTGCTCGGCGAGCGCAAGGACGGCAGCCGTTTCCCGCTCGAGATCGGGATCAGCGAACTGCGGCTCGGCGGGCAGCGTCATTACACCGCCATCCTGCGCGACGTCACTGCCCGCAAGCAGGCCGAGGAAGCCTTGCGCAAGGCCGGCGCGCTGCAGAACGCCATCTTCAACAGCGCCAACTTTTCGTATATCGCCACCGACGCGCGCGGCGTCATCCAGATCTTCAACGTCGGCGCCGAGCGCATGCTCGGTTACGCGGCCGCCGACGTCATCAACAAGATCACGCCGGCGGCGATCTCCGATCCGCGCGAGATCGTCGCGCGTGCGGAAGCCTTGAGCGCCGAACTCGGCACGCCGATCGCGCCCGGCTTCGAGGCGCTGGTGTTCAAGGCTTCGCGCGGCATCGAAGACGTCCATGAACTGACCTATCTCTGCAGCGACGGCGCGCGCCTGTCGGCGGTCGTTTCGGTCACCGCGCTGCGCGACGCCGGGAACGCGATCATCGGCTATCTTTTGATCGGCACCGACAATACGGCGCACCTGCGCAGCGAAGCCGAACGCGCGCTGCTCGACCAGAGCCTGCAGAACAAGAATGTCGAGCTCGAGCGCGCCAAAGTCGTCGCCGAGCAGGCCAACCTTGCCAAATCCGATTTCCTCTCGAGCATGAGTCACGAACTGCGCACGCCGCTCGGGGCGATCCTCGGCTTCGCGCAGCTCGTCGAATCCGGGACGCCGCCGCCGACGCCGGTGCAGAAACGCAGCATCGACCAGATTCTCAAGGCCGGCTGGTATCTGCTCGACCTGATCAACGAAATTCTCGACCTCGCGCTGATCGAATCGGGCAAGCTCGCCTTGTCGGTCGAGCCGGTGCCGCTCGCCGAGCTGATGCACGAATGCGCCGCGATGATCGAAGCACAGGCCAAGCAGCGCGGCATCCGTGCCGAGTTCCCGGCGCTCGCGGCAAGCTGCTTCGTGCGCGCCGACCACACGCGCTTGAAGCAGGTGCTGATCAATCTCTTGTCGAATGCGATCAAGTACAACAAGCCGGGCGGCAGCGTCGTCGTCGACGTCGCCCGCAACCCGGCCGGTCGGCTGCGCATCAGCGTCAGCGACACCGGGAAGGGGCTTTCCGCCGCAGAACTCGCGCAACTCTTCCAGCCTTTCAATCGCCTCGGTCAGGAACTGACGAGCGAGCAGGGAACGGGAATCGGCCTCGTCGTCAGCAAGCGGCTCGTCGAATGGATGGGCGGCATCATCGGCGTCGAAAGCACGGTCGGCGTCGGCAGCGTCTTCTGGATCGAAATCGACCTCGCCGCTGCGCCGGCCTTCGCGCCGCGCTCGGGCGCGGCGGCGACGATGAGCGCGCCGCGCGATGCGGACGCCGCGGGCGAACAGACCCTGCTCTATGTCGAGGACAATCCGGCCAACCTGCAACTCGTCGAAGACATCATTGCGCGCCGTCCCGACATCCGCCTCTTGAGCGCGCGCGACGCGACGAGCGGGATCGCGCTGGCGCGAAAGTTTCTGCCCGATGCGATCCTGATGGACATCAATCTGCCCGGCGTCAGCGGCATCGAGGCGCTGCACATGCTTGCGGCCGACGCGGCGACGGCGCATATTCCGGTGATCGCGCTCAGCGCCAACGCGATTCCGCGCGACATCGCCAAAGGGCTGCAGGCCGGATTCTTCCGTTATCTGACCAAACCGATCAAGGTCGACGAATTCATGGAGACGCTCGACCTCGCGCTCAAATCTCCGCAGCCAACGGCGCCTTGCGCGTCAATCGAAAAAGGTGGACTTCTATGATCCTTCCCGAATCCGACCTCCTCAAGGCCAGCATCCTCGTCGTCGACGACCAGGAAAGCAATATCGCCCTGCTCGAACAGCTGCTCTCTGAGGCCGGTTACACGAACGTGAGCTCGACGATGGATCCGCGGCAGGTCTGCGCCCTGCATCGCGAGCACCACTACGACCTCATTCTGCTCGACCTGCAGATGCCGGTGATGGACGGCTTCGAAGTGATGATCGGGCTCAAGGCGAACGCTGCCGAGGCCTATCTTCCGGTCCTCGTCCTCACTGCGCAGCCCGGGCACAAGCTGCGCGCGCTGCAGGCAGGCGCCAAGGACTTCATCAGCAAGCCCTTCGACCTCGTCGAGGTGCGCACGCGCATCCGCAACATGCTGGAAGTGCGCCTGCTCTACAGGCAGCTCGAGGACTACAACAAGCTGCTTGAAAAGAAGGTCGAGGAAAGGACAGCCGAGCTGCGCGAAAGCGAAGCGCGCTATCGCAGCCTCACCGAGCTTGCCTCCGACTGGTACTGGGAGCAGGACGAGAACATGAACTTCACCAAGGTGTCGGGGCCGGTGCTCGAGATGCTCGGAATCCGCGTCGAGAGCTTTTCCGGCGAGAACGCCGAGCCCGCGACGACGGGCTGGAACGCCGAGGAGAGAGCGGCGCTGCAGGCGCGCATCGCGGCGCGTCAGCCTTTCCTCGACTTTGTCTTCAGTCGCAGCAACGCCGATGGCTCGCAGCAGCGCTACCAGGTGAGCGGCGAGCCGATGTTCAACGAGCTGGCGCGCTTCATCGGCTACCGCGGCATCGGCATCGAGCTCACCGAAAAATAAATGACCGCCTCGCCTGGAGTCCAGACAATGACCACCCTTTCCAGTCCGCAGCAGAACCATCTGCTCGCCGCGCTGCCGAGCGCCGAATTGGAGGCTTTGCAGCCGCAGCTCGAACTCGTTCCGCTGCTCCTCGGCCAGATGCTTTACGAGCCCGACCGGCAGCTGCAGCACGCCTATTTCCCGACCACCGCGATCGTCTCGCTGCACTACGTCATGGCCTCGGGCGCCTCGGCTGAATCGGCAGGCGTCGGCAACGAGGGCGTTGTCGGCATCTCGCTGTTCATGGGCGGCGATACGACTTCGAGCTCGGCCGTCGTGCAGACGGCGGGACACGCGTATCGAATGGATCGCCGCAAGCTGCTCGCCGAATTCAATCGCGGCGGCACGCTGCAGCGGCTGCTGTTGCGCTATACGCAGGCGCTGATCACGCAGATGGCGCAGACGGCGGTGTGCAACCGTCACCACGCGCTCGAGCAGCAGTTGTGCCGCTGGCTCCTGCTGACGCTCGACCGGCTGCCGACGAACGCCCTGATCATGACGCAGGAGCTCGTCGCCAGCATGCTCGGCGTGCGTCGCGAGGGCATTACCGAAGCGGCCGGGGATCTGCAGCGCGCCGGCATCATCAGCTATCGTCGCGGCCATATCTCGGTGATCGATCGCAAGGGCCTGGAAGCGCGCAGCTGCGAATGCTACGCGGTCGTGCGCAAGGAACTCGCCCGCCTCGCCGCGTGCCGCACCTGAGGGCGAAGAGGATGACCGAGGCAAGCATGACCGAAGCGGCGGCGACGCGGGGCGCCGAACGCAGCGCCGAACCGGCCCAATCCACCGACCCCACCGACTCCACCGACTCCAGCGACGCCGCCGAATCCGCGCGCATCGTCCTGCACATGCCGGTCGACGTGCGCAGCGTTGCGCTCGTGCTGATCGCAACGCTGGCCAGCCTGTTCATGCTGCGCTGGGCCGCCGCTGTCGTCATCCCGGTGCTGCTTGGCCTGCTCTTGAGCTATGCGTTTTCGCCGCTCGTCAACTGGCTCGAGCTGCGCCGCATTCCCCGCGCGCTGAGCGCCGCCATCCTGATCGTCGCGATGCTCTCGGGCTTCGGCGTCGCCGGCTACGCGCTCAGCGACGACGCCAGCAAGCTCATCGAGCAGTTGCCGATCGCCGTCCAGAAGCTGCGCGACACGGTACCTGCCCGGCACGGCAGCCCGGCCAACGCGCTCACCACCGTGCAAAAGGCCGCGACCCAGCTCGAACAGGCGGCCGCGGCAACGACGCTTGCCGAACCCGTCAGCCGCGGCGTGCAGCGCGTTTCGGTCGAGCGGCCGAAGTTTCGCATCAACGACTATTTATGGGATGGCACGCTCGGCCTCATCGGCATGCTCGGGCAGGTGGCGATGGTGGCGCTGATTTCCTTCTTCCTGATGGTTTCGGGCGACCGCTTCCGGGCCAAGGTCGTGAAGCTGGCAGGGCCGACGCTGACCAAGAAGAAAATCACGCTGCAGGCGCTCAACCAGATCGGCGAGCAGATCCAGCGCTACCTGCTCGTGCAGCTTTTTACGAGCGCGCTCGTCGGCGTTGTCACCTGGCTGTGTTTTCTGGCGCTCGGCATGGAGCATGCGGCGGTCTGGGGATTTGCCGCGGGCGTTCTCAACCTCGTCCCCTATATCGGCAACGTCGTCATCACGACGAGTGCCGCGCTCGTCGCCTATCTGCAGTTTGGCAGTCTCGAGATGGCCTCTCTTGTCGCCGGCAGTTCGCTGGCGATCAACTTCGTCGAAAGCTTCCTGCTCACGCCCTGGCTGACGAGCCGGACCAACGAGATGAATCCGGTGGCCATCCTCGTCGGCGTTTTCGCCTGGGGCTGGCTGTGGGGCGTCTGGGGGCTTTTGCTCGGCGTCCCGATTCTCGTCGTCGTCAAGGCGATTTGCGATCGCGTCGATGACCTGAAGCCGGTCGGCGAACTGCTCGGCGCCTGACCTGAAGTCAGCGGCCGGCGACGATGCGCCGCGCCAGCGCTTCGATTCCCGCCGCCGTGAGATCGCCGGTCTCATAGCTTTGCGAAGCGGCAAAATGCGTGAAGTTGCGGCGCTGCGAGCGGCGGTAGAGCGGGTCGTAATGCAGTTCGAGGAGCTCGCCGACAAGCGCCGTCCACGCCTGCCGGTCGCCGGCCTTCGCGTAGTCCTGCCAGCGCGCCAGCGTGGCGCGGCTTTGCACGTCGGCGAGAACGTCGAGACGCGAGTTGAACCAGTCGGGCGCTTCGAGGAAATAGGCGTAGTCGCGCAGCAGGAACTCGACGCGCGCGGCAAAGCCGGCGCTGATCTCGATGCACTCGCCGCCGCGCAGGACTTCCAGCATCGCGTCGGGAAGCTGGATTGTGCCGATCTTGCGGCTCTCGGCCTCGACATAAACCGGGCGCGCCGGGTCAAGCGCCAGCAGCGCCCAGAGCAGCCGCGTTTCGAACATTTTCTGCGACGGTTGGCGCGCGCCCGGCAGGACGCCGAGGACCGAACCCTTGTGCTCGGCGAGCTGCTCGAGGTCGAGAACCTGCTCGCCGAGGCTTGCGAGGCACTGCAGGACGCGGCTCTTGCCGCTGCCGGTGGCGCCGCAGACGACCTTGAAGGTGAATTCGCGCGGCAGCTCGGCGAGCCTTGCGATCGCGAGCTTGCGATAGTCCTTGTAACCGCCTTGCAGTTGCTGCGCGTCCCAGCCGATGCGCCGGAAGATCAACGTCATCGAGCCGCTGCGCTGGCCGCCGCGCCAGCAGACGACGAGTGGCTTCCAGTCCGGCGCGCGGTCGTGGAAAGTGCTCTGCAGATGCTCGGCGATGTTGCGCGCGACGTAGGCGGCGCCGATGCGCTTGGCGGCAAACGGCGAGTGCTGCTGATAGAGCGTGCCGATCTCGATGCGCTGCTCGTTGTCGAGGACCGGGCAGTTGATCGATCCGGGGATGTGGTCGTCGGCGAATTCGGCCGGCGTGCGCACGTCGATGATTTCGTCGAAGCGCCGGTAATCCTCGATGCGTTCGACCTTTGCGATGCCGTTGCGGATGCCATTTTTCATGGCGCTCATTTTAACAGCGGGGAAAGTCCCTTCCAGACGTTGTCGAGGAGCACCGCTTGCGCTGCGGCGGTCGGATGCAGGTTGTCCGACTGGAAGAGCTCGCGGCGCAGCGCGATGCCCTCGAGCAGGAAAGCGACGAAGGCCGTCTTCCGCTCTTTTGCGACCTCGGCGAAGAGCTCGCCGAAGCGCGTCGCGTAAGCGCCGTAGTTGGGCGGCAGGCGCTGGCCGACGAGCAGCACGCGCGCGCCCCTTTTCTGCGCGCGCTCGATCATCGCCACGAGGTTCTCGCGGATGGTCGCGACCGGCAGGCCGCGCAGCCCGTCGTTGCTGCCGAGCGCGATGACGACGACGCGCGGGGCGTGGCGCGCGAGCGCCTCGTCGATGCGGGCCAGACCGCCGCTCGTGGTCTCTCCTGAAATGCTCGCGTTGACGACGGTATAATCGAGTCCTTTCTCGTGCAGGCGGCGGTTCAGCAGCGCCGGCCAGGCGGCATCCTGGGCAATGCCGTAGCCCGCCGAGAGCGAATCGCCGAAGACGAGAAGGGTGGCAGGCGCCGCCTGCGCCGGGCTCGTCAGCGCGAGGCAGGAGGCAAGGAGCAGGCAAGGCGGCAGTTTGCGCAAGAGCGCAGGCAGCAGGGCGCGGAAGAAAGCGGGCATGATCGAAAGGGCCAGGACAGAAATGAAGGTCGTTGAAGTAGAGGGCCTCACCAAGCGCGTCGACAACGGCGGCGCGCCGCTGACCATTCTGCACGACAATTCGTTTTCTGTCGTCGCCGGCGAGACCGTTGCCATCGTTGGCGCTTCGGGCTCGGGCAAGTCGACCCTGCTCGGCCTCCTCGCCGGTCTCGACCTGCCGAGCAGCGGCTCGGTGAAGCTTGCCGGCCAGGCGCTCGCCGGTCTCGACGAGGATGGTCGCGCGGTGCTGCGCGGGCGCGTGCTCGGTTTCGTCTTTCAGAACTTCCAGCTCCTGCCTTCGCTCAACGCGCTTGAAAACGTCATGCTGCCGCTCGAGCTCGCAGGCACCGCGAACGCCCGCGCCGAAGCGCAGGCCTGGCTCGTCAGGGTCGGCCTCGGCGAACGGCTGCGCCATTACCCGAAACACCTCTCGGGCGGCGAACAGCAGCGCGTCGCGCTCGCCCGCGCTTTCGCGCCGCGGCCGAAGATCGTCCTTGCCGACGAGCCGACCGGCAACCTCGACGCCGCGACCGGGCAGGCGATCATCGAACTGATGTTCGCGATCAACGCCGAATCGGCGACGACGCTGATCCTCGTCACGCACGACGACGAAATCGCGAGCCGCTGCGGCCGCCGCCTGCGCATGCACGCCGGCGCGATCGAGGAAGTCGTTTGATCGTCTGGCAGCCTGTCGGCTTCGATGGGTCGCAGCGAAAACGAAGTTTTGCCGCCGACTTGCTCAAACCCGACCGGCGGCTAGTACCAGTCGAAGACCGAGAAACCGACGCCGAGAACGGTCTGCCGGTGATTGAAGTCGATCAGGCTCTCGCCGTAGCCGGAAAAGAGCTGGACGTAGCCCTTGAGGTCGCCGGCGACCGGGAAAGACCAGGCAAGCTGCGCCGAGCCGTGGGAATCAGCGCCACTGCGCAGGCTGTGCCGCGCCTGCAATGAAAAGACCTGGCCGCGCCATTTGCGCGTGACGATGATTTCGCCGCGGCCCATGTAGTTCTCGATGCCGGGGTTGTCGTCCGAACTGTCGGACTCGGGCATGCGCCACCAGGGCCGCAGCGTCAGCATCCAGTCATCGCGTTCGAGACCGATCTCGGCGATGACCCGGTTCCAGCTGCGCGAGACCGGCATGGCGCGGCCATTCGACTGATGGTTGACGCCGATGCTGGCGAGGCGACCTTTGAAACCTAATAGTTCATAGTTGGTGCGGAAAGCGAGCATCGCCTCGGGTTCATAATCGGTCTCGCGGAAGGGTCGCGAAATTTCACTGTTATAGGCCTGCCAGCGCGAGGACTGCGTGTAGCCCAACCACAGGTCGCCGTTGTCGCCGAACAGATTTTCGGCAGCTTTCGTCTTGAGGCTGAACTGAAACTTCGCCTCGGTCGCCTCGAGACCGAGCGGCGCCGCAACGCTGTGCCCGGGAGCTGCCGACGACGGCCTCTGATTGGGCCGGTCGGTGTGGCTGACTGGCAGGATGTAGATCGGCTTGTAGGGACGCAGAACGAAGGTGCCGCGCTTGGTCGCGGCGTCGAGCTCCCAGTTGTCGGAGAGCGCCGATCCCTGGCCGACCTCGCGGTCGTGCACGCCGGAAACGAAAGTCGACAGGCGGTCCCTCTGGCCGCGTTCGGCCGGTGCGGTGGCGGTCGCGGCAGTCGCAGGCGCAGCGACAGGCGGTGGCGCCGCGCGGTCGTAACAGGCGAGGCGGTCGGCGTTGCTGGCGATCGTATTGCAGGCGGCATCGACGGCGCCCGCGACGGCGGGCAGGCCAGCCAGGGCGGCAAGAACAAGCGCGCCGCCAAGGCGCGCGCAGGGTGTTGACATCGGGAGCTTTCGGGAAAGGGAGATCGACAGGAGGTCGCGCAAACAATTGCGATGGGGCGGCGCGACGGGGAATTCGATGAGCGTCCATTATCGGGCAAAGTCCGCTCCGATGCTGACCGGATTCGCGAGACCCGGTCAGGCAAGCCAGACCTGAGGGATAATGATTCGATGACAAGTCGCCGTCGGGGTTGATGCGATGAAAGCGAAAAACGTTTTGCTGATCATACGAGCGCTCGATTTTGCCGCCTGGGCGCACTCGTCGCAGCGGCGCAAGGGCGGCGCGCGTGAGCCTTACATCAACCACCTGACGGAGGTCTCGCGTCTCGTCGCGCAGGCCACCGGCGGCAAGGACGACAAGCTCATCATCGCCGCTCTGTTGCACGACGTGCTCGAAGACCAGTCGATGCACGTGACGCGCGCAATGCTCGTCGAGCATTTCGGCGAGCGCGTCGCCCGTATCGTCGAGGAAGTGACCGACGACCAGAGCTTGCCGAAAGCCGAACGCAAACGCATGCAGATCGTGCACGCGCCAAAGCTTTCGAAGCGCGCCAAGATTCTCAAGATCGCCGACAAGTCGGCCAACCTCAACTCGCTCTTGCACAGCCCGCCGCCTGATTGGTCGAGCGAGCGCAGGCGCGAGTATTTCGCCTGGGCGGCCGAAGTCGTCGCCGGTTGTCGCGGCGTCAATCCCTGGATCGAAGCGGTGTTTGACGAACGGTTGAGCCAGGGGAGGTTCTGAGGGCGCTCGGCGCGTTCAGCGTCGTGCGAATCGCGGCTCATGTCGACGCGCCTTGATTCGGACGCGCCGCTCGCGGCTCACGTCCACGTGCTCTGTAGTGGACACGCTGGTTTCCGCGCCTGACGCGCGGGCCCCTTTCTTTCGATTCGCCGAAAGAAA
>CAZALA010000096.1:0-13991 GCA_964485725.1 uncultured Propionivibrio sp. | reverse complement strand
CAGGTGCTCTCCGTGCTGCCCAGCACCTTGGCGACGAAGCGCGCCATCTCGTCGTCGGCGGGCGGCTTGTGCGCGGCGACCTGCGCCGGCGGCGCGCCGGTGCCCGAAAGCAGGCCGAGAATCAGCGCGGGATCGATGCCGAAAAAATAGCCGCCGGCGAGCGCGAGGACGACCGCGCCGATCCCCAGCCTGCCGCCGCCCAGACCGCCACCAAAGCCGCCACCGCGCCGGTCCTCGACGTTACTGCTTTCCTCCTGGTCGCCAAGTTGCATGCTTCGTCACCCGCAGTTAAGTTACCATCTGGTTAGATTGCCGGGCCGGGACGTGCACGGTGCATTGTGCATTTGGGCAGGGCGGTGATTCAATCGTGCAGCTTTGAGAGCGTTTCTTCTGTTCGGGGTCGCGCATGGAGATGTCGGCAATACCCTTTGGCACGACCGACTGGTCGAAAATTCCACCGACCGTCCACAAGGGCGAGAGCGGACTTGCCTACTGGCGCACGCAGACCTTCGGGGCAATCCGCGTGCGCATGGTCGAATACACGGCGGGCTACCGTGCCGATCACTGGTGCGTCAAGGGTCATATCCTGTTCTGTCTCGAAGGCGAACTCGTCACCGAACTCGACGACGGGCGCAGCTTTACGCTGAAACCAGGGACAAGCTATCAGGTCGCCGACAACGCCGAGGCGCATCGCTCGCACACCGACTGCGGCGCGCGGCTTTTCATCGTCGACTGAAGCGCTTTTGCGCGAGCGATTCATTCCCCGGCTTCCTTGCGCCATGCCGCGAATGCGGACGCTGCGCACCGCGCTCTATTGCGCTTCGTCGATGAGTTGCGCGACTTTTTCGGTCGGTCGGCCGACGACGGCGCTGTCGCCGCGAACGACGATCGGCCGCTCGATCAGGATGGGATGAGTGGCGAGCGCCGTGAGCCATTCGTCGTCGGAAAGTTCCTTGCCGGCGTAGTTCTGCCTGAAGACTTCCTCGCCCCGGCGCACGAGTTCGGCGGGCTTCATCCCGAGTTTCTTGACGAGTTCGCGAAGTTCCTCGCGCGTCGGCGGGTTTTCGAGGTAGTTGATGATGCGAGCCTTAATCCCGCGCGCGGCAAGCAGCTCGCAAGCCGAGCGGCTCTTCGAGCAGCGCGCGTTGTGATAAACGACGACTTCCTGTTCGGGCTTCATGTTCATCACTTCTCTCCTCGGGTTCCGGCGCGGGCTAAGATTATAGCCTGCCGGCCAGGGGAACTCGGCGCGCTACCGCGCAGTCACGAGGCGATAGCGACCCGCCAATGACCGGCTCACAGATCACGCTCACGGAGGCAGACATGAAAGGGCCCGATGCATCGCGATCGCAGGCAGGAATGACGCGATCGGAATTCCTGCGCTTGCTCGCGGGTTCGGCGACTGCGATGGCGCTTGCCGGACGCAGCGCGGCGAGCATGGCCGCGTCGGCGCCAGCGACGGCAAGCGCCGCGGCGAGCTCTGCCGGCCCGGCGATGGCGAAACGGGCGATTCCCGCCGGCGGCGAGCTGCCGGTGATCGGCCTCGGCACCTACCAGGGTTTTGACGTGGCGCCAGGATCGGCCGCCTACGGCGCCCTCGCGGCGGTGGTGCAAGCGCTGTTCGCGGCCGGCGGCTCGGTGATTGACAGCTCGCCGATGTACGGCCGCGCCGAAACTTCGACCGGCGAAGTCCTCGCCGCGCTCGGCGCGCGCCGCAAGGCCTTTCTCGCGACCAAGGTGTGGACGCGCGGCCGCGGCGAGGGCATTGCGCAGATGAACGAATCGCTGCGCCTTCTCAACGCCGAAGCGCGCGCCGCCCCGCTCGAGCTCATGCAGGTGCACAATCTGCTCGACTGGCGCACGCAGCTTGCGACGCTGCGCGAGTGGAAAGCGGCGGGAAAGGTCCGCTACATCGGCATCACGCATTACAGCAAGAGCGCTTACGACGAGCTTGCCGCGGTGATGCGTGCCGAGCGCGTCGATTTCCTGCAGATCAATTACTCGCTCGACGAGCGCGAGGCCGAGCGGCAGATCCTCCCGCTCGCCGCCGAACGCGGCATGGCGGTGCTGATCAACCGGCCTTTCGGCGGTGGCGGCCTGCTGCGCCGTCTGCGCGACCGGCCGCTGCCGCCCTGGGCGGCCGAGGTCGGCGCCGAAAGCTGGGCGCAAATCCTGCTCAAATTCGTCTTGAGCCATCCGGCGGTCACTTGTGCGATTCCAGGAACGGGACGCGCCGAGCACATGGCCGACAATGCGCGCGCCGGGAGCGGCGTGATTCCCGAGCCCGGTTTCTGGCGCCGCCACACCGACCTCCTTGAGCTTTGAGGAGAAAAGTTGGCGCAGCACGGCAAAGCCAAGAATTGAGCGGGCGCGGAAACTCTTGAGCGCGGCCACTGCCGAACTCGTCGCAGAGCAAAAAAACCGGTAGACGGCAGCGGGGACGCAAAACTTTCGCGCGGAGCGCGGCTTGGAGTTTGGCGTTTATGGCCTCGATCTTGCGCCCGGTGATGCTGCCGCCCGAACTCGTCGGGCAGGCCGCGCCTTGCGACCTCTTCAACGCGCGCGGCCTCCTGCTCGTTCGCGCTGGCTCGCTCATCACGGTGCGCGCGGGCGCGGCGAGTCCCACCCCGATGCGCGTGTTTTGCCGGGCCGAAGCAGCGGCGACGATTTCGGACCTCGACCCGCTCGTCGAACTCGACAGGATCGGGCGCAAGCTCGCCGGGCTTGGCCAGCGCCTCGCTCGCGGTGAAGCCGTCTTCCGCGGCGAACTCGTCGCGCTCTCGCATCGCCTGTACGAAATGTGGTCGCTCGATGCCGACGCCTGCCTCGGCTACGCGCGCCTGCGGCGAGCGGTAAGTCCCGCCGTCGATCACGTTGTCCACGTCGCGCTGCTCGTCGCCGAGCTTGCCGCCGCGCAAAAGCTCGAGAGCGGGCGGGCGACGTGCGTCATCGGCGCGGCGCTGACCATGAACGCGTCGAAGTTTCGACTGCACGATGAAATGCACGCGCTGAGCGATCCGCCGAGCGAGGCGCAACGCTGCGAAATCCGCTCGCACCCGGGCGCCAGCCTGCGCCTGCTGACCGGCATCGGTCGTTTCGAAAAGAGCTGGCTCGACGCGGTCGCCGGCCACCACGAGAACATCGACGGCAGCGGTTATCCGCTCGCCAGCAAGGGCGGCACAATCCCGCTCGCTGCGCGCATCCTGCGCGTCGCCGACGTCTTCGCGGCGCGCCTCGGCCGCCGTCACGCGAGGCAGGCAAAGCACTGGAGCCTGCGGCGCACGCAGGGCACGCCGAACTTCGTCCAGCACGTCTTCGGCAGCGACGAGACGCGTCTTGACCCGACGCTGATGACGCAGCTCGTCGGCAGGCTCGGGCGCTTCCCGCCGGGGAGCCTCGTTCGCCTCAGCAACGGCGAGCTCGCAGCCTGCGCGCGACGGGGGCCGGGCGTTGCGGGTGACGGCGGCGTTCCCGCGCCGCGCGAGGCCTGGACGATCCGCAGCGCGCGCGGCGAACTCCTCGCGGCGCCGCGCGAGCGGCCGCTCGGCCCTCGCGAGTGCCAGGTCCGCCATTACGCCGACGACGAGGCTTCCGCGCTCGCCGCCTACGATTGGCGCCAGTTATGGGGTTACGCGCGAACCGGGTTGTGAAGCGTAGGGCACCGATCCGCGCCGCGCACGATGCTCAACCGAAGGTCCGCGGCAGCCACAGCGAGATCGCCGGGATGTAGGTCACGAGCAGCAGGGCCATGCACATGGCGCCGTAGAACGGCCACAACTCCTTGGAGACCTGCTCCATGGTCACCTTGCCGATGGCGCAACCGACGAACAGCGTCGGCCCGACCGGCGGGGTGATCAGGCCGATGCCGAGGTTGAGGATCATGATCATGCCAAAGTGCACCGGGTCGATGCCGAGCTTGAGGATCACCGGCATGAAGATCGGCGTGCAGATGAGCAGCATCGGCGCGACGTCCATGAAAATGCCGAGCGCGAGCAGCATCAGATTCACCAGCAATAGGAAAACGTACTTGTCCTGTGAAATGCCGAGAAAGAACTGCGTCACCATCGCCGGGATCTGCATGATCGCCATCATGTAGCCGAAGGCGACCGAAAAGCCGATCAGCATCATCACCATCGCCACCGTCTTGACGACGCGGTGCACGAGGTGGGGCAGTTCGCGCCACGAGTAATCGCGGTAGATCAGGAAGGTGACCAGGAAGGCATAGATGCAGGCGACGGCCGCCGACTCGGTCGGCGTGAAGACGCCGGAGAGGATGCCGCCCATGATGATGACGACGGTGACCAGACCCCATAGCGCGTCGGTGACGATCTTCGGCACGTCGCGCAGGGCGATCGGCTCGCCGAGCGGCAGCTGGCGCTTGTGCGCCGTCCACAGCACGAGGCAAATGAGGCACAGCGCGAACAGGAGGCCGGGAAAGATGCCGGCCAGGAAGAGATGCGCGACCGACACCGAGCCGCCGGCGGCGAGCGAGTAGATGACCGCGTTGTGCGAGGGCGGGATGAGCAGCGCCTGCACCGAGCCGCAGATCGTGACGTTGGTCGCATAGACCCGGGGATAACCGGCCTTGACCATCTGCGGGATCATCACCGAGCCGATCGAGGCGGTATCGGCGACCGACGAGCCCGAGATGCAGCCAAACAGGCTGCTGGCCAGGATGTTGACGAGCGCGAGTCCGCCGCGGACGGCGCCGACGAAGACGCGCGCGAGATTGATCAGGCGCGCCGCCATGCCGCCTTCGGCCATGATCGCGCCGGCCAGCACGAAGAACGGGATCGCCAGCAGCGCAAAGTCGTCGGTGCCGTCGGAGATCTTGAGGATGACTGCCTCGAGCGGCAGGTCGACCCAGAAGGCGGCGACGAGCGCCGCGAGGCCAAGGGCGTAGGCGACCGGAACGCCGAGCGCGCACAAGAGGGCAAAAGAGCCAAGCAGGATAAAGGCGGCCATGTCTACTCCAGATCCGCGGATTGATCGCTGTACATCAAGGAGGTCGGGGGTGGGTCGCCGACCCACACGCGCTCGATCAGAAAGAGCAGCGTCAGCGCCCCGGCCAGCGGTATCGGAAGATAGACAACCCCCTGTTTCAGTCCGGGAAACTCGGCCATCGTCTGGCCCCAGGTGGCCTGGCAAAGTCGCACGCCGTAAACGAGCATGAACAGCGCCGTCAGCCCCATGCAGGCGTTGACGCCGATCAGCATGGCGCTCTTCACGCGCGGCGAAACGGCGTTGAGCAGCGCTTCGACGGCGATATGGACGTTGGCCCGGTAGACCGCAGCGCCGCCGAGAAAAGAGAAGGTCACCATCATCACGATCGCCGCCGGCTCGGGCCACGACAGCGCACTGTTCATCACGTAACGCATGAACACGCCGAGCGGAATAATCAGGGTGATGGCGACCAGCGCGGCGCCGGAAATCAGAATGCAGGCGAGGTAAGTCCACTCCATCGCCTGCGCGTAGCGTTGTTTGACATTCATCAGCGGGTTTCCACCAGACAAGACCACACAGCGGAAGACGCCCACTGTGCGGGGGATATAATTGGCATCCAACGGGGCCTGCGCGCGGCGGTCGCCGCACGCAGGCCTCGCGGCGACTACTTCGTCTCGTTGATGCGCTTGATCAGGTCGGTGAAGGCCGCGCCGTACTTCGCACGCACCGGGGCGGTGGCGTCATAGAACGGCTTGTTGTCGATCGGGATGAACTCGATGCCGGCGGCCTTGAGCTTGGCCGTGTAGTCGGCGACGCTGACGTCCCACAGCGCGCGCTGTTCCAACTGCGCCTCGCGCGAGAATTTCTTCACGAGCGCCTGGTCGGCCGGCGTCATCTTGTCCCAGGTCACCTTGGACATGACGAAGATTTCGGGAATGATCAGGTGGTTCGTCTGCGTGTAGTACTTGATCCCCGCGGTGTATTGATTCGACGTAAACAGCGTCGGCGGGTTGTTCTCGGCGCCGTCGATGACGCCGGTCTGCAGCGCGCCGAAGACCTCGGTGTGCCCCATCGCGACGCCGTTGCCGCCCATCGCGTTCATCGTCTCGATGAACAGCGGGTTGCCCATCATGCGGATTTTCTGGCCCTTGAGGTCGGACATCTGGCGCACCGGCTTCTTCGTGTACAGGCTGCGCGAGCCCGAATCCATCCAGCCCAGCGCAACCAGCCGTGCCGGGCTGGCGGTGATCTTGGCGAGCAACTCGTCGCCGATCGGCCCATCGATGATCTTGCGCATGTGCTCTTGATCGCGGAAGACGAAAGGCATGTTGAAGACGTTGACGTCGGGAACGATCGGGCCGAGCACGCCGAGCGAAATGCGCGCGATCTGGATCGCGCCGACCTGCGTCTGTTCGACCATTTCCTTCTCGCCGCCGAGCACGCCGGCCGGGAACATCTGCAGCTTGTATCGGCCGTTGGTCGCGGCCTCGAGTTTCTTGCCGAGGTTTTCGATGGCCACCACGTTGGGGTAGCCGGCGGGGTGCACATCGGCCGCCTTGAGCACGGTCTGCGCATTGGCGGTGACCGCGCCGGCCAGCGTGACGAGCGCGGCGGCGGTGGTGATCAGGGAACGACGGATATTCATGGTTCTCTCCTGTCGAAATGACGCTGAGTTGGGAAATCAGGACACGAACACAGGTGCACGGCCGCCGTGACGGACAAAAATCCGGCGGACGACCAGTTGATGCTGCGCTTTACAAGGCGATACGACGCGCTCCAAAAAATAATCGTGTTCACGGAACAGGCGCTGCAACGGGCCGCCGCTGAGTATGGCTGAGCCTGGGCGCCGCAGTCAATCGCCTTGCACCCGAAGCGCATTACGGCAGATTGCGCAAGAGTTCCTGAATGCGTGGCGTGTCCATCAGCCAGTTGTTCGCTGCGTTGGCCTCGAGCAACTCGCAGACGTCGTAATCGCCGTAATACTGACGGCTGACGTAGGGGTCGGCGCGAACGAGCGCGTCGGCCTCGGCAAGCGAGGCGGTCTCAAGGACCTGCAAGACCCTGTCCTGACCGACGAGAGGACCGGCGAGGAAGAGCTTGCCCGACCGCGTCAGTGTCTGCACGTGCGCGACGTGCGCGTAATAGATTTCGCGCGTCAGCGCAGCCGGGCGCTTGTCCTTCAGGATGACGACGTATTTTGCCACGCTGTTTCCTTGGCGATGATCTGGAGCCGGAAGCGGACGCGCGCCCGCTTCCGTCCCGGATGTCAGTCGGGTGCTTTCTGCAGTTCGGCCTTGAGGTCGGCGATCAGCGGCGCACCAGCCTTGGCGGCGACGACCTCCCAGACCGAAGCGGTTGCGTCCTGGAAGGCCTTCTTCTGCTCCTTCGTCAGCTCGGTGAAGCTCGCAAGCCCGGTCTTCTTGATCGCTTCAATGTATTTGGCTTCGTCGCTTCTTGCGATCTCACGCCCCTTGATACCGGTCTCCTTGGCGATCTCTCGGATGAGCGCCTGGTCTTCCTTCGAGTAGCCATCGAAGATCTTCTTGCTGTAGAGGAAGGAGAGCGTCGAATAGACGTGGCCGGTCAGCGTGATGTACTTGTTCACTTCGTAGAACTTCCACCCCGAGATCGCAACGATCGGGTTTTCCTGCCCGTCGATCGCCGCCTGCTTCAGTGCCGTGAACACTTCGGAGACCGGCATCGGCGTCGGGTTGGCGCCGAGCTGGCGCCAGGTCGCAAGATGGATCGGGTTTTCCATCGTGCGCAGCTTGAGGCCCTTGATGTCCTGCGGCGCCTTGATTTCGCGAACGTTGTTGGTGAGGTAGCGGAAGCCCATCTCCGACCACGCGAGGTTGTAGAGGCCGGCCGCTTCGAGCTTGGCGTTGATGTCCTTGCCGATCTTTCCGTCGAGGACGAAATCGGCCACCTTGGCGTCGCGGAAAAGGAAGGGAATGTCGAGGATCGCGACCTCGGGAACGATGCCGACGAGCGGCGCCGAAGTCGGGCCTGCGGCTTCGAGCGTGCCGCTGCGCAGCGATTCGATGAGCTTGACGTCGTCGCCGAGCTGCGAACCGGCGTAGAGCTCGACGGCGATTCTGCCGTTCGATTTCGCCTCGATCTGCGGCTTGAAATGCTCTTTCACCGCTCGGTAGAGCGGCAGCGTGTCGGGGCCGCCGACCGCGAACTTGATGACGATTTGCGGCGCCGCCTTGGCCGCGGGAGCGTCCTTGGCGGCCGCCGCCGGCGGCGGTGGCGCCTTGTCGCAGGCGCTGATCAGGAAGGCGGCCGCAAGGACCGCCGCCAGGAGAGCAGGAATTCTATTGCGCATTTCAATCCCCTTTCAAGTGATTAAGAGAGTGTCACTTCGCGAGCCGCGTCGTGATCATGACGAGGTCCGGGAAATAGGTGATCAGGAACAGGATCGCGACCATCGAGAGAATGAACGGATACATGCCGCGCGTGAGCTGATGAATGCTGAGGTTGGAGAGGCCGCTGCCGACGTAGAGGACGGCGCCCACCGGCGGCGTCAAGAGGCCGATGCAAAGATTCATCACCATGACGACGCCAAAGTGAACCGGGTCAACGCCGAAGGTCGTGACGATGGGCAGCAGAATCGGTGTCAGGATCAGGATCGCCGGCGCCGTGTCCATGACGCAGCCGATGACGAGGAGCAGAAGATTGATGAGGAGAAGCAGAACATTGACCGAACTCGCGAAGGAAATGAGAAACTCCGAGAGCATCTCCGGGATGTGCGCGGTCGTGATCAGGTAGGCCGCCGAGGTCGCGCCGCCGACGACGAACATCACCGACGCGGTGCTCTTCATCGCCGCCGTGATGATGCCGGGAAGGTCGGCGAGCCGCATTTCGCGATAGACGAAGCTTGACACGAAAAAGGCGTAGACGACCGCGACGACGGCCGCTTCGGTCGGCGTCATCACCCCGAAAATAATGCCGCCCAGGATGATGATGGGCAGCATGAAAGCCCACAGGGCCTGCATCGTCGCCGCCCCGATCGCCCGCCAGGACGCCCGTGGCGTCGAGGCGTAGCCGGCTTTGCGCGAATGGAAGAACCAGACGATCATGAGCGCGATGCCGACGAGGATGCCCGGGATGATGCCGCCGAGAAAGAGCTTGACGATCGAGACGCCGCCGGTGACGCCGTAGATGATCATCGGGATGCTCGGCGGGATGATCGGGCCGATGCAGCCGGCGCTGCAGATGAGGCCGGCGCTTCTTTCGAGGTTGTAGCCCTTGTCCTTCATCACCGGATACATCACCGTTCCGATCGCCGCGGTGTCGGCGATTGCCGAGCCCGAAACGCCGGCGAAGATCATTCCCGCGACGACCGTGACATAGCCGAGGCCGCCCTTGATGTGGCCGAAGATGGCGTTGGCAAAGCTGACGATGCGCCTCGAGATGCCACCCTGGTTCATGATTTCGCCGGCGACCATGAAGAAGGGGATCGCCAGCAAGGGATAGTTGTCGATGCCGCGAATGAGCCCTTGCGTGAGGAGCTGCGTTGAAATCCCCGACGAGAGGCTCATCATGATCGCCGCTGTCCCGATCAGCGCGATGCCGATCGGAACGTTGAGAAAGATCAGCCCGAACAGGGCGACGAGGAAGACGAGGGTCATGATGACGAGGCTCCCGGCGCCTTGCGCATGGCCTTGCCGATGAGGAACAGGCGCACGAGCGTCTGATAGAACATGACGCCGCAAGAGAAGGGGACGATCGCGTAGATGTGGCCGTAGGAGACTTCGAGCGCCGGCGACTTCCAGGCGATGCTCTCGATGGTGGCGATCGCGCCGCCGCGGATGAGGAGCGCCAGTACGACCAGGATGATGACCTGCGCAATCACCTGTATCGCCCGGCCGCGGTTGCCGCCCAGCCATTGCACGAGGATGTCGAGGTTCATGTGCTCGTAGTTTTCGTTGGCGAGCACGGCGCCGATGAAGCTCACCCAGATGAAGAGAAAGCGCGCGGCTTCCTCGGCCCAGGCCAGCGAATAATTGAAGACGTAACGGCCGACGACATTGCAGAAGACGATCACGATGAGGAAGATCGAGAGCGCGACGAGCAGCCAGCGCATCGCCCGCATCAGCTGCCGGTAGGGAGAAAACTGGCTGGCGACGGCGGCCGTCATGACGGCGCGCCCCAGGTGGCGCGGCGCTTACTGATATTTTTCATTGGCGAGGTGGTAGAAGGAGCGGCAGGGCAGCACTTGCCCGTCGCGGAAAACGAGCCGCGGTTCGATGAGTTCGCGCCCCTCGAGCCGGTTGCCGGCGACGCCGTCGAAAAAGACGTAATCGCCGGCGACCATCTCGAGGACGCTGATGTTCGCGGCGCGGCCGACGGCAAGGCTGCCCCATTCGCTCGCGAGGCCGAGCGCCTGCGCCGCCCTGCTCGTCGTCGCCGCGACGACCTCGGGCAGGCTCATGCCAAGCGCGAGGAATTTCGACATCGTGACCGGCAGGCTTTGCACGCAATGAACGCCCATCGACGAGAGATCGGTCGTGATCACGTCGGGTCCGAGGCCGCTCGCGATCAGCACCTCGGCGACCTTGAAGCTGAAGTTGTTCTTGCCGTGGCTGCTGTCGAGGATGACGCCGCGCTCTCGCGCTGCCTGGAGTTCGGGGAAGATGGTGCCGTCGGGCAGGACCATCCCGCCCGGCCGCCAGGTCATGTAGTGGCTGATGATGTCGCCCTTGCGCAGGCGCGCGACGCAGCCGCGGCTGAAGGCGTCGAGCGGATCGTTGGCGCCTCTCGCCCTGAAGTCGCCAATATGCAGCATCAGCGGCAGCTTGAGTTCCTGCGCGACGGCAAGCGCGAGATCGACGACGTCGGGCTTGATGCCGACGATGGGCTCGAGCGCGCGCAGCTTGAGCCCCTTGACGACATCGCAATGACGTTGCGCGGTCGCCTTGAGGAGCGCCACGTCGATGTCGTGCGCAGAGCGGATTTCGGGGGTGTGGATGAGTCCGGCAGAAGCGACGTTGAGAAAGAAGCGCATCGCGGTCTTGACGCGCCCTTCGTGCATATGGCGTAGCGTGCCGAAATTGGCGGCGCCCGCCGAGCCGGCGTCATTGACGAGGCAAACGCCGGCGTCGACGCCGGCGTAATCGGGGTGCACCGAGTGGTCGCTGAAGTTGAGCGACGGATGGCAGTGCGCGTCGATGAGCCCGGGCGTCACGATCTTTCCGGCGAGCGGGTAAGTAACGCGCGCGTCCTGCGGCGAAATCTCCTTGTCGATACGCTCGATCTTGCCTTCCTGCATTGCGAGGTCGAAGCGGCCGTCGATCCCCTGCGCCGGATCGATGATCCGCGCGCCCTTCAAAAGATAGTCGTACATCGGCTGATCCTTCACATGTGCGAATACATCGGTTTGCCCGGCGTTGGCAAGTCTGCGCAGAGGATCGCGCCGGTCGCCGACTCGGTGATGAAGAGCGTGCGGTTGTCGGCGCCGCCGTAAGCGACGTTGGTCGTGTGCATGCCGGCGCAGCTGCGAACGCGGTAGGTCGGTTCGCCGTGCTTGTCGAAGACCCAGACGCTTCCCATGCCGACGTGGGCGACGGCAAGGCCGCCATCGGCGTCGAGCGCAAGGCCGTCGGGGCCGCCCCAGCCGCCCGAGAGCTGGACGTAGATGCCGACCTTGGCGACCTCGCCGCTGCGCGTGAACGGCACCCGCCAGACGCAGTTGCCGCGCGTCACCGCGACGTAGAGCATGGTCTCGTCGAGGTTCATGACCAGGCCGTTCGGACTCGGCACCTTGTCGAGGATGCAGCTCACGCGGCCGTCGGGCGTGACGCGGTAGACGCGTCCCGTCGGATCGTGCAGCCCGGTCAAGCCCTGGTCGGTGAAATAAAGGTCGCCATTGCGCGCGAAGAAGAGGTCATTGACCGCCTTGAAGCGCTCGAGGTTGGCACGCACGAGGTAAGGCGTGACTTCGCCCGTCTCCGCATCGAGCAGCATGATGCCGTGCTTGTAGTCGGCGATGAAAATGCGGCCGTCGCGGTGGAACTTGAGCCCGTTCGGCCAGCCGTCGTACTCGCTCACGAGCGTGAAGCGGCCGTCCGGCGAGACGCGGAAGATGCGGCCGTTGGGAATGTCGACGCACCAGAGATTGCCTGCGCGGTCGAACGACGGCCCTTCGATCACCGAGCGCGCCGGCGATCCTGCCGGCTGCCCGCACACCCATTCGTTGTCCTCGCCGGCCGAGAGATACTGCTCGGGCAGCTGCGCGAAAACGCGCGTCGCGATGTCGGCGGGCGGTGCGAACATCAGGCGCTCTCGGCGATCCCGATGAGGCGCTCCGGATTGGCGATGCACATCGTTGCGATCTCGGCCTCGGAAACGCCTTTTTCGTGCAGGCATTGGACGTAGGTGCGCAAGGTTTCAGGCGGCTTGGGACTGAAGGGTTGTCCGGAGTCGCTCGAAAGAATCACATGCTGCGGGCCGACCTCCATGATCATTTCTTTCACGCGATCGAGCGTCACGGTCGGCGACATCGGAAAGCAATTGACCGCGCAAAATTCCATCATCGCGCCTTCGCCCGCCAGTTCCTTCATGGTGGCCACGTCGAGATTGGGCACCGCGAACTCGGGGTGGGTGACGACGAGTCGCTTCACGCCTCGCGATCGCGCGTATTCGAAGACCGCAAAGATTTCTTCGCGCGAGGCGTGGCCGCTCGCCAGCACGGCGTCGTAGGCGGCGATGATGTCGATGACTTCCTTCGCGTCGTCGGTCAGCTTGCCGTCGTGCAAGGTCGTGAAGTCGCCATGCGGCCGGCTTGCTCCCCTGAATTCCAGGCGCATGCTCTTGAAGCCGTACTCGCCGGTGCCGCCGAAGGCACATACGTGCGCGTGCGCATCGAAGGTCGGCAACCAGACGATTTTGGCGCCCTGGTCGAGGGCAATCTCGACGGCGCCCGGATTGATGCCGCCGACCCCCCGGTTCAATGCGATGCCGGCGAAGACCTTGAAGTGCGGATATTCGGGAACGCCGCGCAGCGCGTGGTGAACTTTGGAAATCGTGCTTTCGAAGTGGCTCTTGATCGCGATGCCGGCCATGCCGGCCTCGGCGCACCAGCGCGCGACGTCGATGCTGTCGCCGATGCGCACGAAAGGCGCGGGCGAGGTGTGGATATGCAGGTCATAGAAACCGGCGACACTGATAATCGACATGAATATCTTTCAGCGGCCGTAGCCGAAATATTGCGGCAGGCCGATCGCGACGACGGGAACGTAGGTCACGAGGAGCAGCACGACGATCTGCCAGAGGAGGAAGGGCAAGGACTCGATCGCAACTTTTTCGAGCGGCGCTTTCGAGATGCCGCAGACGGTGAAGAGCACGGCGCCGACGGGCGGGGTGAGCAGCCCGATCACCGAGTTGAGGACGAACATGAAGCCGAAATGCAAGGGGTCGATCCCGTACTGCGCGGCGATCGGCGCGAGGATGGGCGCGACCATCACCATGATCGCGATGTTGTCGAGCAGGCAGCCGGCGATGAGCAGGGCAATGTTCACGATCATCAGGAAGACGAGCGGATTCGTCGTCAGGCTGCGCAGGCCGCTCACCATTTGCGCCGGCAGCATCGCGCTCGTCATGATCCAGGAAACGATGCTCGAACACGCGACGAGGAAGAAAACGACGGCGCTCACCATGACGCAATGCGAGAGCGCCTTGTTGATGTGCGACCACTTGAGCTCGCGCGTGATGAAGGCGCCGACGAAAACGGCGTAGGCAACCGCGAAAGCGGCAGCCTCGGTCGAGGTGAACAGGCCCCCCAGGATGCCGCCGAGGATGATCACCGGCATCAGCAGCGCCCATCCCGCTTCGCGCAGCGCTTTCAGGATGACGGGCGCCGAGGCGCGCGTGCCTTGCGGCACATAACCGCGGCGACGCGCGATGACATAGACGATCGCCATCATGCCGAAGCCCATGAGCAGCCCGGGAACGACGCCGGCGAGGAAGAGGCCGCCGATCGAGACCTGGCCGACCGGGAAGGCGTAGCCGATCATCCGGATTCTCTGCGGGAAGAACGGGCCGAA
>CAZALA010000095.1:0-14196 GCA_964485725.1 uncultured Propionivibrio sp. | reverse complement strand
GAAGTGGCCCATGATGAACTTGACGCCTTCGCCGGCCATTTTGTTGGCCACCGAGACGCCTTGCTTGGGATCGGATGCGTCGTCGCCGAACACCAGCTGGATCTGCTGACCGTTGATGCCGCCCGCGGCATTGAGGTCGGCAGCAGCCTGTTCAGCACCGTTCTTCAACTGCGCGCCGAACGCGGCATTGGGTCCGGTCAAGGGCCCGGCGACGCCTATCCTGATCTGCGGCATTGCGCTGCCCGCGGGACTGGCGCTTGCGGCGAAGCTGCCCGAGCCGATTTTCACGCCGGCGACGAAAGCCGAGCAGGGCGAGCACGACGAGAATATTTCCTTCGAGCAGGCGCAGATCAACTGCAGCGCGAGCCTTGCCAAAGCGCTTTACGGCACCGGCACGAACGGCGCGCAGATCGCCACGCAGGCGCGCGATGCGGCACTCGCGCTTTATACGACGGCCGCCGATTTTGCCCTGAGCCGCGGCATCATCATCGCCGACACGAAGTTCGAATTCGGCATCGACGCTGCCGGCACGCTGCACCTCATCGACGAAGCGCTGACCCCCGATTCCTCCCGCTTCTGGCCGCTCGAGGCGTATGCAATCGGGACGAATCCGCCGTCCTTTGACAAGCAGTACGTTCGCGACCACCTCGAGACGCTCACCTGGAACAAGAAAGCGCCGGGGCCCTCGCTGCCCGCCGAGGTCATCGCGCGCACGAGCGCGAAGTACCGCGAAGCCTTCGAGCAACTTAGCGGCCGCAAGCTGGTCGACTAAGCCCTGCCTGTGCATTTGTAGCGCCGGGCGGCCAAGGCCGCCCGATTTTTTTCGGGAACTCGATCGCACATGACTGACGCTGCCGCCAACGGACTGACACCGACTGCCAACCCGCTCCTCGATTTTTCGGGCCTGCCGCGCTTTGATGCGATCGCGCCGGCGCACGTCAAACCGGCGATCGCGCACCTCGTCGGCGAAGCCCGCGTGCTCGTCAAGAAGCTTACCGCCGAGGCAGTGGCGGCGCGCTGGGACAGCTTCGCCGCACCCTTTGCCGACGGCCTCGAGCCGCTCTCGCGCGCCTGGGGCATCGTCGGCCATTTGCACTCGGTCAACGACGTCCCCGAATGGCGCGAGGCGTACAACGAGATGCTGCCTGAAGTCAGCCGCTTTTACGCCGAGCTCGGCCAGAACCTCAAGCTCTTCGCGAAATACAAGGCGCTGCGCGAAAGCCCGGATTATGCGGCGCTTTCGCTCGCGCAGAAAAAAATCGTCGACAACGAGATCCG
This sequence comes from uncultured Propionivibrio sp., assembly GCA_964485725.1. Classification (GTDB taxonomy): domain Bacteria; phylum Pseudomonadota; class Gammaproteobacteria; order Burkholderiales; family Rhodocyclaceae; genus Propionivibrio. The sequence continues at coordinate 12,918 of CAZALA010000095.1, read as the reverse complement.
TGACTTTCGCCTCTCGGGCGCTGAACTGCCCGAGGAAAAGAAGCCCCGCTTCCAGGCGATCCAGGAAGAACTCGCGGCACTTTCGGCGAAGTTCTCCGAAAACGTCCTCGACGCGACCAATGCCTTTTGCGAGATCGTCAGCGAAGAGGCCGAGCTTGCCGGACTGCCGGCCGACGTCGTGCAGGCGGCGCGCGAAGCTGCCGAAGATGAGCCAGCCGACGGCCCGCGCTGGAAATTCACCCTGCACATGCCTTCCTACCTACCCGTCATGCAGCACGCCGAAAGCCGCCGCCTGCGCGCGGCGATGTACCGCGCTTACGCGACGCGCGCCGCCGAATACGGCCCCGAAAAACTCGACAACACGCCGCTCATCCGGAGCATCCTCAAGCTTCGCCGCGAGGAAGCCGAGCTTCTGGGCTACGCGAATTTTGCCGAGCTCTCGCTCGTTCCGAAGATGGCCGAATCGGTCGAGCAGGTGCTCGCTTTCCTGCGCGAGCTTGCGGCCAGGGCGCGGCCTTTCGCCGAGCGCGACATCCTCGAGCTGCGCGAATTTGCGCGCGCCGAACTCGATCTTCCGGTCCTCGAATCCTGGGACTTGAGCTACGCTTCGGAAAAGCTGCTGCAAGCGCGTTACGCTTTCTCCGAGCAGGAAGTCAAAGCCTACTTCACCGAAGAAAAAGTCCTCGCCGGGCTTTTTCACGTCATCGAGTCGCTCTACGGCGTTCGCGTCAGGCCCGACGAGGCACCGGTGTGGAACGAGGACGTGCGCTTTTTCCGCATCGAAACGCGCGCGGGCGATGACCAGGCGGGCGAACTCGTCGGCCAGTTCTATCTTGACCTTTACGCGCGCGACAGCAAGCGCGGCGGCGCCTGGATGGACGAAGCGATCACGCGCCGCCGGCTTCTCGACGCAGCGGCAGATGGCCTGCAGACGCCGGTCGCCTACCTCACCTGCAACTTCTCGCGCCCGGTCGGCGGCAAGCAAGCGACCTTCACGCACGACGAAGTCGCGACGCTCTTCCACGAGACCGGACACGGCCTGCACCACCTCCTGACCCGCGTCGAGGAACTCGGCGTCTCGGGAATCCACGGCGTCGAATGGGACGCCGTCGAGCTGCGCTCGCAGTTCATGGATAATTACTGCTGGGAGTGGCGCGTCGTCAGGGAGATGAGCTCGCACGTCGACACCGGCGCGCCGCTGCCGCGCGAACTCTTCGACAAGATGCTCGCCGCGAGTAACTTCCAGAGCGGCCTGCAGACCTTGCGGCAGATCGAGTTCTCGCTCTTCGACCTGCGCCTGCACAGCGATTTCGACCCGCAGGGCAAGGTCCTCGACCTCATCGACGAAGTGCGCCGCGAAGTGGCCGTCGTCGCCCCGCCCGAGTGGAACCGCTTTGCCAACAGCTTTTCGCACATCTTCGCCGGCGGCTACGGTGCCGGCTACTTCAGCTACAAGTGGGCCGAAGTGCTCTCGGCCGACTGCTACGCCGCTTTCGAGGAAGCCGGCGACCCCTTTGATGCAGCGACGGGCAAGCGCTTCCTCGACGAAATCATCGCGAGGGGCGGCAGCCGCGCCGCGCTCGAGAACTTCCGCGCTTTCCGCGGCCGCGAGCCGAAAGTCGACGCCTTGCTCAGACACCACGGCATGGATGTTATGATGGACCTGTAAAAAAGGGAGGAACCATCATGCTCGCATCGCGATTTTTCGTCTTCGGCTGCGCCCTCTTCATCGCTTCGCCGGGCTTTGCGCAAACGACGTATCGCTGGGTGAACGCCGCGGGTCAAACGGTATTTTCCGATCAGGCGCCGCCTCCCGACGCAAAGCAGGTCGTCAAGATCAGCAGCGCGGTCAGCGGCGACGACCAGCAGCTCTCGTATGCCATGCGTCAGGCGGTCGAGAAATACCCGGTGATCCTCTATACCTCGACGAACTGCGGCGATCCCTGCGTGCAGGGACGCGCACTCCTCAACGAGCGCGCCATCCCCTTCTCCGAACGCGTGCTCGCCAGCGAAGAAGAAATGAATCAGCTTTCGAAGATCCTCGGCAGCACGGCGACCTTGCCGAGCGTTATCGTCGGCCGGCAAAGCTTCAAGGGTTTCGAAGCCGGCGCCTGGAACAACCTGCTCGACCTTGCCGCTTACCCGAAGAGCGCCGCTGCCGGTGCCAAACGCGCGGGCGCAGGAGGCAGATGAAGCTCGCCGCGTGGAACGTCAATTCGCTCAAGGTTCGTCTGCCGCAACTGCTCGAGTGGCTGGCGACGACGCAGCCCGATGTCGTCTGCCTGCAGGAAACCAAGCTCGAAGACCACAATTTTCCGCGCCTTGAAATCGAAGCGGCGGGCTACGAAGTCGCGTGCTCGGGACAGAAGACCTACAACGGCGTCGCCTTGCTCTCGCGGCTGGGGCTGTCGGACGTCGCCTGCGGCAACCCGCATTTTCCCGATGCGCAAAAGCGCCTGATCGCCGCGACGGTCAAGGGCGTTCGCGTCATCTCAACCTACATTCCGAACGGCCAGACCGTCGGCAGCGACAAATACGCCTACAAGCTCGAATGGCTCGCAGCGCTCGCGCGCTGGCTGCAGGACGAGCTATCCACGCACCCGCTCCTGGCGCTGGCCGGCGATTTCAACATCGCCCCCGAGGATCGCGACGTCCATGATCCGGCGGCCTGGCTCGGGCAGATCCTGTGTTCGGAGCCCGAACGCGCCGCTTTCAGGCAGTTCCTCTCGCTTGGCCTCAAGGACAGCTTTCGCCTTTTCGAGCAGGCCGAGAAAAGCTTTTCCTGGTGGGATTACCGCATGCTCGGTTTCCAGAAGAACCAGGGCTTACGCATCGACCACATCCTGCTCTCGCCGGCGCTCGCCGAACGCGCCCTTGCCGCGTCGATCGACCGCGCGATGCGCAAGAAGGAGCGCCCGTCGGACCACGCCCCGGTGAGCGTGGTCCTCAGCGACTGAGCGCTGCTATTCGCGCGGAAAGTCGGCGCCGCGAGCGACCGACTCCCACGCGGCAAACTCGGCGAGCAGCGTCTCGAGCTTGGCCGTCGCGAGCTTGTAGGCCGCGTTGCCGAGCAGCAAGTGATGCGGCGGATTTCCCGAGTCGACGGCCTTGATGATCGCCTGCACCGCGCGCACCGGGTCGCCCGGCTGTTTTCCCGACATTTCGCGCAACTGGTCGCGCTTCACTCCCGCGGTCGCTTCGTAATCGGCGATCCGGGTCGGGCTTTCGGCGGCGGAGCGGCCGGCCCAGTCGGTGCGGAAACCCGAGGGCTCGACGACCATGACCTTGATCCCGAGCGGCTCGACTTCCTGGCACAGCGCATCCGAGAGGCCTTCAACGGCAAACTTCGTCGCGTTGTAATAACCGAGCCCCGGGAAACCGCAGAAGCCCGCGAGCGACGACAGGTTGACGATGCAACCACTCTTCTGCGCGCGCATCTGCGGCAATACCGCGGCAATCATGCGGCCGAGGCCAAAGACATTGACGTCGAACATCCAGCGCACGCGCTCGTCCTCACTCTCTTCGACGGCAGCGAAGTAACCGAGCCCGGCGTTGTTCACGAGCACGTCGATGCGGCCAAAGCGCGCCTGCGCCGCTTTCACCGCCGCGTCGATCTGGCTCTGGATGGTGACGTCGAGCGCAAGCAGCAGCGCGTTTTCGTTCTCCGCGAAAGCTGCGAGATCGGCGAGCTTGCGCGCCGTCACGACGACCCGGTAATCCTTCTGCAACAGCTGCTTGGCAAGCTCCTGACCAAAGCCCGTCGAACAGCCCGTGATGAACCACACCGGCTTCATGCTGGTGACCATTTTCATTCTCCCGAAGAGGTGATTGTGCTGCGTAGAAACAGCTTGCGCATTGTCCTACGGATTGGCCGCGAGCAGAAGCCTGAAAGCGCAGGATCGGCGCAGCTTGCCTGCGGTCAAGGCAAAATGAGATCATGGCGAACCAGCGACGATCGCCCCAATGCCAAACGCAAGATTCCTGCAACAATCGCCAACGACAATGCTGAATTCGCACGAGGAAACCGGCATGGACTTGTTGCTCTGGCGTCACGCCGAAGCCGTGGACGGCAGCCCTGACCTCAAGCGCCGCCTCACTGCGCGCGGCGAAAAGCAGGCGCGGCAGGTCGCCGAATGGCTGGAGCGCAACGCGCCAAAGAAGCTGACCATCCTCGTCAGCCCGGCGCTGCGCTGTCAGCAGACCGCCGAAGCGCTCGGGCGCCCGTATTCGATCGACGAGCGCATCGGCACCGACAGCGACGCCTCAAACGTCCTCGCCGCCGTCGGCTGGCCCGAAGGCGAACAGGCCGCCAAGGATCGCCCCGCAGTCCTCGTCGTCGGTCATCAGCCGACGCTCGGTCAAATCGCCGCCCTGCTTCTGAGCGGCAACGAGGCCGAATGGACGGTCAAGAAAGGCGGCCTCTGGTGGTTCTCGAACCGCACGCGGCAGGGGGAGACGCAGACGGTGCTGCGCGCGGTGATCGCGCCCGAGTTCGCAGTTGACGGCATCAAGAATTGAAAAAACGACTTCCTCCGTCCGGCGCGCCGACGCGAGTGCGCTTCGGTCTTTCGAACATGGCGCTCAACTGGTCCACGGCGCGACAGGCGCTGATGGTCGGGGGACTTTTCGCACTGCTCTGGTTCTCTTGGGCGAGCCATTCCCGCACGCTGTTCAACGGTTTGGCCACACCGCTGTTCTTGGCCCTCACGGCTTATCTCCTCGTTCTAGCGAGCCAGTACCCGGTCGCGGTAGCGCCGCGCTCGCTGTTTTTATTTTCGCTCTTTGCCGGCTGGGCTTTCTTTGCCGATGCGCGCTCTGGAGAATTCTTCCCCGCCTTGGCGATGGACACCCACTGGTTCGTCCTTCCCCTCGCGACCTTGCTGATGGCCGGAGTCTTCCGCGAATTTCCAATCGCCTTTCAGGTCCTGCGGGTCGGCGCAGCACTTTGCATTATCAATTTGCTGCTCACGATGGTGGTCAATGCCGAGTGGTACGACAATTGGCACTATCCGCCAATCTTCGGACATATCCGGCATTTGGGTTTAAGCGTTGGCTTTTTAACGATCCTGCTGTTCGTCAAAACCGAGCTCGGGGGATGGACAGCGCACTTCTTTCGGGCTGTTCGAATACTAGGCCTGGCAATGGTGTTCTGGTCGGGCACCCGGGCCTCCATGCTGGCGTGGGCTTGCTGTGTTGCGGTGTTCGTCTACGCCGACCGCGCCTGGCTCAAAATCTTGATGATCGATACTTTCGCAAGCCTAGCACTGGCTCTCATTCCCGACCCGCCAATGCAGAACGTCGGCATCGGCGGCGCCTTCCGGTTATCACTCGGCGCAAAGTCCATGGATGAACTGTCGTCCTCCCGGCTCGCGATCTGGAAATCGACGCTTCTGGGTCTCGACAGTATCGACAGGCTATGGACGGGCGTTGGCGGGAACGGCTATGCGCGCTTGCAGGTGATGCACGGCGTAGTCGTCAATTATTATCGGCACGTGCACGCGCACAGCGGCGCCGTGCAGAGTATTTGCGACTGGGGAATCGTCGGGCTGACGCTTTTATCCGGTTTTTTTCACCAATCAACGCTCCGTCCGATCGTAAGCGAACGGAAAAATAACGACCCGACGGCGGTCGCCGGCGTCGCCTATGTGCTCATAACAGGAATGCTCGATGCGACACTGTTCCATCTGGAGCATTTGATTTACCTGTCGATCGCGATCGCCTGGCTGATCAGTCAAAAGCCGGAACGCAGCGGGATGAAGATTGTCTTCCCGGTGCCAGCAGCCATTGCGCTGTTGATCGGTCTGGCGTTTGTGCACACGCAGACTTTCGACTACCGCATTGGCCTCTATTGGTATTTCCCGACACAGTAGCTGTTCGACCACGGCATCAAAGATTCTCGGCCACGCAGAGATGGCTTTCATCGGCGTACTGATATTTTAGTGCCCAGCCGAGCGTGCGCAGAATATTGTTGTAAGAGATGTCCGCCTCGTTCGGAACGTGAGCGTATCCGATCGCGATCGACGCGCGAAGTGCTGTGATCGCGCCACAGAAATTTCGCCTCAGCGTCCGACTTGCTGAGGGCGGACCTTCCGCATCGCGCATCGACCTATAAGCCTGTTCCGCGTCGATCAGCGCAAGCAGTGCATCGACCGCATAGGGCCGCGGCAATTGCCTCGCCAGCGCCGCCGCCTCGGCATAGCGCTTCTGTGGCAGCAGCGTGAACCCGATTCGGTCGCGAATGGCGTTGTGAAAGTGCGGTTGCAGTTCATATTCGCGGTCGAGCAAGGTATTACGGTACTGCCATTCGCCAATGCGCGACCAGACGACGAGCGCGCTGGGCAGCACGACAATGGTGACGAGCATCACAATTTGTTTCGGCTTGCCGATGCGGCCAAACAGCTCGATGAGCAGCAGAGCGACACCCGCGACGGAGACAAAAGCGAATCGCTCGCTGGCCAGCGACCAGGTCGTGAACGGAACAAATTGCAGATAAACCAGCTGTGGAGCAACACTCAGAATGGCGCCCATAGCCCACAGCGACTGCCGTCTTGCGAGCCACCAAAAAGAAGCCAGCGCGACCGCCACGGCGCTCGTACTGACGAGCCAGTGCCAGTCACCGAATTGATAGACGTCGTGGTAAAAATGCAGCGGAAAAGGGAAGAGCAGAATGCCGATTTGCCCGGTAAGAATTCTCGACGCGCGATCGATCATGATCCAAAGCCCGGGATGATTCTCTATGCGAATTCCGCGCGCTTCGCCAAAATGAAAGTGGATCAAGGAAGCGAGGGCAATCAGAGTCCAGAACAGCAATAGCCAGGCGATTCTTCGGCCCGGCCCGGCTTCTGGCACGGTCTTCTGCGCCAGACCGAAAAGCGGGGTGGCGATCAGGGCGCTGGTCATCGCCGACGCTTTACCGAAGCAAGCCATAAAAAGCAGCAGGGCGGAAAGCGCCATCAGGCCGTGCGGACAGCCGCCGCGCAGTGCGCGCGCCAGCAAGGCCAGCGACCCGAACACCAGAGTTCCTGCAATCAGGTCCTTGCGTGAAGCGATCCACGCGGCGACTTCGACGTGCGCTGGATGGACCATGAAAACGACTGCGCCGCACATCGCCAACGCGGTCGCCTGCGCAGCCCAAGCGGGTTTACAGAGGAGGATGAGTTCACGAAAGAAACAGTAAGACGACAAGCCGGAGAGCGCATACCAGAATAGATTGGTCGCGTGGAAACCAGCGGTCTCGTCGCCAAAGACGCGAAAATCCAGCCAGTAGGTAAAATCACGAAGCGGCAAAAACTCCCAGGGATTCTGCGGCGTCAGGAACAACTGATAGAGGTCTGTCCATTTCGATTCGCGCAGGAAGCGATTCGCGTATGCCAGATATATATCGTCATCGGCAAACCCGTAATGAAACAAAGTCGGGAGATAGAGGCAGAACGAGAAAAGCAGCAAAAGCAGCAGGCTATTGCGCAGGTTTCGCCAGTCGCTTGCCGAGGAGTTCACATCGTGGTGTCCGGCGTCGAGGCGATGGTCCGGAAGAAAACTGTTTCGAGCGAGATTTTCGGCAGGACATCCTGCACGACACCGCCGCTCGCCTGGACTCTGGCGATCGCTTCGGCAAGTTCGCTCGCGCCGGCCTCGAGCAGGTGTAAGCCAGCGTGCACCGCTTCGCCAGCGCCGTTTGCCCCACTCGCGCTGCGATAGCGCAGGACATACCGGTCGGCCTGGTCGGCGACGACTTCCTGCGGCGAGCGTATCGTCAGGAGCCTGCCTTGGTGAATGAGGCCGAACCGGTCAGCGATCGCCTCGACGTCATGAAGGACGTGGGAGGAAAAAAACAGCGTGCCGCCACCGAGTCGATATTCGTCGAGGATATCGACGACGTCCTTTCGTCCGATCGGGTCGAGCCCGGACAAGGGCTCGTCGAGGATAAGGAGACGCGGCTTGATCGCGAGCGCGTGCGCGAGCGCGACTCGCTGCGTCATACCCTTTGAGAAGGAGCGCACCATCTTGTTAGCGACCTGTGCCAGGCTGAAGCGGTCGAGCCAGCCGAGGCAATGGCGCTTTTCGTCAGCAACGCGCGTCTTGTGCAAGCGCATCCCCATGGTGAGAATCTCGAGCGGGGTCAAAAAATCATAAACGCTCGGGTTCTCGGGAACGTAGCCTAGCCCGACACGCGCTTCCGGCAACGCGACATCGCGGCCGAACAGTTCGGCGCGCCCGCTCGTCGATCGCAAGACGCCCGTGAGGACCTTGATCGTCGTGCTTTTGCCAGCGCCGTTCGGGCCGATGAAGCCGAAGGTTTCGCCCTCGTCTATGCTCAAACTGACGTCGACCACCGCCGGCGTGCTCTTTCCTCCCCATGAGCGCGGATAGATCTTGCAGAGATTGTCGATTCGAATCGCCACGCTCATTGCTGTTTCGGACTCGCAAAAATCGGGATGCCCCGCGCATCGACAGAATAACCGAAACCGAAGGGATCGACTGGTAGCGCTGCAATGAGATGCGAACCGACGAGCTCATCAAGGCGTTGCAGCGGCTGCCCGAACTTTTCGCGATAGGCATCAGCCGCTTGCCGCAGCGCCAACAGGTCGCGCAGCCGTTGCGCGCGCAGCAACAAATACTTGCGAAAATCGCTGCGCTTCGCCTGCTTGGCCATGGCCTCGACGACGTTGATTGCAAGTGTCAGATCGTTCGCGTGATCGAGCCAGCGCGCAGCGAAATTTTCCATCGTCAGCCGCTCGTTTTCATCCGGCAACTTGGCGGCCGCGGTTCGCAGCCACTGCGAAGCGCCAAACATGTCGCCCTTGAACTGGGCGAGATTGAACGCGTAGTAGAACGCCGGCTGATAATCGAACGGACGCGCAATGCTCGCTCGCCGCAGCACGACCTGCGCCGCTTCCACCTGTCCGTTCCATGGAAGGATAGCGGAAGCGATGTAGTAGTTGTCTTCGTGCGCAGGATTGAGCCACGAGGCGTCGACCTGGACCCTGGCGAGGATCTTGTACTCATCCGGATCCATCTTGGCGGTTTCGGTAATCAACGAACGGATCGCGCCCAGATTCGCCGCCAGAAAGCGGTCGCCACCGGCCATCAGGACTTGCACGAAAAGCGGCAGCGCGACCTGGATCTCGGCCGAGGCACTGACGCGCTTCTGTCGATCCAGCGCCGCGTTCGAACCGAGGAACACCGCAACACCGACCAGCAGGAGCAGGCCATCGAGTAAGGCAGTGCGGCGCGTCATGACGAGACGCTAGGAAAACTCACGCCGCGAAAAAGTCCGCACGGCGAGGACCAGCATCACCAGCGAATAACCCGCCGCCATCGTCACACCCAAGGCCATCGTCAGAGCACCCGGGAATGACTCGTACATCGGCCATGCTCGCCAGTCGAGCCGGGACAGGTCCGGCAAGAACCAGCGCACTGTTTCGATCAGCGGATTGAAGCGTGAAACGAAGTCAGGATCGTTGTCGGCGCCGCTTGCGAGATACTGGATGACAGCGCCCAAGCTCTTGCCTGCAAACGCGAAGGCGATGCCCAAGGCCACCGGCAACATTGGCACGGTCGAAAGCGAAGCGATCCACAGCGCAAAAGCGGCAACCAGCGCAGCATCGACCCAGACGCCGAAAACAGTCAGCCAGAATGGCCAGCCCAGACTCAGTCGGAATCCTTCGTACACACCGCTGATCGTAAGCGTGACCAGCCAGAGCAGCATGCCGAGCAAGATGGCTGCCAGGGCGAGCAGACCAAGAATGCCGAAGTAGCGGCCGACGATGTAGGACGCGCGCGAAACCGGGTAGCTTAGCGCGTACATGACCGTACGCTTTTCGACCTCGCGGCCGACGAATTCCTGGACCCAGAACAGCGCGAAGAGCACGAGGCTAAAGCGCATTCCCGACAGGCCGACATCCAGCGCAACCGTCGTCGGCTGGCGCGGTGAAAATGACGCCGACAGAAAGGCGACGCCAACCAGGACGATGCCGAGAACCAGAATGGCGTGCACGCTTCTGCTCCTGAAGCCTGCGCGCCATGCCGTAAGACAGAATTGCCACATAAAAAGAGCGCGCCGAAGCGCGCTTTCTAGATCATGTCAAGTCGTGGTCAGGTAGCGGTGGCCAGAATGGCGGCCAAGCCGTTATCAGCATCGGCGGCGACGCAGGTGACCGCTGCGCAAGTTTGTGCGGCGATCGGACCGCCGCCCGTATTACCTTGGAAGCGGCTCTTTCCCTTCGTCGAAACTGCGCCCACGGCGAACGCCACAGCATTTTCGCGAGCTACTGCCGTAACATTGGCCGAGCACCGCGTCGGGAAATTACGCACAACAAAAGAAGGCGCGGCTGGGGCGTTATAAATTCCCGCGTTGTCAGGAATTCCGTTCGTGCACACGGCTGTCTGGGCGAAAACTTGCGTCGCCGCGAGCAAACCGACGATCAATACAAAAAATTTCTTCATGACAAATCTCCTTAATCGGGGTCGCAATTACAGCGTTGAGTTGGCAATCGCTGCGGTCAATAAATTCCTGGCGTCAGACTGAGCAGCCTTGTCTTCGCCCTTCTTCGTGTATTCGGTGAACTGCGGAATCGCAATTGCCGCGAGAATGCCGATGATCGCGACGACGATCATCAGTTCGATCAGCGTGAAGCCGTTCTGTAGCTTTTTCATGTCTAAGTCCCCTTCCGGTGAGTGCAACGGATAACCCGTTGGCCAAGATGCATTCAAAGTTCATGCCAGCTGGAAATTCTAGGCCGGGCATGGATTTGCGCGGTGCTCTTCACCGAAATTCTTACGGATTGCGTCACCGGCTGACAAGAATTGTCACTTTTCCGGCGACAGGTCTTGCCACGCCGACGAGTTTCGTGTGCAATGCTTCACCCCTCAATTTTTTCTGATCGCCATGGCCGAAAGCAAGAAATACCAGATCGCCGTCAGCGCCGTTCCGCAGTTCATCGGCGATCAATCGGACGTCGCGACGAACCGCTATGTCTTCGCCTATACGATCACGATCGAGAACGTCGGCACCGTCGCCGCGCAACTGATTTCACGGCACTGGATCATCACCGATGGCAATTCGCGCGTGCAGGAGGTGCGGGGCCTCGGCGTCGTCGGCGAACAGCCGCTCTTGAAGCCCGGCGAGAGCTTTCAATACACGAGCGGTTGCCAGCTCGATACCCCGGTCGGGACGATGCGCGGCAGCTACCAGATGACGGCCGACGATGGCGTTCAGTTTGAGGCGAAGATTGCGGAATTTACGCTGTCAATCCCGCGAGTGTTGCACTAGCTGCGGTAATCCGCGTTGATCTTCACGTAGTCGTACGAGAAATCGCAGCTGTAGACGGTGCCGCAGGCCTTGCCCCGGCCGAGATCGACGCGCACGGTGATTTCGGCAGCCTGCATGATGCGCGAGCCGTCTTCTTCCCGGTAGGACGCCGCGCGACCGCCTTTTTCGGCGACGAGAACGTCCTCGCCCTTGCTCGCGAGCCAGACGCGAACGCCGTCGACGTTAAGCGCGTCGACGTCCGCGTAGCCGATCGCCGCGAGGATTCTGCCAAGGTTGGGGTCTGACGCGAAGAAAGCGGTCTTGACGAGCGGCGAGTGGCCGATCGCGTAGCCGACGCGTTTGCATTCGTCGCGATCGCGGCCGCCTTCGACGTTGATGCTGATGAATTTGGTCGCGCCTTCGCCGTCGCGAATGATCGCTTGCGCAAGTTCGAGCGCAACGGCCTTCACTGCGTCACGAACGGCGACGTAGCCGGGCGCTGAAGCGTCGGCGAAGGTTGCGCCGGATTTTCCGGTGGCAATGACGATGAAGGAGTCGTTGGTCGAGGTGTCGCCATCCACCGTAATGCAGTTGAACGACTCGTCGGCTGCTTCCTTCGCGAGTTCGCGCAAGAGCGGTTCAGAGATGCCTGCGTCGGTCGCGACGAAGCCGAGCATCGTCGCCATGTTAGGACGAATCATCCCGGCGCCCTTGCTCATGCCGGTCACCGTGACCGTCTTGCCGTCGACGACAACGCGGCGCGAGGCGGCCTTTGCGACCGTGTCGGTCGTCATGATCGCGTGCGCGGCGGCATGCCAATGGTCGGCGAGGAGGTCTTTCTGGCAGCGCGGCAGGCCGGCGACGAGGCGATCGACGGGCAGCGGCTCGAGGATAACGCCGGTCGAAAACGGCAGGACCTGGCCCGCTTTGATGCCGAGCAACTCCCCGACCGCGGCGCAGGTGGCCTGCGCGGCCTGCATGCCGGCCTCACCGGTGCCGGCGTTGGCGATCCCCGTGTTGATCACGAGGGCGCGGATTTCAGCGCCTGACGAAAGATGGCTTTTGCATACATGCACCGGCGCCGCGCAGAAGCGGTTCTGCGTGAACACGCCGGCAACCTTGCAACCCGGGTCGAGCACGAGCAGCGTCAAGTCCTTGCGATCGACCTTGCGGATGCCGGCTTCGGCGATGCCGAGGCGGACGCCGGCAACAGGAAACAGCGCTTCTGGCGCGGGGGTAGCGAAATTGACTGGCATACTTAAAACCCTTAACCACAGAGGCACAGAGACACAGAGGAAAGCGTCTTATCTGGTATTTCTCTGTGCCTCTGTGTCTCTGTGGTGAATGGTGTTTGCTAAAAAAATCAGCTCAGTTTGCCGTGGCACTGCTTGTATTTCTTGCCCGAACCGCAGGGGCAAGGATCGTTGCGGCCGACTTTCGGGCTGCTGTGCAGCGGCTGCGGCTTGGCCGCTTCGGCGCTGGCGCCGAGGGCGTCGTCGTAGTCGGCGTGATGGTACTGGACGTTCTGGACTTCAGCGTGCGGCGCGGTTTCCTTGACTTCTTCGGCGCGCACCTGGACGGTCATCAGGAGCCTCGTCACGTCGACGCGCACGCTGTCGAGCAGCGCCTCGAAGAGTTCGAAGGCCTAGCGCTTGTATTCCTGCTTC
>CAZALA010000094.1:0-14352 GCA_964485725.1 uncultured Propionivibrio sp. | reverse complement strand
CCTTTGGCGAGTACCGCAAGGTGGACGAGGAAGTGCTGGCCCTGGCCGTGCAGAATTCCAACCTCAAGGCCTTTGCCCTGTCCTTCGGCCCGGCTACGGAGGCCCTGGCCAAGATGGAGCAGGAGCTCAAGCCCACCATCGACGCCGGCGCAAAGCCGGGGGTGTCCGCGATCGTCCTCTCCGCAGCCTGGCGGATCGGTACGCGCGCGCTCAGGAACAGCTTGCTGTGGACGATCGCCGCGGCGTCCTTCGTCGCGATTTTCGTGCTGCGCCTGCCCTTCCCGGCGATCATCCTGGCTGCCGGCATCGCCGGTTTCATTGGCGGCAGGATCGTTCCGCACAAGTTTGAGATCGGCGGCGGCCACGGCGCCAGCACGGCGACCTGGGGTCCGGCGCTGATCGACGACGACACGCCGCCGCCGGCGCACACGCGCTTTGATCGCCGCCGCCTTTTCCGCCTCGTCGCGATCGCGCTGCTGATATGGCTTGCGGCAATGGCGGCACTCACGCAACCGGTGCTTCGCGACATCGCCGTCTTCTTCTCGCAGGTCGCGCTCGTCACTTTCGGCGGCGCTTACGCGGTGCTGCCCTACGTCTACCAGGCGAGCGTCGAACACTACCAGTGGCTCACCGGCGCGCAGATGATCGACGGCCTGGCGCTCGGCGAAACCACGCCCGGACCGCTGATCATGGTCGTTGCCTTCGTCGGTTTCGTCGCTGCCTGGACGCTGCAGATCTTCGGTCCTGACGCGCTCGCGATCGCCGGCTGCGCGGGCGCCGCGGTCGCCACCTTCTTTACTTTCCTGCCGTCTTTCGTCTTCATCCTGGCCGGCGCCCCGCTCGTCGAGGCCACGCACGGCGACTTGAAATTCACGGCGCCGCTCTCCGCTATCACGGCAGCGGTGGTCGGCGTCATCGCCAACCTGGCGATATTTTTCGGCTGGCACGTGCTCTGGCCACAGGCGAGCGGGCAGAGTCCGTTTGCCGGGGGCTTTCAGGCGCTGAACGCGCTGATTGCCAGCGCGGCTTTCGTCGCGCTCTTCAGATATCAGCGCAGCATCATGGAAGTGATCGCCGCTTGTGCGGCGATCGGCCTTCTTGCCACCTATTTCTTCTGATCGATCGTCGCGAGCGCCTCGGCGATCGGCGCGGCCCTCGTCGGCCGCACGAGGCGAGCGACTTCCTTGCCGTCGCGCAGGAAAATCAGGGTCGGCCACAGTTTCACGCCGAAGGAGCGACCGAGCGGGCGCCGCGGCCCGTCTTCGACGCGCAGGTGGGCGACCGCCGGATGCGCGGCAAAGGCTTCGGCGATCGGCGCCTGCGCCGCCTGGCAGTGACCGCACCAGGGGGCGCCAAATTCAATCAGCGCCGGCCCTGCCATGGCCTCGACTTCGGCACGAGCCGGTTCTTCGGCGTAAACACTGGGGTTAAGTCCCATTCCTGGCCTTTCGGGTTTTGCAATGAAGAGACTGACCGCGTCGCCGCCCCGGCGTTCAAGGCGCGAGGCGACTTCCGCGTCCTCGCGCGCAATTTTATCGGTCCGTCACGAACGATTGCGATTGGCGCTGTCAAAAAAGAGCTTGCAGCCCAAGCCACGCACCCTTTTCACCAGTTTTTGCACCAGCCTCCATGAGTCTCCCATGAGTCCCCTCTCTACCGAACGCGTTCTCTCGGTCCACCACTGGAACGACAGCCTTTTCAGCTTTCGCACGACGCGCGATGCCTCGCTGCGCTTTACCAACGGCCAGTTCGTGATGCTTGGCCTGGCGCAGGAAGGTCGCCCGCTGACGCGTGCCTACAGCATCGCGAGCGCCAATCACGACGACTTCCTCGAGTTCTTCAGCATCAAGGTCCCCGACGGTCCGCTCACTTCCAGGCTGCAGAATCTCGAAATCGGCGACGAGGTTGTCGTCAGTCGCAAGCCGACCGGCACCCTCGTGCTGCGCGACCTCAAACCCGGCAAGCATCTTTATCTGCTCGCCACGGGCACCGGGCTGGCGCCTTTCCTGAGCCTCATCCAGGACCCCGAAACCTACGAGCGCTTCGAAAAAGTCGTTCTCGTCCACGGCGTGCGCACGGTCGACGAACTCGCCTACCGCGAATTCATCACCTACGAACTGTCCCAGCACGAATACCTCGGCGAACTCGTCTCGGGCAAGCTCGTTTATTACCCGACGGTCACCCGTGAGGCCTTCGCCACGCAGGGTCGCATCACCCAGCTCATCGAAAGCGGCAAGCTCTTCGCCGACGTCGGCATGCCGCCGCTCGACCCGGCGCAGGATCGCGCGATGATCTGCGGCAGCCCGGCGATGATCAAGGACTGCTGCGCCCTGCTCGATGCACGCGGCTTTCGGATTTCGCCGCATATCGGCGCGGTCGGTGACTACGTCATCGAACGCGCTTTCGTCGAGAAGTAAACCACTGACTTTGAACGACTCAGCAGCGCGGCGCGGCTCCATGCCTCGGGTACAATGGCTGATCCAATCCGCCGGGAGTGCCGCATGAGTGCCAGTAGCGATGTTTCGCTCGTATTGACCGTGATCGGCGACGACCGGCCGGGACTCGTCGAGGCGCTCGCGCGGGCGATCAGTGCGCATCGCGGCAACTGGCTCGAGTCCTCGATGTCGCATCTGGCCGGCAAGTTCGCCGGCATCGTCTGCGTCAGCGTCGCCGAGAGCGAGGTCGCGGCCCTGCAATCGGCGCTCGCCGCGCTCGCCGGCCTGCGCGTGACCGCCGAAATCTCGCCACCGGGCGATGGCGCCAGGCGCGCCAGTGAAGCGTCATCAGCGTCTGCGACAGCCGGGCAACGCCGACTCAAGCTCGCGCTCGTCGGTCACGATCGCATCGGCATCGTGCGCGAGGTCTCGCAGGTCCTGGCGCGGCACGCGATCAACGTCGAAGCGCTCAATACGCATACGGCGAGCGCGCCGATGTCGGCGGCCATCCTCTTTCACGCGAACGCCGAGCTTACCGCTGCCGGCAGCCTCGATGCGAGAGCGCTGACGCGCGACCTCGAGCAGCTCTCCGACGAGCTGATGGTCGACATCACGCTCGACGAGACGATACGAACCTGATGTGCTGGTCCGGAGCGCGGCCGATGACGATGACGCGACGGGCGAAAACGGCTTGCTCGATCGGCCTTGCGGCAGCGCTGTTCGCCGCGCTTCTCTGGCTCGCGTTCTTCTGGCAGCCGGTGCCCGTGAGCGCGCCAGCCGGCGGCGTTGTCGCCGCGCCGGGGCAAGCGGCGCCGGGGGGTGCGCAGGGGGGTGATTTCCGCCTGAGCGGCCCGGCCGGCCCGGTCGCGCTCAGCGATTTCCGCGGCAAGGTCGTCGTCATCTACTTCGGCTACGCCTTCTGTCCCGACGTCTGCCCGACCGCGCTCGCCGCGGTCGCGGACGCCTTTTCGCGGCTCTCGCCAGAAGAAGTCGCCAAGGTCGCCGGGCTTTTCATATCGGTCGACCCCGAGCGCGACACGAGGCAAATCCTCGGCGACTATGCGCGCTTTTTTCATCCGGCGATCGTCGGGCTTACCGGCAGCCCCGACGACATCGCCAAGGTCGCACACCAGTACGGCGCCTACTATGCGAAGCAAAAGCCCGGCGCCGGCGGCACTTATACGGTCGACCACTCGTCGCTGACCTATGTCGTCGGGCGCGACGGCAAGCTCGCCGCGATGCTCGCCCACGGCACGTCCGCGGAGGCGATCGTGGGGGCGATTCGTTCCCTCCTCAACCAATCCGGCTAAAGGCCTGCCATGCGTAATCTTTCTTTCGTCCTGCTCGCTTTTTTGTCGCTCCCGGGTCTTGCGGCCGAGAGCGCACTCGTCGTCAGCGCGCCCTACGTGCGCCAGGCGCCACCCGGCGCGCGCGTCAGCGCCGCTTTCATGACGATCAGCAACCCGGGCCGCGAGCCGCGCCGGCTCGCGCGCGCCCAAAGCCCGCTGGTCAAGGCGATCGAGCTGCATACGCACCGCATGCAGGACGGCATCATGCAGATGCGTCAGATTGCGAGCATCGAGATCCCTGCGGCAGGTGCTGTCGAGTTCAAGCCCGGCGGCTACCATCTGATGCTTTTCGACGTCAAGGCGGGGCTCAAGGAAGGCGACACGCTGCCGATCACGCTTTTCTTTGACGATGCCAGCACGAAGCGCGTCCTCGCGCCGGTGCGCCGCGACACCCCGACAGTGCCCGGCGCTGCCGCCCCTGCAGTCGCAGCCGGTGCCAAGCCTTAGAACGTCACAGCCTGCGGCGCTCTGTCCCTGCGGCAGCGGCGGCCGCTACACGCAATGCTGCGCGGCTTGCCACGACGGCGGTGCCGCGGCCGACGCCGAAGCGCTGATGCGCTCGCGCTACAGCGCCTACGTGCTCGGGCTCGAAAGCTATCTGTTATCGACCTGGCATGCCAGCACTCGCCCTGCCACGCTCGATCTTGACGAGGGCCCGCGCTGGCTCGGCCTGGAAGTGCGTCGCCACGAGCCGCTCGATGCGACGCACGCGATCGTCGAATTCATCGCCCGCTACCGGCACGGCGGCCGCGCCCACCGCCTGCATGAGACGAGCCGCTTTCTGCGCGAGGATGGCCGCTGGTATTACGTCGATGGCCGCTTCCCCGCGGCGGAGCCCGGCGCGGAACGCAGCCGCGACCAGGCAGAACGCGACGCTGCCTCGTCGACCGATTGAATCGGCAGGCCGCCCGACTGGCTGCGCGGGCTTGCTGAATGGGCTTGCCTGCCGGTCTCCTTGTCCAATACGGAGGAGGCGCGCGGCAAGTCGTGCGCCGGCCGCGAGCGGGAATCGCGCCTAATCGGCTTCCCACACCGGCACGATGCCGCTCTCGCCGGGCGGGCAGGCGCAGGCGCAATCGATGCCGATTGCGCCGACCCAGAGCAGGCGCTCGCCGCACCACAGCAGCGGCAAACGCTCGCGCTCCCAGGGCGGCAGCGCGGCTTCCTGCAAGAGATTGCGCACGCTGCGCGTCGGCCTTTGCGCATGCAGGCGCAGGCGTTCGCCGCCAGCGCGCGGCTGCAAACGAAGCTCGCCCGTGACCATCGCCGAGCGCCGGATTCCGGCGCCGACCGCCTCGCTGAAAACGACGCGACCGCCAGACCAGGCGAGCTCGCCCGCACGCGCTTCGACGATCGTTTTTCCGGATGACGCGGCCGGCGGCGCAAGAAGATAAATCTCGTCGCGGTAGACGCGCAGTTCGCCGTCGCGAGTCGACAGCCGGATTTGCGCCAGCGCGTCGGCGCTCGCGAGCTGGCGCAGGCTTTCTTCGATCCACGCCGTCTCGGGCGCGCGCAAGCCGGCGCTGGTCCAGGCATAGCGCAAGAGGTTCGCCGCGCGCGCCTTCGCCAGGGCCTTGAAGGCCGGGAGCGCGATGCGCCCGGCGCCGCTGTCGGCCGCCGCGCGGTCGATCTTGGCGAGGTCGTCGAGCAGGCTCGAAGCCTCGGCAAAATGGCTTGCCGCCCGCGCCAGCGACTGCCCGGCGCCGGGAAATTTCTCTGCCAGCGCCGGCAGGATTTCGTGGCGCAGGAAGTTGCGGCGAAAGTGCGTGTTGCGATTGCTCTCGTCGTCGATCCAGCTGAGCTTCTGGGCGCTTGCATAGTCTTCAAGCAGTTGCCGCGGCACCCCAAGCAAGGGCCGCACGAGCTGCGGGCCGTGCGTCTGCCTGCGCCAGGGCGCCATGCCGGCCGCGCCGGCGACACCGGCACCGCGCAAGAGCTTGAGCAGCACCGTCTCGGCCTGGTCGTCGCGATGGTGGGCAAGCGCCATGAAGTCGGCTGGGGCCGCGGCAAAGGCGGCATGGCGAAGGCGCGGCGCCGCGCCTTCGGGCCCCTCGCCGCTCGCGCGTGGCACCTCGACATGAACGACCGAGAGCGGCAGCTGCAGCGTCGCGCAGAGCGCCTTGCAAAATGCCGTCCAGGCGTCGGCGTTGGCGCTCAGCGCGTGGTGCACGTGCAGGGCTGAAAGAGCGAAGGCGCGCGATGTCCGCAGCCGCGCGAGCGCGTGCAGCAGGACCACCGAGTCGCGGCCGCCGGAGAGGGCCACACATAGGCGCGACCCGGCGGGCAGCGCCGCCACGAAAGCGGCGAGCGCAGCGTCGACGCCGACGCCCGGCGTGCTGCGCTGGCGCTCAGGCGCGGCCGCGCGCCTGCTCTTTGGTACGGCCATAGGCCATCAGCCGCGCAAAGCGCGCGGCGAGAAGCTCCTCGACCGGGAGCGCGGCGAGTTGCTCGAGCGCCTCCTGCAGGGCTTTCTTAAGATTGGCGGCCATCACCGCGTGGTCGCGGTGCGCGCCGCCGAGCGGCTCATTGACGACCTTGTCGATGAGCCCCAGCGTCTTCAGGCGCGACGAGGTAATGCCCATGATTTCGGCCGCCTCGCCCGCCTTCTCGGCGCCCCTCCAGAGCATCGACGCCCACCCCCCGGGGGAAATCACCGCGTAGGTCGAGTACTGCAGCATTTGCACGATGTCGCCGACGCCGATCGCCAGCGCGCCGCCGGAACCGCCTTCGCCGATCACGGTGACGATGATCGGCACGCGCAGCTCGGCCATCGCGTAGAGGTTGCGGCCGATCGCTTCGGACTGGCCGCGCTCTTCGGCGTCGATTCCCGGGTAGGCGCCCGGCGTATCGATGAAAGTCATCACCGGCAGCGCGAACTTCTCGGCGAGGCGCATCAGCCTGAGCGCCTTGCGGTAGCCTTCGGGCCGCGGCATGCCGAAGTTGCGATAGATTTTTTCCTTGGTGTCGGCGCCCTTCTGATGGCCGATCACCATGACCGGCGCGCCGTTGAAGCGGGCGAGCCCGCCGACGATCGCATGGTCGTCGGCAAAGGCGCGGTCGCCATGCAGCTCCTCGAACTCGGTGAAAATGTGCTGCACGTAGTCGAGCGTGAAAGGTCGCTGCGGATGCCGCGCGACCTGGGCGATCTGCCAGGGCGTGAGCCTGGCGTAGATCTCCTTGGTCAGCCCCTGACTCTTTTTTTCGAGGCGCGCGATCTCGTCCGAAATGTCGACGGCCGAATCGTCCTGCGCAAAGCGCAGCGTTTCGATCTTGCCGTCGAGTTCGGCAATCGCCTGCTCGAAATCGAGGTAGCTGATTTTCATCCAGCGCCTGCCAGTGCGGGAAACCACGCCATTTTACCGCATGCGCCCGCAACTTCACCGGCGCGCGCGGGTAGGAAGACAACAGCAAACCACCAAGACACCAAGGCACCAAGGTTCACCAAGAAAACTAATAGCGAACCACCGATTGGTCTCTCTTGGTGCTTCTTGGTGACTTGGTGTCTTGGTGGTGAATCTTTTAACGACGAGTGATTGCACTCAATACTCGACCGGCACCGGGTCGAGGCTGCGCCACAGATGCCAGGTCGCGACCGAACGCCAGGGGCGCCAGCGCTCGCCGAAAGCGGCCAGGGCTTTCCTCGCCGGACGCTCGCCCGCAAAGTAATGGCGCGCGACGGCTTTCTGCAGGCCGATGTCGTCGAGCGGGAAGACGTCGGGACGCAGCTGGTTGAAGATCAGGAACATCTCGACCGTCCACACGCCGATGCCGCGGACCGCGGTCAACTCCGTGATGATCTCTTCGTCGCTCATCGACTGCCATTTGTCGACGTGGATCTTGCCGTCGGCAAAATGCCGCGCCAGATCGCCGAGGTATTCGGCCTTGCGCGCCGAGAGCCCGCAGGCTCGCAAGCAATCGTTCGGCGTCGACAGGACCTGCGCGGGCA
This sequence comes from uncultured Propionivibrio sp., assembly GCA_964485725.1. Classification (GTDB taxonomy): domain Bacteria; phylum Pseudomonadota; class Gammaproteobacteria; order Burkholderiales; family Rhodocyclaceae; genus Propionivibrio. The sequence goes on along the minus strand of CAZALA010000094.1, from coordinate 6,622 downwards.
GCATCGCCGGCAGCGCCGCCGAGAGCTTCGCCCAGACGCTGTCGGCGGCCTTGACCGAGATCTGCTGCCCGACGATAGAGCGCACGAGTGTCGCGAAGGGGTCGCCGCGCGAGACCACCGAGAAGTTCGCGAAACGCTCGATGAGGCCGGCCATCACCGGGTCGGCGGCGGCGATGCCGGCGGTGGCCTGCAGCCAGTAGGGAGGAAGCATCGCGAGATTGTAAACGGTTCGTATACGCTCGCGGCGGCAAAAAATCCGCCGCCGCGGGCGCGATCGAGCGATTGCAAGCGCCGGCGTTTTTGGCTACTGTCCACCGGACAAAAAATGGGGGAAGAAGTAATGGTCGAACGCGTCTGGCTCAAGAGTTATTCGCCAGGGATCCCGGCCGAGATCGACGTCTCGCAGTACGATTCGGTGCTCGACCTTTTCGACGAGACGATCAGGAAATTTGCCGACAAGCCCGCCTTCAGCAATTTCGGCCGAAAGCTTTCCTTCGCGCGCCTCGACGAGCTCTCGACGCGCTTCGCCAGCTATCTTCAAAAGCTCGGCGGCATGGGCCGGGGCGACCGCGTCGCGGTTATGCTGCCCAATCTTCTGCAATACCCGGTCGTGCTTTTCGGCATCCTGCGCGCCGGCATGACGGTCGTTAATGTCAACCCGCTTTACACCGCGCGCGAACTCGAAGCGCAGCTCGCCGACTCGGGCGCCAAGGCGATCATCGTCCTCGAGAACTTCGCCGCGACGCTGCAGAAAGTCATTGGCAACACCGCGATCGAGCACGTCATCACGTCCGAACTCGGCGACATGATGGCGACGCCGCGGCGCTGGCTGATGAATTTCGTCGTCAAGCGCGTCAAGAAAATCGTCCCGCGCTGGCAGATCGCCGACGCGACGCCCTTGCGCCGCGCCTTGCGTCATGGCGCCAGGATTCCCTTCACGCCGATCAAGCTCAGCCACAGCGACATCGCCTTTCTGCAATACACGGGCGGAACCACCGGGCTTGCCAAGGGCGCCATGCTGAGTCACCACAACATGCTCGCCAACCTCGAGCAGACGAATCTGTGGATTTCCGGCAGCTTCAAAGAGGGCAAGGAAATCACGATCGCGCCCTTGCCGATGTACCACATCTTCTGCCTGACTTCGACGCTCGCTTTCATGAAGTGGGGCAGCCTCACGGTGCTCATCACCAACCCGCGCGACCTGCCGGGCTTTCTCAACGAGCTCAAAAAGTGGAAATTCAGCGTGATGACCGGCGTGAACACGCTGTTCAACGGCCTGATGAATACGCCGGGTTTTGAAAAGCTCGATTTCTCGGCCCTGAAAGTCGTCGTCGGCGGCGGCGCCGCCGTGCAGAAGCCCGTTGCCGAGCGCTGGCAGAAGCTCACCGGCTCGTATGTCACCGAAGCCTACGGGCTCACCGAAACCTCGCCCGGCGTCTGCTGCGTCCCGCTCGGCTCCCCCTGGGACGGCAGCATCGGACTGCCGGTCTCCTCGACCGAAGTCAGCATCCGTAACGACGCCTTCGAGGTCTTGCCGCTCTGGGACGGCAGCGCGCCGATCGAAAGCTGCACCGGGGAGATCTGCGTGCGCGGCCCGCAGGTGATGCAGGGCTACTGGAACAATCCCGAAGAGACGGCAAAGGCAATCTGCGACGGCTGGCTCAAGACCGGCGACATCGGCCACATGAACAGCAAGGGCTACGTCACGATCACCGACCGCAAGAAGGACATGATCCTCGTCTCAGGCTTCAACGTTTATCCGAACGAAATCGAGAGCGTCGTGATGATGCACCCGGGCGTTGCCGAATGCGCCGTCATCGGCGTCCCCGACGAGCACTCGGGCGAAGCCGTCAAGCTTCTCGTCGTGCGCCGCGATCCGGCCCTGACCCGGGAAGAGATCGCAAGCTACTGCAAGAGCGAGCTCACCGCTTACAAGCGCCCGCACCATATCGAATTTCGCACGAGCCTGCCGAAGACGCCGATTGGCAAGATCCTGCGCCGCGAACTGCGCGACGCCGAGCGCGCCGCGCGCTGAGCCTTTCGTTCGCTGGCCGGTGCGCCCCGGTCGGCCAATCGGTCAAGCGGCCGGGCTTGGAGTAAAATGGCCGCTGGCGCGCTGCGACGCTTGCTGCCGACTAGAAAAATCTGACGAGAATTCCAAAAACCTTCCATGGCGGATTCCTACTTCTTTCTGCGCCCCTTCGTCAGCGCCGACCGCGCATGGACGGCAATGGACTGGCGTTCGGCGATGCCGGCCTCGGGCGCCGAACTCCTTGCCCGCTATAGCGAATCGGGCGCAGCGCCGCTCGCCCGTCTGCTCAGGATCATCACCCCCATCGACGCCGAGCTGCTCGACGACAAGAGCTTCATCACGGGCTTCGGCTCGGGTCACGCGGTTTTCGTTGTGCCTTGCGCGAGTCTGCGCGATGAGGCGCTGCTCGAACACTGCCGGCGCTTGCGCCGGGAAGGCCGTCGTATCGGCGTGCAGGTCGACCGCGCCGATCTCGTTCGCGAACTGCCGGGCTGGGCCTTCGATTTCGTCGAGCTGCAGGCGGCATTCGCGCGCCATGAGCTGCTGCCGGCCGATCGCGCCTATCTCAACCAGACGGGCTTGCGCAAGATCGCGAGCGACGTAAGATCGGCCGAGATGTTTGCCTGGCTCGCGGGTGAAGGCTTCGAATGGTGCGACAGCCACTTTCTCGTCGCCCGCAACACGCTTGCCGGCAAAGAGCCCGACCTCACGCGGCTGCGGCTCGTCAAGCTCCTGAGCCTCGTGCAGCAGGACAGCGACACGCGGCTCCTGGAAGAGATCTTTCGCGAAGAACCACGCCTTTCCTACAACCTGCTGCGTCTTGTGAACTCGGTGGCGGTCGGCGCGCGCACCAAGATCAGCAATTTCTCGCAAGCCATCGCCATTCTCGGCCGCCGACAGTTGCAGCGCTGGCTGCAACTGCTGATCTACGCCAACAACGTCGCCGACGGGCATGCGCCCAATCCACTCATGCAACTTGCCGCCGCGCGCGGACGTCAGCTGGAAATTCTCGCGGCCAGCATCGACCCCGGGTCGGACCAGGCGCGCTTTGTTGACAACGCTTTCCTGACCGGCCTCTTCTCGCTGCTCGATGTTCTTCTCAACATGCCGATGAGCGAGATCGTCAAGGAGCTCCCGGTCGACGATAGCGTCATGCTGGCCCTCACTTCACCGGGCGGCAGCGGCGTGCTCGGCGAGCTCCTCTCGGCCGTCATTGCCGGCGAATCGGGTGATTTTACTGCGGCCGAATCGCTCTTTACCCGGCTCGGGATCGGCGCTTCGGCGCACTCGACGGCGCAGGTCGGCGCGCTCTCGTGGGCCGCCCGCATCGGCATGCAGTTTCACGACTGAGGACGGGCACTAATCCGCGCAAAAGGGGTTGGTCGTGCGCTCGAAACCAATCGTCGACATCGGGCCGTGGCCGGCAATGAAGCCGACGTCGTCGCCGAGCGGCCACAGGCGACCACGGATCGATTGCATGAGCGTGTCAAAGTCGCCTTTGGGAAAATCGGTGCGGCCGACCGAGCCCTTGAACAGCACGTCGCCAACGATCGCCAGCCGCGCCGGCGCGTTGAAGAAGACGACGTGGCCCGGCGTGTGGCCCGGGCAATGCAGGACCTCGAGCTCGAGCTTGCCGACCGAGACCCGATCGCCCTGCGCCAGCCAGCGATCGGGTGTGAAGGCGCGCGCCTCGGGGAATCCGAAAGTGCGGCTCTGCTGCGGCAAGCCGTCGATCCAGAAGGCGTCTTCGCGCCCGGGGCCTTCGACCGGCCGGGCGGAACGCTGCGCGAGTTCACCGAAGCCGCCGGCGTGATCGATGTGGCCGTGCGGTAGGAGGATTTTCTCGAGCCGGCAGCCGTTTTCTTCGACGGCGCGCAAGATTCGCGCAAGGTCGCCGCCCGGGTCGACGACAGCGGCGAAGAGCGTCTCGTCGCACCAGAGCACGGTGCAGTTCTGTGCAAACGGGGTTACCGGAACGATTTGAAATTGAAGGGCCACAGCGTCGGTCTGCCAGCAAAAACTTCAGTATAACAGGCGCCAAAACGCCGATATGATGCATGGCTATTGTGTACAATGGTGTGGCTCGATGACTTCAGGGAACAGCGATGATGGCCTGCAGCTGGACGGAAGACCTCGTGACCGGCGACGCGATGATGGACCGGGACCATCGCTATATGGTCGGGCTGATCGGCAAGCTCCATGACGCGGCCGAGAGCGGCAAAGGCCGTACGATCATCGCGCTCGTCTTCGAAGAACTGATTTCGTACACGGCCTCGCATTTTGGCCGCGAAGAGAAGCTCATGCGCGAGATCCGCTATCCGGACTTTGCCCGGCACAAGGTCGAGCACGACGAACTTGTCGCTGAAGTGGCGGCTTTGAAACGCGACTTTGACTGCGGCAAGCTCGAACTGTCGAGCGAGATTTTTCTCGGCCTCGCCGACTGGCTGCTAAGACATATCGAGGCGAGCGACAAGCGCCTCGGCGCCGCCAGCCGAAGCCGCCGGACAAGCTGCTAAACCGCCCGTCAGGCTTCGCGGCCGCTGCGCGTGCTCGATAGCTGCAGCGAGAAAGCGCTTTTCAGCCTGGCGATCAGGCTGGCGACCGCGTCATCGACGAGCGCGCTGAACGCGAACACGTCGGCGAGCATCGCTTCCATCGTGCTGCCTGTGCCGGCCATCGCCTGGCGGAGCGGCTCGCCTTCTTCCGGCGGCGAGAAGCAGGGCGAAGAGAGCGAAGAGAGCGAAGGGTGCGAAGAGACCGAAGCGGGCGTGGAAGCGAAGCGGACGCGGCGCGGTGCGATCGTTCGCCGGGATTGCTTGAGGCTGGCCTTCATCGCTTTTCCTTTTTCTCGGTTGTTCGCGATCGATTGACCGCGTTTCTTGGAAAAGGTTTAAAGCGGGTTTAACGCCCCGCGCCGCCCCGCTTCAGAAGTGCAGCGCCCGCTTGTCGCAGGCGAGCGCCGCTTCGTGCATCACTTCCGACAGCGTCGGATGCGCATGGCAGATGCGCGCAAGATCCTCGCTCGCAGCCGAAAACTCCATCGCGACGACCGCTTCGGCGATGAGTTCGGAGGCATTGGCGCCGATCACGTGCACGCCGAGAATGCGATCGGTCTTCGCATCGGCGAGCATTTTCACGAAGCCGGTGGGCTCGCCCATGCCGAGCGCTCGCCCATTGGCCGCGAAGGGGATCTTCCCGGTCTTGTAGGCGACGCCCTCGGCCTTGAGCGCCTGCTCGGTCTTGCCGACCCAGGCGATTTCCGGGCTGGTGTAGATGACCCAGGGGACGGTATCGAGATTGCGGTGTCCGCCCTGCCCGGCGATGCGTTCGGCGACCATCACCGCCTCTTCCATCGCCTTGTGCGCGAGCATCGGTCCTGAGACGACGTCACCGACGGCCCATACGCCCGGCAGATTGGTCCGGCAGGCTTCGTCAACGTCGATGCGTCCGCGCTCGTCGATGGCAAGGCCGACCGCTTCGGCGTTGAGACCGTCGGTGTTCGGCACGCGCCCGACCGAAACGATCAGGCGGTCGGCCGCAAGCGTCTTGGCTGCGCCCGCCTTGTCGGTATAGCTCACGCTCACGCCTTTCTTCGAGGTGCTGACCGAGCCTATCGTCACGCCGAGCTCGATCGCGAGCTTCTGGCGCGCGAAAACCTTTGCCGCTTCTTTCGCGACATCGCTGTCAGCGAGCGAGAGAAAATCCGGGAGGGCTTCGAGCACAGTCACGTCAGACCCGAGGCGGCGCCAGACGCTGCCAAGTTCGAGGCCGATCACGCCGGCGCCGATGATCGCAAGCTTCTTCGGTACAGCGGCAAAATCGAGCGCGCCTTCGTTGTCGCAAACAATTTCGTTGTCGACGCTGACGCCGGGCAAATGACGCGCTTTCGAACCGGTGGCGATGATCACGTTGCGCGCGCTGACGATCTCTTCGCCGACCTTCACTTCCCAGCCATCCTCGACGCGCGCGGCAAAGCTGCCGTGACCGTTGAGCAGCGTCACCTTGTTCTTCTTGAACAGGCCGACGATGCCGCCCGTCAGTTGCGCGACGATCGTGTTCTTGCGCGCGAGCATCTTCGCGACGTCTACCTGCGGCGCGCCGACGATGATCCCCTGCGCGGCAAAGTCGTGCGCGGCCTGCTCGAAAAGGTGCGAGGTATGCAGGAGCGCCTTCGACGGAATGCAGCCGACGTTAAGACAGGTGCCGCCAAGGCGCGGCTCGCCCTTCGGGTCGGCGTAAGCCTTCGACTCGCAGCACGCGACCGAAAAACCCAGCTGCCCGGCGCGTATCGCCGCGACATACCCCCCCGGCCCGCCACCGATCACCAGCACATCGAATTGTTTGGACATAAGGACTCCCAGAAACCATCAAGATCCACCACCAAGACACCAAGGCACCAAGGCACACCAAGAACAGCAAGAAGATTTTCTTGGTGAAACTTTGTGTCTTGGTGTCTTGGTGGTTCGCTTTTCTAAACCCCGAGCAGCAATCGCGCCGGGTCTTCGAGGGCGTCCTTCATCGTGACGAGACCGAGCACGGCTTCGCGGCCGTCGATGATGCGGTGATCGTAGGACATGGCCAGATAGTTCA
>CAZALA010000093.1:0-14541 GCA_964485725.1 uncultured Propionivibrio sp. | reverse complement strand
TCCATGAAGCCAATGAAGCGGCGCGTCAGTTCGCCGATGCTCTCGCCGTTGTCATTCGCGCGCTTGATGATCTTGTCGTCGATGTCGGTGATGTTGCGAACATAAGTCACCTTGAATCCGCTCGCGCGCAACCAGCGCTGGACGACGTCGAAAACGACGAGGACGCGCGCGTGGCCGACGTGGCAGTAGTCATAAACGGTCATGCCGCACACATACATGCGGACGACGCCCGCTTCGATGGGAACGAAGCGTTCTTTTTCGCGGGCAAGGGTGTTGTAGATTTTCAGCATTTGCAGGCTCGGAAGGTCGCTCCGCGCGCAGCGGGAGCAGAGGAAAACTTTGGATTCGACGCGCTTCTTGTTAGAATTCGCCCTTAAGTCACCAACCTTGCGAACTATACCATAACGATGCTTTTCTCTTCCCGGACTCCCCTGCTGACACGCCTCCTGCCGGCAATTCTGGGCTTCGTTCTGAGCGCCGCCGTTTCACTTGCGAGCGCACAGACCTTGCCCGAAATTCAGCGCCTGATGAAACAGGGGCAAATGCCGCAGGCGCTTGAAAAAGTCGATGCGTATATTTCGACACAGCCCAAAGACGCGCAGGGCCGCTTCCTGAGGGGACTCATCCTCACCGAACTGGGTCGACAGGCCGACGCCGTCGCGGTGTTTACGAAGCTCACCGAAGACTTTCCGGAGTTGCCCGAGCCCTACAACAATCTTGCCGTCCTCTACGCGCAGCAGAAGCAGTACGACAAGGCGCGCGCCGCGCTCGAGATGGCGATCCGCACGCATCCGTCGTACTCGATCGCGCACGAGAACCTCGGCGACGTCTATGCCAAGCTCGCCAGCCAGGCCTACGACAAGGCGCTGCAACTCGATTCGTCGAATGCGGCGACGCAAACCAAGCTCTCGATGATCAAGGAACTCATCAGCACTTCGGCCAAACCGGGCAGCAAGCCAGGCGCCGCGAAGAGCGAGGCCGAGCCGGCGAAAGTCGCTGCGGCGACGAGCCCGGCGCCAGCGGCAAAGATTGCTGCTGCCGCGCCCGCTCCCACACCAGCGCCCGCGGTGAAGCCGGTCGAGAAGGCGCCCGAGCCGATCGCGCCGCCCAGGGAAGCGCCGCCGCAGGTGAAAGCGCCTGCCGAGAAAGCGCCCACACCAAACACTCCAAACGCTCCGAGCAGCACGCCGGCGGCAGCAAACGTCGAAAATGAGCTGACAAAAACCTTGCAGGGCTGGGCCAGCGCCTGGTCGGCCAAGGACGTGAAGAGCTATCTGAGTTATTACGCGAGCGACTTCCAGACGCCGAACGGCATGGCGCGCAAGGCCTGGGAAAACGAGCGCCACCAGCGCATCGACAAGCCGGGCAAGCTGCAGGTAACCGTCGATGACTTGAAGCTCAGCGTCGCCGGCGACAAGGCGACGGTAAAGTTTCGCCAGCATTACACTTCATCGACGCTCAAGACTTCGACCACCAAGACCATTGTTTTCGTGAAATCCGGAGGCAAATGGCTGATCCAGCAGGAACGCGTCAGCTGATGCGTCGGCTTCTCCTCGCCCTGGCCGTGGTGGCCGTCTGCGCCGCGGGATGGGCGATCGTTGCCGGTTCGGGTTCCGCAGGATCGATGGGTTCAGCCGGCGCAATGATCGCGAGCGGCGGCACGGCAGGCACGGCGGCAAGCGGCGCCGGGCGGCAGAACAGCTTTGCCGATGCGGGACCGGAGGCGCAGCTCTCAAGAATCCTCGCGGAAATCGAGAACGACCGCCTCACGGCTGCGCTCGAGCATACCGAAGCCCTGATCAGGCAGTACCCGAATTTCCGGCTCGCTCACCTCATCAACGGCGATCTCCTGCTCGCGCGCAGCATGCCGATCTCGACTTTCGGCAACGCCAACAACGCGCCGAAGGAAAAGCTCACCGACCTGCGCGACGAGATCGTCGCCCGTCTCGCGGCGTATCGCAATCGGCCCGACACGATCGATCACGTTCCGCGCTACCTGCTGCAAATGCGCCCCGACCAGGAACACGCAATCGTCGTCGACACCGAGAAGGCGCGACTCTATCTTTACCAGAACGACAAGGGCCGGCCGCGTTTCGTCGCCGACTACTACATTTCGCACGGCAAGCTCGGCGGCGGCAAGCGGTACGAAGGCGACAAGAAGACGCCAACCGGCGTCTATCACGTCACCTCCAGCCTGTCGCCGCAAAAGGTCGGCGACTTCTATGGCACGGGCGCTTTCCCGATCAACTACCCGAACGAGTGGGACAAGCGGCAGGGACGCAGCGGCCACGGCATCTGGCTGCACGGAACGCCTTCCGATACCTACTCGCGCCCGCCCAAGGCCTCCGACGGCTGCGTCGTCCTCGCCAACAGCGATCTCGACGCGCTCGCGAAAAACCTGCAGATCGGGCTCACCCCCGTGATCATCAGCAACTCGATCGAATGGCTGACGCTCGACGACTGGCAGAACGAGCGCAGCGCGCTCAACCAGCGCATCGACGAATGGCGCGCGGATTGGGAAAGCCGCGACGTCGACCGCTATTTGCGCAACTATTCGAAGAAATTCCAGACGAAGGGCCAGGACCTCGAGAAATTCGCGCAGCAGAAGCGTCAGGTCAACGCCGGCAAGGAATGGATCAAGGTCAGGTTTTCGAATCTCTCGATTTTCCGCAACCCGGGCAACGAGGAATTCGTCGTCGTCACCTTCGACCAGGATTACCAGAGCAACAACCTCAGCAACCAGATGAAGAAGCGCCAGTACTGGGTGCGCGAAGGCGGCACTTGGAAGATCGCTTTCGAGGGAGCCGCCTGATGCGCCGGATTCTGAAATGCCTTCTTGGCCTCGCTCTCGTTACCGCGGCGGCGATTCCCAGCGCGAGCGCCGCGCCGATGGCAGAGATCGAGACGAATCAGGGAACGATCGTCGTCGAACTCGATGCGGAAAAAGCGCCGATCACTGTCGCCAACTTCGTCCAGTACGCCAAGGACGGTTTCTACAAGGGCACGATCTTTCACCGCGTCATCAACGGCTTCATGATCCAGGGCGGCGGCTTCACCAAAGAGATGAAGCAGAAACCGACGCTCGCGACGATCCAGAGCGAAGCCAAGAACGGCCTCAAGAACCTGCGCGGCACGATCGCGATGGCAAGGCTCCCCGACCCGCATTCGGCGAGCGCACAGTTTTTCATCAACCACAACAACAACGCCCGGCTCGATTACCCGTCGCCTGACGGCTGGGGCTACGCCGTCTTCGGCAGGGTCGTGAAGGGAATGGAGGTCGTCGACAAAATCGCCCTTGTGCCGACGGAGACTCGCGGCCCACACCAGGCCGTCCCGATCGAACCGGTCCTCATCTCCTCAGTCAGAATCATCACCGATAAAAAGTAAGGAAACGAAAATGATCAAGCTGCACACCAATTTCGGCGTCATCGGCATCGAACTCGACGCTGAAAAAGCGCCCGAGACGACGAAGAACTTCCTCGCCTACGCGCAAGCCGGTCATTACAACAACACGGTGTTTCACCGCGTCATCCCGGGCTTCATGATCCAGGGCGGCGGTTTCGAACCGGGAATGAAACAGAAGCCGTGCCAGGACCCGATCAAGAACGAAGCCGACAACGGGCTCAAGAACGATGCCTACACGGTCGCGATGGCGCGGACCTCGGACCCGCATTCGGCGACCGCGCAGTTCTTCATCAACGTTGCCGACAACGATTTCCTCAACTTCAAGAGCCCGAACGCCAACGGCTGGGGATATTGCGTCTTCGGCAAGGTCGTCGAGGGCAACGACGTCGTCGACAAGATCAAGGGCGTGAAGACGGGCAGCAGCGGCTTTCATCAGGACGTGCCAAAGGAAGACGTCGTCATCGAGCGCGCCGAAGTTTGCTAAAAGCTCGTAGCGGTCTGAAACCCAAGTGATCGACTTCGTTTCAGACCTGCACCTCTCGCCGCAGAGCCCCGGCGCGACGCGCATCTTCCTCGCCTATCTGGCGAGTCGCGCGCGTCAGGCGCAAGCGCTCTTCATCCTCGGCGACCTCTTCGAGGTCTGGTCAGGCGACGACGTCATCGACGACGCCGACGACAGCTATCATCGCGAAATCGTCGCCGCGCTGCGGGCCCTCTCGGACTCGGGCACCCGGCTTTCGATCATGCACGGCAACCGTGACTTCCTGCTCGGCCAGCACTTTGCCGAGCGCTGCGGCGCGATCCTCCTGCCCGATCCTTATGTCGTCTCGGCGCAAGGCTGGCAATTCGTCGTCAGCCACGGCGACACGCTATGCACCGACGACACGGATTACCTCGCCTTTCGCGCGCAGGTGCGCACGCCGGCCTGGGCCGCGGCCTTCCTTGCCAAACCGCTCGCCGAGCGACGCGCGATCGCTGCGGCGCTACGCGCGCAGAGCGAAACCGCCAAGCGCGAAAAGCGCACGCAGCAACTGATGGACGTCAATGCCGCGGCGACCGACGATTTCATTCGCGCCAAGGGTTACGCGACGCTGATCCACGGCCACACGCACCGGCCCGCGACACACGCCCACCTCGTCGACGGCATCGCCGTCGAACGCTGGGTGCTCGCCGACTGGAACGAAGCGCGCGGCGAAGTCCTCGTCTGGGACGGCACGGCGCTTCGGCGCGAGGCATTGAGCTAACCCATTCATCGCAGGCGGTGCAATGCGCTTCGCCATGCACGGACCGGTGCAACACGCTGCGCTATGCACCCTATGCCTTTCTTCGAACGCGAGGCATGGCGCAGGCAAACGGTGATTGCGCGATGCTAGAATTCGCCTTCGACTTTTGCCCGCTGGAATCCTGATGAACGCATTGCCCGCCCTCGCCAGGGAAATCGAATCCAACGTCGCCGCCGCGCTCGCCGAGGATGTCGGCAGCGGCGACTTGACGGCGCAGCTCGTCCCCGCGGGGCTTATCAACCGCGCATCGGTGATTTCCCGCGAGAACGCGGTGCTCTGCGGCAGCGCCTGGTTTACGCGCTGTTTCGCTGAGCTCGACGCGCGCATCGCGATCTCGTGGAAAGCCGCCGACGGCGAACGCATCGAGCCCAACCAGCTCGTCTGCGAAATCGAAGGTCCGGCGCGCGCGCTGCTCACCGGTGAGCGCACGGCGCTCAACTTCCTGCAGCTGCTCTCGGGCGTTGCCACGAAAGCGCGGCAATACGCCGATATCGTCGCCGCAGCCACTGGTTCTCGCGCGCAGGTCGTCGACACGAGGAAAACGCTGCCGGGCCTGCGCCTCGCGCAGAAGTACGCGGTGAGCTGCGGCGGCGGCGGCAACCACCGCCTCGGCCTCTACGACGCGATTCTGATCAAGGAAAACCACATCATCGCCGCCGGCAGCATCAGCGCAGCGATGGCGGCGGCAGAGCGCGTCGCGCAATCGAGCGCGACACCTTGCAAATTCATTCAGGTCGAAGTCGAAAACTTTGCCGAACTCGATGAAGCGCTCGAGGCAGGCGCCAAGATGATTCTGCTCGACAACATGAGCTGCAAAGAAATGCGTCAAGCCGTCGCGATCACCGCCGGGCGCGCGATTCTCGAAGCCTCGGGCAATGTCACGCTCGATTCCCTGCGCGCGATTGCCGAGACCGGCGTCGACCGCATCTCGATCGGCGCGCTCACCAAAGACGTTCGCGCCCTCGACCTCTCGATGCGCTTTCACGGTTAGACAGAAATAACGTCCACCGCAAAGGCGCAAAGGCGCCAAGGACTCGCAAAGAAAAGCAATCAGGAATTCGCGGCAACAGAATTCCTTTGCGTAATCTTTGCCCCTTTGCGCCTTTGCGGTGGGTTCTTTAGCGCGGCACTTCTCTTGCGATGATCGCCCTGACGGCGTCGGTGTCGACGTTGATGACTTCGACGCGCTGCGGCAAGGCCTTGATGCCGCGCGTCGCCACATACCCGCGCCTGCAGCATTGGTAATACCCGACCTTCGTACTATCATGTGCGCTGTTCGCCGGGCCGGCCGAGGCCGATATGTCCCAGGCAGAACCGTCATGCAACCCGATCGAGGATATTGCCATGCGTCCCAACAACTCACTCGCCCTGTGTGCGCTAGCCGCCTCGCTGCTCGTCGTCTCGAGCGCCGCTCTCGCACAGCAAAAGCTCTTCGTCTATACGTCGATGAAGGAATCGATGATCGGCGACCTGAAAACCGCCTTCAGCAAGAAGTATCCCGAGATCAAGCTCGACTTCCAGTCGGCCGGCGCCGGCAAGCTGATGGCGAAAATCGCCGCCGAGCGCGAATCCGGCAAAATCCTCGCCGACGTCCTGTGGACGAGCGAGGTGCCCGACTTCTACCAGCTCAAGGCGCAGGGCATGCTGACGCCCTACATCCCGACCGACATCAAGCTCCTCGTCAATCCCCTGCCCGACTACGATGGTTCCTTCACCGCCGTCCGCCTCGGGACGCTCGGCATCGCTTACAACACGCGCATCGTCAAGGAGGCGCCGAAGACCTGGGACGACCTCAAGAAGCCCGCTTTCAAGGGTGCATACGGCATCGCCAACCCGGCGCTCTCGGGGACCGCCTACATGAGCGTCGCGGTGCTCTCGAAGACCTTCGGCTGGGCCTACTTCGAGGCGCTGCACGCCAACGGCGCAAAAATGGGCAAGGGCTCGGGGCAAGTCGTCGACGACACCGCGTCGGGCGATCTCGTCGCGAGCCTCGCGGTCGACTACATCACGCTCGACAAGGTCGATAAGGGCGCAACACTCGCCCTCGTCTACCCACCCGAAATGCTCGTCATCCCGAGCCCGATCGCGATCTTCAAGAACAGCCCGAACACCGAAGCAGCAAAGAAATTTGTCGACTTCGTCCTCTCCAAGGAAGGTCAGACGATGATCGCCAACGAAGGAACGCTGCCGGTGCGCGCCGACGTCGAAATCCCCGCGCGCTTCAAGCTGCCGCCGGTTGCCGAAGCGATGAAACGGGCGATGAAGATTGACTATCAGCAGATCATCGCCGAGAAGGAAGCGACGATCAAAAAGTTCACCGGCATCATGCAGAAGTAAGGCAGGCCTGTGGCGAAAGTCTCCATAGAGGGGCTGGCCAGACAGTACGGGGGGCGGGCCGTGCTCACGGCGCTCGACCTCGAACTCAACGACGGCGAATGCTTTACGCTGCTCGGCCCGTCCGGCTGCGGCAAGACGGTGCTGATGCGGCTCATTGCCGGTTTTGAGGCGCCCGACGGCGGCCGCATTGCCATCGGCGGCGAGACCGTCGCCGACGCGGCGAGCGGAAAAACGCTCCCGCCCGACCGGCGCGGCATCGGCATGGTCTTTCAGGATTACGCCGTGTGGCCGCACATGAGCGTTTTCGACAACGTCGCCTACCCCTTGAAGCTTGCCCGTGTCGCCGATGGACTCTTGCGCGAGCGGACGCTGCGCGTGGTAAGTCTCGTCGGCCTGGAAGGGCTGGACGGCCGCTTCCCGTCGCAGCTCTCCGGTGGCCAGCAGCAGCGCGTCGCACTGGCGCGCGCGCTCGTCGCCGAACCGCGCCTGCTGCTCCTCGATGAGCCGCTCAACAACCTCGACGCCAACCTGCGCGAGGAGATGCGTTTCGAAATCAAGGCGCTGCAGCAAAAGCTCGGCATCACGATTTTTTACGTCACGCACGACCAGGAAATCGCGCTCGCCATTTCCGACCGCGTCGGCGTCATGGACGAGGCCGGCAAGCTGCGTCAGATCGGCTCGCCCGAAGAAGTCTACGAACATCCGGCCGACGACTTCGTCTTCCGTTTCCTCGGCATCGCCAACTTCCTGCCCGTGCGGCGCGATGGCCTCGCCTGCCACATCGGCGGTTCGGCTTCGCCCTGGGTCGGGCCGCTGCCCGACAAGGAGGGCGAGATTCTGACCGCGGGCTTTCGCCCGAGCGACGTGATCCTCGCGCGCAGGACCGGCGCGTTGGGGCCGGGACTGCCCGGCATCGTCCGGCGCGCAAGCTTTCTCGGCGCGCAGCTCGATTACCTGATCGACATCGCCGGCACCACGATCCGCGCGGCGCTGCCGAGCCATGAATGCATCGATCGAGACCTGCTCTTTGCCGAGGGCGAAAGCTGTTTTGTCGAATTGGCGAGCGTGCAGTGGTTCGCCGGCAATATCGTCGCAGCGGAACGCTCTTAAAGCATGCAAGCCAAAGCCCGTTTCGGCACCCCCGAGATTCTCTTCGGCCTCTCGGTCGCGCTCCTCGTCATCGTCGTCGCGGTACCGATGCTGCTCATCTTCTTCAACGCCTTCTGGTTCGACGGGCACTTCAACGTCGCCGACGTGATGAAAGTGCTGCGCCAGCCCGAAACCTACAAGGCGCTCGCCAATTCGCTTGTGCTCTCGGTCGGCGTCACGATCACCGGAACGATCGTCGGCACTTTCTTCGCCTGGCTCGTGACGCGCACCGACCTGCCGTGCAGGAAGGCGATGAAGCTCCTGTTCCTCGTTCCCTTCATGCTCCCCGCCTTCATCGGCGCGCTCGCGTGGAAAATGCTCCTCTCGCCGCGCGCCGGCTATATCAATCGCTTCTTCATCGAGGTCCTCGGCTTCGATGGCCCGGTCTTCAACATCTACAGCTACGCCGGCATCATTCTGGTCGAGACGATGTACCTCTTCCCCTTCGTCTTTATCCAGGTCTCCGGCGCGCTCGAACGCATGGACCCGACGCTCGAGGAATCGGCGCGCATCTCGGGCGCCGACCTCTTTACGATCACGCGCAAGATCACGATCCCGCTGGTATTGCCGGCGATCCTCTCGGGCGCGCTCCTGATCATGCTCTATTCGATGGCGCACTTCGGCACGGTGGCCGTGCTCGGCATCGAAACCGGCATCTACAACATCCCGACGCTGATCTACGAGAAGATCCATCAGAGCGCCGGCAGCTTCGGCTCGATCCGCACGGCGACGGTCCTCGCCACCGTGCTCGTGATCGCCGCCGCTTTCATCCTCTGGCTGCAGAACCGCGTGCTCAAGGGCGGCCGCTACCAGATCATCGCCGGCAAGAGCTTTCGCCCGTCCGAACTCAAGTTGCGCGGCCTGCGCACGCCGCTCTTTCTCTTCTGCGTCCTCTATATCGGCTTCACGATCGTGCTGCCCACCGCGACGATCTTCATGGTCGGGGGCTTGAAGACCTACGGCCTGCCCTTCGCGATGGAAAACCTGACCTGGGCCAATTACCACCACATCCTCTTCGAGTGGGATCTCACCCGCGACGCGATTCTAAACAGCGTCAGCCTCGGCCTTTCGGCCGCGCTGATCACGATGCTCGCCGGGGTCGTCGTCTCCTACGTCATCGTCAAGATGAAAGTGCGCGGCAAGGGCATCCTCGAGTTCCTCGGCATGCTGCCTTTCTCGGTGCCCGGTTCAGTGATCGCCCTTGGCGTCATCCTGGCCTGGAGCGGCAAGTTCGGGATCAACCTCTACAACACCGTATGGATCATTTTGATTGCCTACATCGCCCGCTACATGGCCTTCTCGCTGAAAGCCAACTCGGCGGCGCTCGAACAGGTCCATGACTCGCTGATCGAGGCGGCACGCGCTTCCGGCGCGACCATGGCACAGGCCTTGCGCGACGTCGTCGTGCCGCTCGTGCGCCCCGGCATGGTCGCCGCCTTCTTCCTGATTTTCCTGCCGGCGCTGCGCGAGTTGACCGTCTCGGTCCTGCTCTACGGGCCGACGACGCGAACGATCGGCGTCGCGATCTATACGCTCAACGAGGACGGCGAGACCGTCTATTCCGCGGCGCTTGCCGGCATCGCGCTCGTCATCATCGTGCTCGGCGAGGTACTGATCAAGCGCCTCGTCACCAGCAAGGCCAGCGCTTAGGAAAAACATGGCTGCCATGCACCCAACACAAACCCTCGAATCTCTTGAACTCAAGCAGGTGACGAAACGCTTCGGCAGCGTCACCGCCGTCGACCGCCTCGACCTCACGGTCGCGCGCGGCGAATGCGTCGCGATGCTCGGCCCCTCGGGTTGCGGCAAGACGACGACGCTGCGCATGGTCGCGGGCTTCGAAGACCTCGACGAGGGCGAAATCCGCAGCGGCGAGAAACTGCTCTCGTCGAAGCGCGAGAAATACTACCTGCCGCCGGAGCAGCGAAATTTCGGCATGGTCTTCCAGGCCTTTGCCGTCTGGCCGCACCTCTCGGTTTTCGAGAACGTCGCCTTTCCGCTGCGCCTGCGCAAGCTGCCCAAAGACGAGGTGATCGCGCGCACCGAGGAAGCACTGAAACACACCAACCTTTACGCCGCGCGCGCCGGCAGTCCGGACGCTCTCTCTGGCGGCGGCAAGCAGCGCGTCGCCTTGGCGCGTGCGCTCGCCATCCGCCCCGAGCTCATGCTGCTCGATGAACCGCTCTCGAGTCTCGACCCGCATTTTCGCGAGGAGATGCGTTTCGAGATCAAGGACCTGCAGCGGCGCTTCGGCTTTTCGATCCTTTACGTGACGCACGATCAGGCCGAAGCGATGGCACTGGCCGACCGCCTTCTCGTCATGCGTGAGGGCGTCGTGCAGCAGATCGGGACACCCCTCGAAGTTTACGGTAAGCCCGCCAACCGCTTCGTGTTTGAATTCATCGGCCTCTCGAGCTTCCTGCACGCCGAACTCTCGCCCGCCGGAATGAGCGTCGACGGTGCGACATATCCCTGGCCAGGCGGGATTGCACCCACATCAGAACTCCTGGCGAAGGGCGCCGGCCTGCTCGCGGCGCGGCCGACCGAGATCGAATTTGTCGGCGACCGCGATGCCGCCGGGGTAAGAGGGATCGTTGCGCGCAAGGCTTATCTTGGAGAGACGATCGATTACCGCGTAAAGATCGGCGCCGCCGAAGTTCGCGTGCAGAAGACGCGCCGCGTCCCGGGGCCTGCGGTGGGTGAGAACTGCGGCCTCTCGTTCAGCCGCCCGCACTGGTATCCGGCGGATTGAGCATGCCCGTCATTCCGGCGCAAGCCGGAATCCAGCAGGGGCTGAAAAAGCGAACCACCAAGGCACCAAGAATCACCAAGAAAGCAAAAGACTATCTTGGATTCCTTGGTGAAACTTTGTGTCTTGGTGTCTTGGTGTGGAAGGTTCTTCAGGTAATTATCCGACCGGCGCGTGCTCGCGGATGATTGCTTTTACCGCCGCCACGTCGATATCGACAACTTTCACCCGCTGCGGCAGGTCCTCGATTCCCCGCGTCGCCGCCGGGCGATCCGGCTTCGTGCCGAGCGCTTCGACGATCGTCTCCTCGAATTTGGCGGGGAGCGCGGTTTCAAGAACGATGGTCGTTGCCGATGAGGCGATTTCTCCGACCTCGTTGGCGACCTTGAAGCCGTCGGCGGTGTGCGGGTCGATGACGAGGCCGTATTTCTCGTAAGTCTCGCGAATCGTCGCCAGGCGATCGGCGTGGCTGCTCTTTCCCGAGACGAAGCCGAAAGCCTTGAGGCGTTCGAAATAAGGCGTCGCCGCCAGGTCGAAACTGCCGCCCGCGTCGATCTTCGCCCACAACTCGCGAACGACTGCCGGGTCGCGACCGACGAGGTCGAAAACGAAGCGCTCGAAGTTCGAGGCCTTTGAAATGTCCATCGACGGGCTCGAAGTCGCGACCGTGTCGGCGGTGCCGCGCGGGCGGTAGCGACCGCTCCTGAAAAACTCGTCGAGCACGTCGTTCTCGTTCGTCGCCATGATCAGGCGGTCGATCGGCAAACCCATCATGCGCGCGACGTGACCGGCGCAGATGTTGCCGAAATTCCCCGAGGGCACGGCAAAGCTGACTTTCTCGTCGTTCGCGGCGTTACCCTTCGTCGCCGCAAAATAGCCGCGGAAGTAATAAACGACCTGCGCGGCAACGCGCGCCCAGTTGATCGAATTAACCGCGCCGATCTTGTAGCGCGCCTTGAAAGCGAGGTCGTTGGCGACCGCCTTGACGATGTCCTGCGCGTCGTCGAACATGCCGCGCACCGCAATGTTGAAGATGTTGGCGTCCTGCAGCGAATACATCTGCGCGCGCTGGAAAGCGCTCATCCTGCCGTGCGGCGAGAGCATGAAGACGCGTACGCTCTTCTTGCCACGCATCGCGTATTCGGCGGCCGAACCGGTGTCGCCCGAGGTCGCGCCGAGAATATTGATCGATTCGCCCTGCCTTGCGAGCACGTATTCAAAGAGGTTGCCAAGGAGCTGCATGGCAAGGTCCTTGAACGCCAGCGTCGGCCCGTTCGAAAGCTCGAGCAGCGCAAGGCCCGGCTTAAGCGAGCGCAATGGCGTCACCGCCGCTGCCGCGCCGGGGTCGCGACCGTTGCCAAAGACGTCAGCGGCGTAGCTTTTGGCCACGATCGCTTTGAGGTCCCCCGGCGGAATGTCGTCCGCGCCGATGAATTTCGACAGCACGGCAAAGGCGAGCTCGGGATAGCTCAGGCTGCGCCAGGCGGTAAGTTCATCTTTCGTGATCTGCGGGTAGGACTCGGGCAAATAGAGTCCGCCGTCGGGAGCCAGGCCACCGAGCAGGATTTCGCTAAAGGTTTTTTTCGGCGCAAGCGCGTCGCCGCGGGTCGAGATGTAGTGCATGCCGCGAGTTTAACATGCGCGCCTTGCGCTTCCCGACGCCGAAGACGCAATGCCCACCGGTCATTGGCGATCGACACCCAATCGGGCGAGGCACTAAGCGGCGACGATGCGATTCTTGCCGGCGCGCTTGGCCGTATAAGTCGCGGCGTCGGCGCGGGCGATCAGGTCGTCCAGGGACTCGTCGGGGCGGTGCGACACGACGCCGGCGCTGAAGCTCATCACGCAGCCGGTGTCGGGAATCGGCTGCGCCGAGAATTCGGCAAGATAGCGCGCGACCGCGGCTGCCGCGTCGTCGAGTTCCGTATCGGGCAAAAGGACGACGAATTCCTCGCCGCCGAAGCGACAGAGGACGTCGGACGGACGCATCAGCCGGCCGAGCAGATCGACGAGATGAACGAGCGCCTTGTCGCCCGCCGCGTGCCCCTGCGTGTCGTTGAGCTGTTTGAAATCGTCGAGGTCGAGGTGCGCGAGCGAGAACGCCTTGCCGCTGCGCCGCGAGCGCGAGAGCTCGCGCTGATACGCCTTGGCGAAACCGCGGCGGTTGAGCGCGCCGGTCAAAGGATCGGTGCCGGCTGCGGCGCGCGCTTCGGCGAGCTCTTCCTCGAGCTCGGCAATGCGCATTTCGGCGGCCAGAAGCTCGAGCATGCCGGCTTCGCGAACGGCGCTGTGCGGCAGGCCTGTGATCACTTCAGCGCCGGCGATGCGCGTGCGCGGAACGATCCAGCACGCCGGCGCCGCAGCAGCCGGGCGCCGGTGCAAGCGGCGGACCGCCGGTCGATTCGATTGCGCGATTTGTGATGCGCCGCGGTTCATTTGCATTCTGCTCCGTTGCTGGCGCCCGTGATGGGCGCCCTTGCATGCATCAACGGAAGGAAGCGGCGAAGCTTGAGATATTTTTTAAGAGAAATGAATAAGCGACTGAAACAACAGGCTATTTCAGTCGCAAAAATCGACGGCTAGAGCAACTCCTCGAGGCGCAGACGCGTCAGCCGGCCTTTCACCGCGGCGAGCGCCTGGATCTTGACGATCGCCGTGTCCATGTTGCGTTCGCGCGTCTGGTGCGTGAGGATGATGATGTCGGTCTGCTCCTCGCCTTCGTCGGGCTCGCGCTGCATCATCGCGTCGATCGAGATTTCCTGGTCGGCGAGAATGCGCGTGATGTCGGCGAGAACGCCGGGCTTGTCCTCGACGCGCAAGCGCAGGTAGTAACTCGTGGTCACGTCGGCGAGCCGCAGCATCGGCAGATCGACGATGGCATCGGGCTGGAAAGCGAGATGCGGCACGCGGTGCTCGGGGTCGGCGGTATGCATGCGCGTGACGTCGACGAGATCGGCGATCACCGCCGAAGCCGTCGGCTCGGCGCCGGCGCCCTTGCCGTAATAGAGAGTCGTTCCCACTGCGTCGCCCTTGACCAGCACGGCGTTCATCGCGCCCTCGACGTTGGCAAGCAGGCGCTTGATCGGGATCAGCGTCGGATGCACGCGCAGCTCGACGCCTTCGGCCGTGCGTTTGGTGATGCCAAGAAGCTTGATGCGATAGCCGAGCTGCTCGGCGTACTTGATGTCGGCCGCTTCCAAGGCGCTGATGCCCTCGATGTGCGCAGCGTCGAAGCTCATCGAGTTGCCGAAGGCGATCGCGCTCATGATCGTCAGCTTGTGCGCCGCGTCGATGCCCTCGACGTCGAAAGTCGGATCGGCTTCGGCGTAGCCCAGGCGCTGCGCTTCAGCGAGCGCGGTCGCGAAGGACTGGCCCTTGTCGCGCATTTCGGAGAGGATGAAATTGGTCGTCCCGTTGATGATGCCGGCGATCCATTCGATACGGTTGGCGGTGAGGCCTTCGCGCAGCGCCTTGATGATCGGGATGCCGCCGGCCACCGCCGCTTCGAAAGCGACGGTCACGCCCTTGCGCTGCGCCGCGGCAAAGATCTCGTTGCCGTGGCGCGCGAGCAGCGCCTTGTTCGCGGTCACGACGTGCTTGCCGGCCGCGAGCGCGTCG
>CAZALA010000092.1:0-14591 GCA_964485725.1 uncultured Propionivibrio sp. | reverse complement strand
CTCGGCCATCCTCAAGAGCTTCGCCGAGAACATGCCCGGCCAGGAAACGCTGCTGGCGCAGGCGAGAGCCGCTGCCGGCATCAAGACGGCCAGCGAGCCCGACGCCATCGAACTCCTCGCTGCCCGCGTCGCCGCCAGCGAGGCGCTGCAGACGGCGTATCAGCTGCCTGCGACGCCGCCGGCGCCGCAGGGGCCGCAGGGAGCGCAGACGACGCCGAAAGGCGTCTTCCTGCAGCTCGGCGCTTTTGCCAGCGGCGACAACGCCGAGAGCTTGCGCGCCCACCTCTCGCGCCAGCTTGACTGGCTGCGCGAACCGCTTCAGATCGTCGAGAGCGCAAGCCTCCACCGCCTCTACCTCGGCCCCTACGCGAGTCGCGGCGACGCCGAAAAGACCGCCGAGCGCATCCGCCAGGAGACCGGTTACAAGCCCGCCTTCGTCGTTCGTTAGGCGGCGGACAGCGCAACGCGCTGTCGGCGCAATACGGTAAACGGTGCAATACGGTAAACGGTGCAATACGGTAAACGGTGCAATACGCATGCGCTATTGCACCCTATCTTCTTTATTTCAAAAACGGACTATGGGGCGCAATAACCGGAAGGGTCCCCCCAAGGGATTTCCTTCGCGGCACATTGCGCCGTCGGCCGCCGCAAAGCGCTCGGCTTATTCGACCCGATAACCGAGCAGGTATTGCTGGCCGACCCAGGCCTGGCCGAGCGAGAGGCCGCCGTCGTTGGCGGGAAGGCGCCTGGCTTCGAGCAGATGCAGGCCGCGTTCGTTGAGCCGTGCGCGCAGGCCGCGCGCCAGCACAAGGTTGAGGAAGCAGCCGCCGGCGCCGACGATCGTGCTGTTCGCCGGCGCGAAATGAGCGGCCCAGTCGGCGAGCGCGGCAACGAGCGTCGAATGAAACAGCGCGGCACCGCGCGCCGGGTCGCTTTCATCGGCGAGCGCGGCAAAAAGCGGCAGCAGCACCAGTCTACCGTCCTCGATGCGCCAGCCGCCCGCGAGCGGCGCGACGTCGCCGTGGTTTTCGGCCAGCGTTTCCAGCGCCATCCCCGCCGCGCCCTCGCAGGTCGGCTTGACGCCGAGAAGTCCCGCCGCGGCATTGATCTGGCACGAGAGGCTGACGTTTTCGCTGCCGCGCGCGGCCGGGAAAGGATCGCCGGCAGCGCCGCCAAGCTCGCTCGCGAAGCGTTTTTCTATTTCGTCGCCGCGCCCCAGCTGGCGCAGGATTTCGGCGGCCATGCGCCAGGGTTGACGGGCGCCGTGCCCGCCCCGCGAACGGATGCTGCAAAGGCTGCCCAGCCGTTCCGCCCGCGTGCCCTCGACGCGCAAGAGCTCCCCGCCCGAACCGGCGCCGTCGGCGCCGCGCCCGACGCCGTCGAGCGCGAGAGCGATCAGCGAAGCTTCGACCGAGTGCTCGGCAAGGACAGCGGCAACGTGCGCGTGCGAATGTTGCACAGCGAGCGCCGGCAAGCCGCGGCCGCGGGCGAAGTCGACCGCGTAGCGGCTCGCGTGCATTTCGCCGTCAAGGTCATGGACGACAAGCGCGGGTTTGACGTCGAGAAACTTGAGCAGCTGGGCGATCGTCTGCTCGAAGAATTGGCGCGTGGCGGGGCCGTCAAGGTCGCCGATGTGCTGCGAAACGAAGGCTTCGTCACCGCGCGTGAGGCAAACGGTGTTCTTCACGTCGCCCCCCAGCGCGAGAATCGGCGGCCCCGAGCGCGGCAGCTTGATCGCCCTTGGCGCGTAGCCGCGCGCGCGCCGCACGAGTTGCAGCCCGCCGGGACCCGAACGGGCGACAGTGTCGTCGCAAGGCGTGACGATCTCGCGATCGTGCAGCAGGAAAGCGTCGGCGATGCCGGCGAGGCGCTCGCGCGCCTCCTCGTTGCCGACCGCGAGCGGCTCGGCGCCACCGGCGCCGACCATGACGAGCGCGAGCGCCTGCGTTTGAGCGAGCCAGGCGAGGCCGTGCGGGCGGTCGGCCGCCTCGTGGAAAACGAGGTAATGCAAAGGCGTGCTCGGCATGAGCACGCCGAGCCAGCCGAAGCCGGGCGCGACCCCGAGCAGCGCGGCATCGCACTGCGCGCGCTTCTTGAGCAGGATGATCGGGCGCTCGGGCATGCCGAGCAGGCCCGGTTCGCCGACGCCGAGCTGAACGAAAACGCTCGCCGAGGTGGCATTGGCGAGCATCACCGGATACGGCCGCGGGTCGCCGTCGAGGCGGCGGCGCAACTCGGCGACCGCCGCTGCATTGCGCGCGTCGGCAGCAAGATGGAAACCGCCGTCGCCCTTGATCGCGACGATCCTGCCCTGCCGCAGCAGGCCGAGCGTCGCGGCGACCGCGTCGCCGCCGCTGCGCTGACCGCCGGCATCGACGAGATGGATCTGCGGCCCGCACTTCGGGCAGGCGATCGCTTCGTTCTGCTGCTGGCGGCCTTCCGGACGCCGCGCCTCGTTCGCGCACTTCGCGCAGGGAGCGAATGCCTTCAGGCTGGTGCGCTCGCGCGCGTAAGGCAAGCCGCGGCAAATCGTATAGCGCGGTCCACAGTGCGCGCAGCCGGCAAAGGCGTAGCGCCAGCGCCGGTTTTCCGGATCGAAGATTTCAGCGAGGCAGTCGCGGCAGACGGCGGTGTCGCTCGCAATCATCGGCGAAAGCTTGCCGGCGCGGCTGTTGAGAATGAAGAAGTCGTCGGCGGCGCTATGCACGAGCGTCGGGCGCGCCGTCAGCGACTCGATGCGGGCAAGCGCAGGTGCTTCGCTGCGCAGCAGCCCGACGAGCGTGCGCAGGCTTTCCTCGGGCCCGCGCGCTTCGATATCGACGCCGCTCGCGTCGTTGAGGACCCAACCCTTGAGCTCGAGCGCTTTGGCAAGGCGCCAGACAAAAGGCCGGAAACCGACGCCGCGAACAAGACCGGTGACGCGGATGCGCTGGCAGACATCGGCGTCGCGATCGACGATCATCCCTCCGATGCGGGTCCGGACATGATTATTTTGCGACATCGCTTTCGGGGGTCCGCGGACCCGTGAAGTGGAGCAAACGGTCTGCTGTCGTCTGGGTGCGCCGCATTCTAACCCATCATGATGGACGAGTGAATCGCTGTTTTTTCGGCGTTTCCGTGCCGCCTCCGGCAGCCTATGACCTTCGTCGTAGGCAGGGGCCTTTCCCGCTCGGGCCAATGGTGTAGTGTACAACGCATGCTGATGCCGATCCGCCCCGGAACCGCCGTCGCCGCGCTCTCGCTGCTGACGATCGGCCTGATTGCCGGCTCGAGCGCGGCGCTGCTCGTCGATCTGCGCCAGCGCGAGCTCTCGCATGCCAGCATTGAGGCGTTGGGGGTCGCCAAAGTCCTGGCGGCGCAGACCGATGCCGCGCTGGCCGCCGCTGACCTCGTGCTGCGTGAAATGCACGAGCGCCTGCGCCTGACGCGCGGCGAGGATATGGCCGTCGCCAGCGCCGCGCTCGCCGGGCTGCGCGAGGCGAGGCTCGCCGACCTGCCGCAGGTCGCCTCGCTCGCGATCATTGCCGCCGACGGCAGCGTTGCCGCCACCCCTGCGGCAGCGCCGGCTGCGCTCCCTGCCAGCGAATGCTTCAAGGCCGCCACAGCGAGCTTCGCGGAGGCGCCCTTCATCGGCAGACCCGAGCGCGGCGCGCCCGGCGCCGGCTGGACCCTGCCGCTGTGCCGTCGGCTGACGGGGGCCGACGGGCGCTTCCTCGGCGTTCTCGTGGCGGCCTTGAAACTCGATTATCTCGAGGACTTGTACGGGCTCATGAAGCTCGACTTCGCGCGACCCGTCTCGCTGCATCTTGCCGACGGCACCCTCGTCGCCAGCCTGCCGCAGCGCGCCGAAGGCCCGGGCGGCGACGGCGGCCTCGGGCGCGAAGCGCTGGACGCTGCCGGCGCGGCCCCGCGCATGCTGACCGGCATCGGCACGCGCGGCGAACGTCGTGTCTTCGCGCTGGCGCGCGTGCCGCGTTTCCCGCTCCTCATGAGCGTCGGCAACGACGAGGGCGAGGCCCTCGGCGCCTGGCGCGAAACCGCCGTGCCGATCGCGCTCGGCGCTTTTGTCATCAGCCTCGTCATCGCCGGCGTCGCGGTGCTGCTCGCGCGCAAGCTCGCGCGCGAGGCGGCGCTATCGACCGCGCTCAGCGAAGCCGACGACCGCTACCAGCGCACGATCGACACGGTGACCGACGCCATCATCGCGATCGACGAAGCGCAAACCATCCTGCTCTTCAATCAGGCCGCCGAGCGCATGTTCGGCATCGCCGCGGCCGAGGCCATCGGCAGCCGCCTCGAGCGCCTGATCCCCGAGGCGCTGCGCGCCGCTCATCGCCGTTATATCGGCCATGCCTTGCGCCTGAAGGAGCCGACGCAACGCCTGCTGACGCGCGTCGAAAGCATCGGCCGGCGCGCCGACGGTGGCGAATTTCCGCTCGAAGCGACGCTCTCGCGAACGCTCATCGGCGGCCGAGCGCAACTCACCGCGGTGCTGCGCGACATCACCGAGCGGCGGCGTGCCGAAAGCGAGCAGCGCGAAATGAACCGGCAGCTGCGCCAGCTTTCGGCGTCGCTGCAGAACGTGCGCGAGCAGGAAAGGACGCGCATCGCCAGCGAATTGCACGACGACCTCGGCCAGCAGCTGACCGGACTCAAGCTCGACCTCTCGTGGCTCAGCAACCGCCTGATCGAAGGCCGGCCGGCGCCGCATGACAAGCTCGCCGCGATGCGCCAGCTGCTCGACGCGGCGATTGCCGCGGTGCGCCGGATTTCGGTCGAATTGCGCCCCTTCATCCTCGACGACCTCGGTTTTGGCGAAGCCGTCGCCTGGCAGGCCGCCGAGTTTTCGCGACGCAGCGGCATCGCCGTCACGCTCGACCTGCAGGCCGCCGACCGCGTCGCTGACGAGGCGCTCGCGATCGCCCTCTATCGCATTGTTCAGGAATCGCTGACCAATATCCTGCGCCACGCCGGCGCGGCGCAAGTCGCCGTTCGCCTCGTCTGCGAAGGCGACGAGCTCGTGCTCACGGTGGTCGATGACGGCAAGGGCTTTTCCGCCGTCGGCAAGCCGAGGAACGGCATGGGCCTGTTGAGCATGCGCGAACGCGCGACCGCGCTTGGCGGGCGTTTTTCCATCGAAGGCCGGGCCGGCGGCGGCACCGGCATCGAAGTGCGCGTGCCGAGCGCAGCGCCGGTCCTGCAAGGAGCGAGTGCATGAAAATCGAAGTCCTCGTCGCCGACGACCACGCGATCATCCGCAATGGATTGCGCAATCTTCTCGCCGACACCGACGACCTCGTCGTTGCCGGCGAGGCGGCAAACGGCAGCGCGGTGCTCGAGAAGATCCGGCAGCGCGACTGGGGACTGATCGTCCTCGACCTCTCGATGCCCGGCCGCAACGGGCTCGAACTCATCAAGCTGATCAAGAGCGAAAAGCCGAAGCTGCCGATCCTCGTCTTCAGCATGCACCACGAAGAGCAGTACGCGGTGCGGGCGATGCGCGCCGGCGCGGCCGGGTACGTGACCAAGGAGAGCAGCAGCGACCTGCTGCTGCCGGCGATGCGCAAGGTCGCGGCGGGCGGCTACTTTGTCAGCGAGAAGGTCGCCGAACTGCTCGCCAAGGATGCGTCGCGCCCGCGCGAGGCGCAGCCCCACACGCTGCTCTCGGACCGCGAATATGACGTCTTCACGC
The DNA here is from genome assembly GCA_964485725.1 of uncultured Propionivibrio sp. Classification (GTDB taxonomy): domain Bacteria; phylum Pseudomonadota; class Gammaproteobacteria; order Burkholderiales; family Rhodocyclaceae; genus Propionivibrio. The sequence continues at coordinate 8,899 of CAZALA010000092.1, read as the reverse complement.
GCATCGTCAGCGGCCAGGCGCTGACCCAGATCGCCGACGAACTCTCGCTCAGCATCAAGACCGTGAGCACGCACAAATCGCACATCCTGCAGAAGATGAACCTCGGCGGACAGGTCGACCTCGTTCGCTACGCGATTCAGAACCACCTCATCGATTGAGCCGCGCGGTGCCTGCCGCCGATAGGAAATTTCCTATCGCCAATTTGGGCGCCTTCCGATAGCCAAAGCCTCGCCTCTCCCGCAAGATCGCCTCGTCGGCAATTTCCAGCCAAAAACGAAGAGTGGCGCGGATTGGCGATTTCCGGCCGTTTGCGACGAAATCGCACGCGCATCGTAGCAGCGTTTGGCGCCGCGTCAGGGCGCCTGGCACGACCGCATCCGCGCACGCGGATGCTACAGGCGGTGGGAGGGGCAAGATGAAGCTAAGACGCCAGGTCCTCGTATGGGCGACCTTGCTCGGGATGGCGGCGGCCACTGTCTGCGGCGCCGCCGAGCCCGCCAAAGCCGGCGCCAGTGTCAGCGCCAGCGATCTCATCCTCAAGGGCGACGCCAAATGCACCGGCTGCCACGACGAGTCGGACGATGCGCCGCCGTCGATGCTCGAGCTGCATCCCTCGGTCCTGTCGATCGGCAAGACCAAGCATGGCACGCGCGCCGACGCTCGCACGCCGACCTGTACCGACTGCCACGGCGAGAGCGAAGCGCACATGAAGCACCGCGGCGCCGGCGACCCGCCGCCAACCGACCGCGATTTCCGCAAGAAAGCCAAGACCACCGCCGAAACGCGCAATGGCGCCTGCCTCACCTGCCACCAGGGCGGCAACCGCATCGGCTGGCAGATGAGTGCGCACAGCAGCCAGGACGTCGCCTGCACTTCCTGCCACCAGGTGCACGCGCGCAGCGACAAGGTGATGGCGAAGGCGACGCAGACCGAGGTCTGCTTCACCTGCCACAAGGAGCAGCGCGCGCAGATCAACAAGCCTTCGCATCACCCGATCGTCGAGGGCAAGATGAATTGCGCCTCGTGCCATAACGTCCACGGCGACAACCCGAAGCAGCTCGTCAAGGCCAGCACCAACGAGACCTGCTACGCCTGCCACATGGAAAAACGCGGCCCCTTCGTGCATAACCACCAGCCCGTTGCCGAAGACTGCTCGATCTGCCATCAGCCACACGGAACCGTGACGCCGGCCCTGCTCAAGGCGCGCGTGCCGCTGCTCTGCCAGGAGTGCCATTCGCACGACAGCCACCCGGGACAGGCGATGGCGCTGCCCAATAACGCCTCGACCAATCTCAACAGTCCAGGAACGACGGGAACGGTCGCCCGCGGCTGCCTCAATTGCCATACGAATATTCACGGCGGCAACAGCACGGTCAATAGCGCGACCGCCGGGCGCTTCCGTCGCTGATCGCGAGGAGGGGAAATCATGCGAACACTGCAAGCGACGTTCAAGCCGAGAGCGATCTCGACGGCGCTGATGCTGGTCTGCGGACCGGCGTGGGGTCAGGAGCCTGACCTCGCCGCGCTGACCAAGCCCGACAGCACGATCTCGCTCGGCGTCGGCAACTGGTCCGCCGACCGCCCGCAGCAGGGCATTTACGATGGCATGCGCGACAAGGGGACTTACGGGCTCGTCGACACCGACATCGTCAAGCGCGACGATGCGACCGGCACCTGGCTTAAGTTCAATTCGAGCAATCTTGGCCTCGACAACCGCGAGATGCGCGGCGAGTACAACCGGCAGGGCGAGTTTGGCGCCTACCTCGAGTATGGCAAGACGCCGCGCGACAACCCCTACACGATCAATTCGCGCTTGCAGGGAATCGGCACGACGAATCTCACGGTCGGCACCAACCGCGGATCGTTCCCGCTCGGCGAAGTGCACCTTGGCACTGAACGCGAAATGTCGCGCCTGGGCGGCTACACCAACATCCTGCCTGGCCTCGACTTCAAGGTCGACTTCAAGAACGAGCGCAAGACCGGAACGCGGCAGACCGGCTGGGGCAGCGCCGTGCTCTTCTCGGTCGAGCCCATCGACAGCACGACTCGCCAGCTTGAAACGATCCTGCAATACACGAGCGGGAAGCTGCAGCTCTCGGGCGGTTATCTTGGCAGCTGGTACGACAACGACAATCCGCTGATCCTGCAGCGGCTGAACGGAACGGCCGGCGGCACGACGAGCTTTGGCGCCATCACGCCCTTGTCGCAACCGATGAGCAACGAGGCGCACCAGCTTTTCCTCGACGGCGGCTACGCCTTCACGCCGACGACGCGAGGCACTTTCAAGCTCGCCTACACGCGCGCGACGCAGGACGAGCATCTGCCGACCTACGACCTCACCGGCGCCAACGCGCCCTTCGTCGGCGCGCCCTCGCATCTCGACGGCCGGGTCGATACGACGCTCGTCCAGCTTGGCATCAGCTCGCGGCCGCTGCCAAAGCTCTCGATTACCGGCAACCTCCGCTACTACGACGTCAACGACAAAACGCCGACGCGGGGATTTGTCGGCAACAACACGACCCGCGTCGCCAGCGTCTTCAACACGCCGCAGTCGTTTACGACGACTTCCGGGAAGCTCGAAGCGACCTACCGCATGCCGATGAATTTCGGGCTGACCGGCGGCGTCGAGCATGCGAGCCAGGATCGCTCCTACCCGACGCTCGGCGCGATCTACGTTCCCTTCCGCGCCGACGTCAGGGAAACGACGTACAAGCTGCAGCTGCGCCGCTCGCTTGCCGACAACCTGAACGGCGCCATCGCCTATCTGCACAGCAAGCGCGACGGTTCGTCCTACGTCCTCGGCAGCGGCACGCCCTACGTCAACGATATCAACCCGATGCACATCGCCGACCGCCGCCGCGACAAGATCAGAAGCTCGCTTGACTGGGATCCGAGCGAACAGGTCTCGGTGCAGTTTCGCATCGACCACGCGCAGGACGATTATCCGAGCAACGGCCGGCCGTACGGGCTGCAGAGCGGCAGCGCGCAGATCTATGCGATCGACGCGAGCTACCTGATCTCGGACAAGTGGAAACTCGCGAGCTGGTATTCGTACGATCTGACCAAGGCCAAAGACTTGAGCCTGCGCACCGCCAGCGGCACTGCCGGCAACGCCGTGAAGACCACCCACATCAAGGATACCGGCGAGTCTTTCGGCGCCAGCCTGCGCGGCCAGGTCTCGGCGCGCGTCGAAGCCGGTCTCGGTCTCGACTGGTTCAGGAATACCAGCGATTACCCGCAGGACATCGTCGGCAGCGGCACGGCCTTGCCGGCAGGGCTGACGGCGCCGGCCGAAATCAAGAATAAGCTGCTGCGCTTAAGGCTCGACGGCAAGTACGCGATCGACAAGGCCTCCGAAGTGCGTTTCGACCTCATCCACGAGCGCTGGCACGCCGATGACTCGACCTGGAATTTTGCCAACGGTTCGCCCTTTGCCTTCACGAGCGGCAACGGCAACGCGACTTGCGCGAGCTGCACGCCCGCGATCACCAACGTCATCGATGGCACGACGGTCACCGCCAATTCGACGCAGACTTCGACCTTTGTCGGCGTGCGCTACATCTACCATTTCCAGTGAGGCGATAAACCGCGGGTGTGACCTGTGCTAAAGTTCTGAGCGGCCCCTGAGCGCAGCTTTCGACCCAATGAAGCGGAGGATGAATGCGATCGTTCCTGAAGCAAGCGCTCGTCGTCGTTGCCAGCCTGCTGCTGACGGCGCTGCCGGTGCACGCGCAAGACAAGCCGGCGGCGGCGAGCATCAGCGCCGAGCAGCTGGCAAAGAACAAGACGGCGAACGACGAATGCTTTGCGTGCCACTCGGAACAGGGCTTGAAGACGCCGCACGAGGGCGTCGATCTCAATAAGCTCAAGGGCCTGCTGCAAAGTCCCGAGGCCTTCTACGCGTCGGACCACCAGCGCCTCGTGTGCACCAAGTGCCACAACGACGGCTACGACGATTTCCCGCACGCGGCCGACGCCAGGGACTCGACGACGACCTGTACCGACTGCCATTCGAAGAAGGCCGACGCGATCCAGAAAGAGTTCGATCTCTCGGTCCACGCCAGGAATCTCTCGGACAAGTTCAGCTGCACGACCTGCCACAATCCGCACCTGATGCGCGTCGCCGACAAGCTCGTCGATCCGCACAAGATCGTCGCGCAGGACAACCGCGTCTGCCTGGGCTGCCACGACTCGGATGCGCAGTTCGCCAAGTTTGCGCCCGAGAAGAAAGTGCGCCCGGCGATCGACGACATCCACGAATGGTTGCCGAACACGCGCCTGCACTGGAAAGCGGTGCGCTGCGTCGAATGCCATACGCCGGCGGTCGCCGCCGGACAAATGATCTCGCACCAGATCCTCGACAAGGACAAGGCCGAGAAGAACTGCGTGACTTGCCACAGCGCCAACAGCATGCTCAAGGCGCGGCTCTACCGCCACCTCGTCGCCGAAGAGGAAGAAAAGTTCGGCTTTGCCAACAGCATCATCCTCGCCAATACCTATGTGCTGGGCGCCACGCGCAACCCGCTGCTCGACACGCTGATCATCGCCGCTTTCGCGGCGATGCTGCTCGGTCTGATCGCGCACGGCGTCGGCCGCATCATCTCGCACATCGTGCGCAGGAGAAACAAGAATGGCTGAGCGCGAATATCTGATTGCCGGCTGGATCCGCGTCTGGCACTGGACCAACGCCGTTCTCATCCTGATCCTGGGCGTCACCGGCATGAGCGTCCATTTCGCCGACCCGGACCGCATCCTCGTCGAATTCTCGCTCGCCGTGCGCATCCATAACATCGCCGGCGTGATCCTGATCTTCACCTATCTGTTCTTTGTCGTCGGCAACATCGTCAGCGGCAACTGGTGGCAGTTCGTACCCAAACCCCCCGGGATCCTGCAGCGCGTGTTCAAGCAGGCGATGTGGTACGGCATCGGCATTTTCCGCGGCGACCCGCATCCGCACGAGCCTTCGAAGGAAGAGCACTTCAACGCGCTGCAGGCGCTGACCTACTGGAACGTGATGTATCTCCTGATGCCGGTGATCCTGATCAGCGGCCTCATCTACCTCTATCCGCAGACCGCACCCGAGAGCCTCTTCGGCTTCGATGGCCTGCTGCCGATCGCCATGGTGCATTATCTTTCGGCGGTGGCGATCCTGCTCTTCATGCTCTCGCACATCTATCTCGGAACGACGGGCAAAACCGCCGGGCAGATGTTCAAGATGATGTTCACGGGCTGGCATGAACACTAGCAGCCTGTCGGGTTTGATGGGTCGAGGCGAAAAATGTGGGAGGCGAGGTCAGCTTTGCACGGATTTCAAGCGAATAGTTATTCTATTCGCGCAGAAATACGGGCGAAGATCAGCCGCCTTCCCACTTTTTTCGGCCGACTCGGTTAAACCCGACAGGCTGCTAGCAGTAGCATCCGATAGCCGTGTATTCTTGTTTTCGCGTTTCCCTCTCGGAGAATCTGAAATGAAAATTCGCACCCTCGCTGGCGCGCTCGCCGTCACAAGCCTTGTCGTCCTCTCGCCCGCGGCCTTTGCCGTCGATGCCGCCGCCGCCCAGGCCCTCGCCAAGAAGGAAGGCTGCCTGAAATGCCACGCGCTCGACAAGAAGAAGGAAGCGAGCTCGATGAAGGACATCGCCAAGAAATACGCGGGCAAGCCCGACGCGCAAGCCAAGCTCGAAAAGCACCTGCTCACGGGCGAGAAGATCAAGCTCGACGACGGCACCGAAGAAGAGCACAAGATCATCAAGACCAAGGACAAGGGCGAACTCTCTAATCTCGTCGCCTGGATGCTCTCGCTCAAGTAAGCCGCCGGCGCGAACCGTCGGTCGCCCCGCCAAGGGACAGAGTGCAACAGGCGTAGCGCATTGCACCGCTTCCCGACGTGCAACTGCGGCGCAACGCCCCCGGGGCTTTGCGCCGCTCGATTTTTTACGCAGGCCGCCGCACACGCTAAACTTGAAAGCTCGCTTCAGGGGGAATCTGCTGCATGCTCGAAACCCGCAATCTCGACTGCATTCGCGGCCGGCGCAGCCTTTTTTCGCGCATCGGTTTCCGCCTCGATGCCGGCGAGATGCTGCACGTGCAGGGGACGAACGGCTCGGGCAAGACGACGCTGCTACGCATGCTGTGCGGCCTGACGCCGCCCGACGCCGGCGAGATTTTCTGGCGCGGAGAGGCAACAGCAAAGCTCGGCGAGGATTTTCGCCGCGAGCTCTACTACTTCGGTCACCCGAACGCGATCAAGGAAGAGCTGACGCCGCTCGAGAACCTCGTCGCATCGGCGCGCCTTGCCGACGAGACGCTTAAGCTCGATGCGGCAAGAGAGGCGCTCGATCGCATCGGCCTGGCCGGCAAGACCGACCTGCCCTGCCGCTACCTCTCGCAAGGGCAGAAGCGCCGCGTCGCGCTCGCGCGCCTGGTGAACGAGCGGCGGCCGCTGTGGATCCTCGACGAACCCTACGTTGCGCTCGACCCGGCGGCGATCGAGCTCGTCGCCGGCCTGATCGCCGCGCATCTTGAGCGCCAGGGCCTTGTCGTCGTCACCACGCACCAGCCGGTCAAGGTCGCCGGCGCCTGCCTTCGCGAGCTTTCGCTTAGCGACGCCGCGGCGAGCGCCGCATGCTGAAGCTCGTCGGCGCGATGGTCGCCCGCGATCTGCGGCTCGCGCTGCGGCGGCGCTCGGACATCGTTTCGCTGCTTTTTTTCTTCGTCATCGTGGTGAGCCTCTTTCCGCTCGGCGTCGGCCCCGAGCCCGAGCTCCTGCGCAAGCTCGCGCCCGGCGTCCTCTGGGTCGCGGCGCTGCTCGCGACGATGCTCTCGCTGCCGCGCCTCTTTGCCGACGACCTGCGCGACGGAACGCTCGAGCAGCTGGCGCTCGCGCCTTTCCCACTGGCGCTCCTCGTCCTCGGCAAGGTGATCGCGCACTGGCTGTATTCGGGGCTGCCGCTCGCCTTGCTGGCGCCGCTCCTCGGCCTGCAGTTCGACCTTTCCGGCGACGCGCTCGCGGTCCTGTGCCTCTCGCTCTTCGTCGGCACGCCGGCGCTCTCGGGCATCGGCGCGATCGGCGCAGCGCTGACGCTGGGCGTTCGCGGCGGCGGTGTGCTACTGTCCTTACTCGTTTTGCCGCTCTACATTCCGGTGCTGATTTTCGGCGCCGGCGCAGTCGACGCGGTCGCGGGCGGGCTCGGCGCGCAAGCGCATCTCTCGCTCCTTGCCGCGCTCGCGCTTGCCGGCGTTTTCTTCGCGCCGTGGGCCACCGCGGCGGCTTTGCGCATCGCTTTGGAATGAAAAAGAACCCATCACCACAGAGACACAGAGGCACAGAGAAAACCCTAAAAATTTTCTCTTTGGCTTCTCTCTGTGTCTCTGTGTCTCTGTGGTTAAATAGGTTTTAGCCGATGTCAAACAGGTTGATCAACTGGTTCAGGTTCGCAAGTCCGCAGAGCTTCTATCCGCTCGCCGGAAAAATGATCCCGTGGTTCTGGGCGGCGGCGGCGGTCTTCGGCGCAGCCGGGCTCGCCGTCGGATTTCTCATCGCGCCGGGCGACGCGCAGCAGGGCGAGGGGTACCGCATCATCTTCCTGCACGTGCCGGCCTCGTGGATGTCGATGTTCATCTACCTCGTGATGGCCTTCTGGGCCGGGCTCGGCCTTGCCTTCAACATGCGGCTCTCGGGAATGATGGCGCAGGCGCTGGCGCCGACCGGCGCGCTCTTCGCTTTCCTGTCGCTATGGACGGGCGCGCTCTGGGGCAAGCCGATGTGGGGCACGTGGTGGGTCTGGGACGCGCGGCTCACCTCCGAGCTGATCCTGCTCTTTCTTTACGTCGGCTTCATCGCGCTGCAGGCTTCGATCGACGATGCGCGGCGCGCCGACAAGGCGGGCGCGATCCTCGCGCTCGTCGGCGTCGTCAATATTCCGATCATCTATTTTTCGGTGAAATGGTGGAACACGCTGCACCAGGGCGCGAGCGTGAGCCTCACCAAGTCGCCGACGATGGCTTCGACGATGCTCTGGGGGATGCTGCTGTGCGCGCTCGCCTGCTGGATGTACGCGATCGCCGTCGCGCTGATGCGCGTTCGCACCATCATGCTCGAACGCGAGAGCCATACCGTTTGGGTCAGAGAGGAGTTGAGAGTGAGGAGTGAGGAGTGAAACCCGTGCCCCTTGCCAGCGCCGACGCGCCAGAAGCTGCTGCTTTTTTGCTCCTCACTCCTCACTCCTCACTCCTGACTCCTCACTCCTGACCCTCACTCCTCACTCCTGACTCCTCACTCCTGACCCTCACTCCTCACCATGTACTGGCAAACCTTTTCCGATTTTCTCGCGATGGGCACCCACGGGCTATACGTCTGGGGCTCGGTCGGCGTCTTCGCGCTCGTCCTCGTCCTTGAACCGCTTTTGCTCAGGCGCGGTCATAGGCATCTCGTCGCTCGCCTGAAACGCGAGCTTGCCGCCGAATCGCCCGATCGCACCCCGCTTCGCGAGACCGTCCATTGAAAACCCGTCACCGGCGCAGTGCCCTGATCCTCGCTGGCCTGGCCGTCCTCGGCCTGGTCGCAGCGCTCGTCCTCAACGCTTTCGAGAGCAATCTCGTTTTCTTCTTCTCGCCGACGCAGGTCGCCGCCGGCGAAGCGCCCGTGGGCAAGTCCTTCCGCATCGGCGGCATGGTGAAGGAAGGCTCGCTCAAGCGCGAAGCCGACGGCGTGACCATGCGCTTCGTGATGACCGATACCGAGAAGGACATGGTCGTCGCTTACCGCGGCATCCTTCCTGACCTGTTCAAGGAAGGCAAGGGCGCGGTCGCGCAGGGAAAACTCGGCGAACAGGGCGTTTTCGTCGCCAGCGAAGCCCTCGCCACGCACGAAGAAACCTACGTGCCGCCCGAACCCCAC
>CAZALA010000091.1:0-14627 GCA_964485725.1 uncultured Propionivibrio sp. | reverse complement strand
GCCCGGCGGAAATCAACTTGCGCGACCGCGACATCGCCAACATGGGCTTTGCCGAAGTTGTCGACTGCCCGGTGATCCTGATCGCCGACATCGATCGCGGCGGCGTCTTCGCGCACCTCGTCGGCACGCTCGAGCTGCTCTCGGAGAGCGAACGGGAACGCGTCAAGGGCTTTGTCATCAACCGCTTTCGCGGCGACCTTTCGCTGCTCGAACCCGGCCTCGTGTGGCTCGAGGAGCGCACCGGCAAACCCGTTCTCGGCGTCCTGCCTTATCTGCACGGCCTCTACCTCGACGCCGAAGACGCCCTGCCGCGCGAGCGTACATCGAAAGCGGGCGCTCGCCTTTCGGTGATCGCGCCGGCTTATCCGCGCATTTCCAACCACAACGACCTCGACCCGCTGCGCTTTCATCCGGAAATCGATTTTGCCTTCATCGGCCCGCACGAGGCGCCACCGCCTTGCGACCTCATCGTCCTTCCCGGCTCGAAAGCGGTGCAGGCCGACCTTGCCTGGCTGCGCGCGATGGTCTGGGAAGAAGCGATCCGCCGCCATCTGCGCTACGGCGGCAAACTGATCAGGATCTGCGGCGGGCTGCAGATGCTCGGCACCGCGGTGCACGATCCGCTCGGCGTCGAAGGCGAAGCGGCAAGCGTCGCCGGCCTGTCGCTCCTCGACTACGAGACGACGCTGCAGGCGCAGAAGACGCTCGCCAATGTCAGCGGAACACTCTGCCTGCCGGACGCTCAAGCCGCACCGATTACAGGCTATCGCATCCATATGGGCGTCACGCAAGGGCCTGCGCTCGCGCGCCCGGCAACGATGCTCGGCGACAAAGCGGAAGGCGCGATCTCGGCCGACGGCCAGATCGTCGCGACTTACTGCCACGGCCTTTTCGATACGCCGCAGGCGCTCACTGCGCTCTTCACCTGGGCGGCCGGCGGCGCGCCAAGTGTAGAATTCAGGCCAGACGAGCGGCGCGAGCGCGACCTCGATCGCCTCGCCGACGCCGTCGAAGCGCATCTGGATCTGAAGCGGCTCGCCGCATGGCTGCCAATTTCTGGCGGTGCTGGCGGTGCCGACGGCGCCGCAAACCAGCAACCTGAGGAGGCAAAATAATGAGAGGCAATTTCGGCGCGATCTTCCTGATCGTTTTCGGCGCGCTCGCGCTCGCGCACAACCTCGGTTATCTCAGCATCAACCTCGCCCACCTGCTGCGCGTCTGGTGGCCGCTGATCCTGATCGTTCTCGGCGTCGCCTTCCTGTTCACCCCGGGCGGCAAGAGAAGATAAGCCAGGCGCCGATGACGCTGCCGACCCCCGACGCCGACGCGCTTGCCTACAGCGCTGCGCTTAAAGCTCGCATCGCGCAAGAGATCGATGCGGCAGGCGGCTGGATCGGTTTTGACCGCTACATGTCGCTCGCGCTCTACGCGCCCGGGATGGGGTATTACTGCGGTGGCGCGCACAAGTTCGGCGCCGCCGGCGATTTTGTCACCGCGCCCGAACTCTCCCCGCTCTTCGCGCGCAGCCTCGCGACGCAAGTCGCCCAGCTGCTCGCGCTCGCCGCGCCGCAGGTGATCGAAGTCGGCGCCGGCTCGGGACGGCTTGCCGCTGATCTGCTGCTCGAACTCGAAAGGCGTGGCGCCCTCCCCGAGCGCTACGCGATCCTCGATCTTTCGGGCGAACTTGCCGAACGCCAGCGCGACACCATCGCCAGGCTGGCGCCGCATCTCTTTCCCCGCGTCGCCTGGCTCGAGCGCCTGCCCGAAAAATTCGACGGCCTCGTCCTTGCCAACGAGCTTCTCGACGCGCTGCCGGTGCAGCTCGTGCGCTGGCGCGGCGAAGCGGTTTTCGAGCGCGGCGTGGCGCTTGCAGGCGGCGATTTTGTCTGGCGCGACCGTCCGGCGAGCGGCCGCCTGCTCGATAAGGCGCAGGCGATCGCGAGCGAGTATTTGCTGCCGCACGATTACGTCAGCGAGATCGGCCTTGCCGCCGCGGACTGGACGGCGGCGTGGGCTGAGCGCATCGGCCGCGGCGCGCTGCTCCTCATCGATTACGGTTTTCCGCGCCACGAGTATTACCATCCGCAGCGCGCGAGCGGCACGCTGATGTGCCATTACCGCCACCACGCCCACGGCGAACCCTTTTACTTGCCGGGTCTGCAGGACATCACCGCGCACGTCGATTTCACCGCGATCGTCGAAGCCGGCTTCGACGCGGGGCTCGAATTTCTCGGCTACACGAGCCAGGCGGCATTCCTCCTCAACTGTGGGCTCACCGAGGTGCTCGCCCGCGAGAGCGTCGATTCGAATGCTTACCGGAAGAACGCGCAGGCGGCGCAAAAGCTCGTGGGGCCCGCCGAGATGGGAGAACTCTTCAAGGTCGTCGCGCTCGGCAAGGCGATCACCGAACCGCTCGTCGGCTTCGCGCAGGGCGATCGCAGCGCCAGCCTGTGAAGCCCGCTGCCGGCTTACTTACTCCTGGCAGGCGCAGAGCCTTGCCATGAAAGCGTCGAGCAGCGCGCGCAAGGGGGCAACGACGGACGGGCGCGGCGCCAGCGCCGGATCGTTCGCGGCTTCGAGGCGCGGCGCGTCGGCCCAGGCGGCGTAGAGGACTTCGTCGCAATAGGCTTCGTTATTGCTGTTGCACGCTTCGTCGAGCAGTTTGGCGTTCCGCGTTTCCATTTTGACCGTCCTTTTTCTCGGGCCCTCAAGGACAGTTAACGACGCGGACAGCGATCGGTTGAACGCGCGTTGAAAAAGAATTTTCCCGGCGCAGCCTACTCGGGGACCATCATCCCGCGCTCGACCGCGGGGCGGGCGGCGATCTGCCGATACCAGCGCCTGACGTTCGGGTAATCGGCAAGGTCGATCTCCTGCCATTCGTGCCTTGCCGTCCACGGAAAAGTCGCCATGTCGGCGATCGAGTATTCGCCGGCGAGAAACTCGGCTTCGCCGAGGCGCTTGTCGAGAACGCCATAGAGGCGCGCGGTCTCGCCGCGGTAGCGATTCATCGCGTAGGGGATCTTCTCCGGGGCAAAGCGCAGGAAGTGATGCGCCTGCCCGAACATCGGACCGACGCCGCCCATCTGGAACATCAGCCACTGCATCGCCTCGTATTTGCCGCGATCGACGGCGGGCAGGAATTTGCCGGTCTTGGCGGCAAGGTAGAGCAGGATCGCTCCCGATTCGAAAAGCGTGATCGGCCAGCCGTCGGGCCCGTCGGGATCGACGATCGCCGGGATCTTCGAGTTCGGGTTGATGGCGACGAAGTCGGGCTTCATCTGCTCGCCCTGCGTGATATCGACGCGCTTCACGCGGTAGGGCAGGCCGCACTCCTCGAGCATGATCGAGACCTTGCGGCCGTTGGGCGTTTTCCAGGTGTAGAGCGTGATCATGACAATCTCCCTTTTTAGTTGGCTTTCTATTCTTCGACGGCGAGCGCTGCCTTCACCGCGGCGACGCGCGCCGCGCGCAGGCGCTCGGGAATCTGCGCTGGCGAGGCGGCGGCGCGGGCAATTGCCGCGGCGTCGACGCGGCGCGCCGCGATCAGGGCGCGCATGAAGAGCGGCGCCTGCACGTAGGGCTTGTCTTCCCAGCCGAGGCGGCCGTGAAAATCGCAGGCGCAGGCCTCGAGCAGCTGCTCGAAGCGCTGCGGGCGGCGCAGCGCGTCGGAAGCTTCGATGAGCTTGACGAAGGTCGAGGCGCGCAGTTCGGCGGCGCGGTGCACGTCGCCGTGATAGCGGGCGACGAGGCGCGCGAGATCGCGGCATTCGAGGGGCACGCGCAGGCGCTCCGAGAGCGCGAGGGCGAGCCTGACGCTGCGCGCTTCGTGCGCCGGGTGGCGCGGCAGCACGTCGGCCGGCGTCTCGCCCTTGCCGAGGTCGTGCGTGAGCACCGCGAAGCGCACGGCGAGCGAGCAATCGCGCTTGGCCGCGGCGTCGAGCGCCATCATCACATGCACGCCGGAATCGATTTCGGGATGGAAATCGGCGCGCTGCGGCACGCCGAAAAGCTTGTCGAGTTCGGGAAGAAGATGCGCAAGCGCGCCGCAGTCGCGCAGCGTCAGGAACATCCGCGACGGCGTCTTTTCCATGAGCCCGCGCGCGAGCTCCTGCCAGACGCGTTCGGCGACGAGATGGTCGACTTCACCGCGAGCGACGATCTCACGCATCAGTGCCTGCGTTTCCGGAGCGAGCGAAAAATCGGCAAAGCGCGCGGCAAAGCGAGCGACGCGCAGGACGCGCACGGGGTCCTCGACAAAAGCCGGGCCGACGTGGCGCAGGACGCGCGCCTGAAGGTCGGCAACGCCGTGAAACGGGTCGGTGAGGCTGCCGTCGTCGGCCTTGGCGATGGCGTTGATCGTGAGGTCGCGGCGCGCGAGATCCTCTTCGAGCGTCACTTCCGGCGCCGCCTGCACGACAAAGCCGGCGTAGCCGGGCCCGGTTTTGCGTTCGGTGCGCGCGAGCGCGTATTCCTCGTGCGTCTCAGGATGCAGGAAAACCGGAAAGTCCTTGCCGACGGGGCGAAAACCGCGCGCGAGCATTTCCGCTTCACTGGCGCCGACGACGACATAGTCCCGGTCCACGACCGGGCGGCCGAGGAGTTCGTCGCGCACCGCGCCGCCGACCATGAAGATTTGCATGTCGCGGCGCCCGGAAATGCTCGCCTTCCTAGTGCGCTGAGGCTTTTTCCGCGAGCGCGGCGGCGCGCCATTCCTGCATCGGCGGCAGCGCACTCATCGTTTCGACCCAGGCGCGCGAGGCCTTCGGCAGTTCGACGGCGTAGGTGAGAAAACGCCAGACGACGGGAGCGAACATCGCGTCGGCGATCGAGAAAGCGCCGAAAAGGAAAGGCCCGGCGGCGGCGTGCTCGGCGCGGCACCCTTCCCAGATCGAAATGATGCGCGCGATGTCGGCGCCGACGTCGGCCGGGCGATCGTCGTACGGTTTGGAAGCGTGAATTTCCATCGGCATACTGTGGCGCAGGGCGCCGAAACCCGAATGCATTTCGGCGCTGATCGCGCGCGCTTGCGCGCGCACGGCGCGCTCCGCCGGCCACAGCGTCGGCACCGCCTCGGCGAGGTATTCGCAGATCGCGAGCGAATCCCAGACGACGGTGTCGCCGTCGATCAGGCAGGGAATTTTCCCCGACGGCGAGTACTTGAAGATTTCGACGCGGGTATTCGGTTCGCGCAGGCGGATCGAGACTTCCTCGAAAGGCAGGCCGGCCATCTTCACGGCAAGCCAGGGCCGCAGGCTCCACGACGAATAGTTTCGATCACCGACGACAAGCTTCAACATGGCGGGTTTCCCGGAAAGTTCAACGTCCGGCGCGGCAGCGGAAGCTGTCGTAGCGCCGTTTCATGACGCCGCCCGAAAGATAGGTCGGCGCGATGGCTTCGAGCGGCTGCGGCGCAAATCCCGGCAGGACGTTCTTCCCGCTCGCGACGCTCGCGACCTTGAGCGAGCGCAGATTGTCGGGCGAGAGCGGCGGGTCGGGCAAGAGGCTCAGGATGCTCGCCTGCACAGCGGCGAGCGCGTCGGGCAGGTCGATGATGATCGGCCGTTTGCCGATGAGCGCGGCCGTGTACTCGACAAGTTCGCGCAGCGTGTAGACCTTGGGCCCGGCGAGTTCGAAAGTCCTGCCGAAAGTCGCGGCGTCGTCGATCGCGGCGACGACCGCGTCGGCGACATCACCGACATAGACGGGTTGCAGGCGCGCCTTGCCGGCGGCGAGCGGCAGCACCGGAAAGAGCTTCAAGAGCGTCGCGAAGCGGTTGAGGAAGGCGTCGCCGCGGCCGAAGATCACCGAGGGCTGGAAGACCGTGACGTCAAGGTCGCCGGCCGCGCCGAGCACCGCCGCTTGCCCCGCGGCTTTTGAGCGCAGATACCCCGAAGGCGCGTCGCTGCTGGCGCCGAGCGCGCTCACGTGGAGCAGGCGGCGAACGCCATTGCGCCGCATCGCGGCAATGATCTTTTCCGGCAGCTCGGCGTGCGCCTTGGCAAAACGCTTGCCGTAAGGCGTTTTCGCGTCGCGGTCGTGGAGGATGCCGACAAGATTGATCACGACATCGACGTCGTCCATCAACTCGTCGAGGACCTTCTCATCATGCACGTCGGCTTCGACCGTATAGACGGTCGGCAGCAGGATCAATTGCTTGCAGTGGTCACGATGGCGAGTCGGCACCATGACGCGCATCGCCTTTTCGGAGAGGCGATTGGCGATCCATTCGCCGACAAAACCGCTGCCGCCGATCAACAACACCTTTTTGGCTTCCATGGCACCCAGGGTCTCAAGTCTTCAAGGCCGGGATTCTACCACCGCGCGCCACGCCACACATCGGCCTACGGCAAGTCTTCGGCTTTTGCCGCGCCGGCGCCGCGTGGCATGACGATGCCAAGCCGGCCTTTCAGTGACTGCGGCTCGCCGTTGAAAAGCGACGAATAGTAGACCGAGTTGCTCATGACTTTCTTGACGTAGTCGCGCGTCTCGCTGAACGGGATCGTCTCGGCATAGACGGCGCCTTCGAGCGGCCGGTCGGCGCGCCACCTCTGCGCGCGGCCGGGACCAGCGTTGTACGCCGCCGAGGCGAGCACCGGGTGGTGGTCGAGGTTCTCGAGCACCATGCGCATATAGCTCGTGCCGAGCAGCACGTTGGTGCGCGTGTCGTTCACCTGGCTCGGCTGGAAGTTCGTCAGGCCGATCTTGCGGGCGACCCAGCGGGCGGTGGCCGGCATCAGCTGCATCAGCCCGGAAGCGCCGACGTTCGACTTGGCGTTGATCACGAAACGGCTCTCCTGGCGCATCAGGCCGTAAATCCAGGCGTCGTCGATCGCTTCGCGCTTCGCCGCCGGGCGCACCTCTTCGCTGTACGGCGAAAGGTAGCGCAAGGAATAGTCGTGCTCGCTCCTGGTGCGGTCGGCGGCGGCGATCGCCCGATCATAGACGCCGGCCCGCTCGGCGAGCGCGGACGCGGCGAGGAGCTCGCGGTCGCTCATCTCGCGCAGCGCGAAATTCCATTCCCTGACGCCTTCAGTGCGCAGGCCGACGCGAAAGAGCGCAAGACTCGTGCGAATGCCAAAGCGCGCCTGCGCACGCGCGCTTTCCTCGGGCGTCGGCGCAGTCGCCCGCGGCGGCGTCACGATCGCCTGGCCGAGTTCCTCGTCGGCAAGATTGCCGTAAAAATTCGGCGCGCCGGCGACGCGCGCGAACAGCGCATTGGCTTCCTCGACGCGGCCGCCGGCGCGATACGCGCGCCCGAGCCAATACAGCCACACCGGTTGCTCGGCCAGCGCCGGCGGCATTTTCTCGATGGTCGAGCGCACGCTCGCCCAGTCCTGCGCGCGCAGCGCCGCGCGTACCTTCCACTGCGCGACCTCGTCCGAGAGCGGCGCCTCGCCCGCCTTGCGGTACCAGTCGAGGGCTTCGCCCAAATGCTTCTGTGCCGCCTGCCAGCCTATCTGCCCCCAGGCCCAGCCGGCTTCGCCCGCCTGCAGCTGGCGCTCGATGCGGGTGAGCTGGGTGACCGCCATGAAGGGGTCGTTGCGCGCGATGCGGCTGATCGCGAGCACCGCAAGCTCGCGGTTCATGCGGTTCGCGGAGAAACTTGCCGGCAGCTTCAGGAGCCACGGCAAAGGCTTGTCGATGACCGTGGCGGCAAGCTTGGGCTCGGGCGTTTGCCGCGGCGGCAGGTAGTTCATCGAAAAGCGCGCGCCGGCCATCTTGCCGGCTTCGAACTGGCGGCGGATGCGCTCCCAGACGTCGTCGGCGATTACGCGTCTTTGCAGGATCAAGGCTTCGAGCACCGGGTAGCACGATTCGGGCGGCTCGAGCAGGGTCAGCCACAGCGGCATCGCCGCGTCGAGCGCCGTCGCGTCGCCGGCGCTCAAGCGTCGCTGCAGCGCGAAGCACGAGAGCTCCTGGTCGGGCTGCGCGAGGAGCGCGTACTCGCTGTCAAACTCGCTCCACTCACCGCGCCGGGCGAGATGCTTGGACCACTCGGCGCGCAGCTTTTCGGCAAGATAGCTGCCGGCGTAGCGCGAGAGAAAGCCGCGCACGACGCCCGCATCGGCGTTGCCAAGGTCGGGCAGAAGGCGCCAGTACTCGACGTAGTGCTCGAGTTCGTGGCCGCGCAATTCGGCCGCAATGCGCTCGAGCCGGCCGCGGTCGCCGGCGCGCGCGGCATCCTGAGCTGCCAGAAAGCGATCGTCAGCGCCCGTTGCCGCTGCGGCTGAAGCCAGCGAGAAAGCCGTCAGAAAAACAGCAGCAAGAAACTTCATGATAAGCTCAAAACCCCGTCGACACTGCTTTTCGAGCATACCACATGAGCTCTTGCGAGATCGGCCCAAGGCGCCCCTTCTCCGACGAAACGCCGGCACGGGCCGCCGACCGGCAGGCGCTGCGTCGCCGCCTCGTCGCCCTGCGTCGCGCGCTGCCGCAAGAAGCCGTCGAGCGCTCGTCGGCGGCAATTTGCGCAACGCTTGCGAGCAAGTTTCCCGAGCTTGGCGAGCGCCGGGTCGGCTTCTACTGGCCGATCCAGAACGAGCCCGACCTGCGCCCCCTCCTCGCCACCTGGCTCGCTGCCGGCGAGCCCGGGTTTTCGCCGCTGCTGCCCGTCGTCCTTGCCCGCGATGCAAAGCTCGTCTTTCGCCGCTGGGATCCGCAAAGTCGCCTCGTCGCCGACGCCTGCGGCATCCTCGCGCCGGGCAACGAGAGTCGCGAAGAGCATCCGCAAGCCCTGCTCATCCCCGTGAACGGCTTCGACGCCGCGGGTTATCGCCTCGGCTACGGCGGCGGCTTTTTCGACCGCACGCTCGCCGCGCTGCAGCCGCGCCCCTTGACGATCGGCGTCGGTTTCGAGCTCGCGCGCGTCGATTCGATTTTTCCGCAAGCGCACGACATCCGGCTCGACGCCATCGTCACCGAAGCCGGCGTTTTTACTCCCGCCGGGCGCTGAACACGGGCCAAAAATCCACCGCAAAGACGCAAAGGCGCAAAGATTACGCAAAGGAATTTGTGTTGCGCTTTGCTTCGGGTTTGCGAGCCTCTGCGCCTTTGCGCCTTTGCGGTGGACGTAGTCTTTGCGCCTTTGCGGTGGACGTGTCTTCTTATGCCGTCACTGCGGCATGCGCACGCACGAAGGCTTCGAGGTCGTCGGCGACCATCGGGCGGGCGAACCAGTAGCCCTGGACTTCGTCGCAGTGGAAAACGCGCAGCAGGTTGGCGAGCTCTTCGCTCTCGACGCCTTCTGCGATCGTCTTGAGTTTCAGGCTGCGCGCCATCTGAATGATGGCGCGAACGATCGCGGCGTCATCGGGATCGACGACGAGCTCGCGAATGAAGGACTTGTCGATCTTGAGCTTGTCGACGGCGAAGCGCTTGAGGTAAGCCAGGCTCGAATAGCCGGTGCCGAAGTCGTCGACCGAGAGCTTGACGCCGAGCGCTTTCAAGCGCCGCACCGAGTCGAGCGTCGATTCGGCGTCCTGGATCAGGATCGATTCGGTGAGTTCGAGTTCGAGCCACTGCGAATCGAGGTCCGAGAGGACGAGGGCGTTGATGACGTTGGTGACAAGATCGAGGCGGCGGAACTGCACGGCCGAAAGGTTGACCGCCATGACGAAGGGCGGCAGACCGGCGTCCTGCCAGGCGCGCGCCTGACGGCAGGCTTCGTTGAGCACCCAGGCGCCGATGGCCACGATGAGACCGGAAACCTCGGCGACCGGAATGAACTTGCCCGGCTCGATCAGGCCGTTTTCGGGGTGGTTCCAGCGGATCAGCGCCTCGACGCCGACGATGCTGCCGTCGTGCAGGTCGAGCTGCGGCTGGTAGTGAAGGACGAACTCGCGGTTCTCGATGGCGCGGCGCAGTTGCGTCTCGAGCGTCAGGTGCTCGACGACCTGGCGGTTCATCGACTCGGTGAAGAAGCGGTGGCCGTTGCGACCGGCTTCCTTGGCGTGGTACATCGCCGTGTCCGACTTTTGCAGCAGCGTGTCGAAGTCGTCGCCGTCGTCGGGATAGAGCGCGACGCCGATCGAGAACGAGGTGTTGAGCAGGTGGTTGCCGATCACGAGCGGTTCGGCCATGCGCTGGTGGATCTTGTCGGCGACCCGCGTCACCGCTTCGTGTTCGCGCACGTCGTTCAAGAGAACGATGAATTCGTCGCCGCCCTGGCGGCTGATCGTGTCGGATTCGCGCACGCAGCTCTTCAGGCGTTCGACGACTTCCTTCAAGAGCGCGTCGCCTGCCGGGTGACCGAGCGAGTCGTTGATCGTCTTGAAGCGGTCCAGGTCAAGATACATCAGCGCGACGCGGCTTTGCATGCGCGCCGCCTGCGCCTTTGCCTGCTCGACGCGGTCGCGCAGGAGCAGGCGGTTGGGCAGCCCGGTCAAGGGATCGTGGTGCGCGAGGAGCTCGATGCGGCGCTGCGCTTCCAGGCGCTCGCTCATGTCCGAATAGATGTAGACGTAGTTTTGCGGGCTGCCGTCGCTGCCGCGAACAACGGAAACGCCGAGCCACTCCGGGAAGATTTCGCCGTTCTTGCGCTGGCTCCAGACTTCGCCCTGCCAGTGGCCGACGTTGTTCAGCGTCGCCTGCATCTCGGCGTGGAAAGCCGCGTCGTGGCGACCCGAAGCGATCATGTCGGGTTTGCGCCCGACGACCTCGTCGGCGCTGTAACCCGTCGCGATCTCGAAAGCCGGATTGACCGAGATGATCGTCTGGTCGGCGCTGGTGACGAGGATGCCTTCGCCGCTGTGCTTGATCGCCTCGTAAGCGAGCTTTAACTGCTCGCCGGCGCGGCGGCGCTCGGTGACGTCCGAAAAAGTCATGACGACGCCGGGCCTTTGCCCTTCGCCCAACGCGAGCGGCATCGTGTTGAACTGCAGCCAGCGCACGTCGTCGGGCGCCGAGGAAAGCGCGCGCTCGCCATGCAGCGGACGGAAACCCATGACGAAATCGCGCACTTCGCGCTGCTCGCGCAGCGTCACCGTCAGCGGAAACTCTTCGGGCGGGCAGAGGCTGCCGTCTTCGCGAATGCGCTCGAGGCCAAGCGCCGGCCAGTTGAGCGCGTGCACGCCGTCGGCGTCGCCGAGAAAGCGCTCGGCGACGCGGTTGCCGAAAAGATAATTGCCTTCCGGCGAAACGATGACGAGGCCCTCGGCCATCACCGACATGGCGCCGCGGAAACGGCTTTCGCTTTCCTGCAGCCGCGTCTGCGCTTCGCGCAGCTCGGTGATGTTTTCCTTGATCGCGACGAAGTTGCGGACGACGCCGTCCTGATCCTTGATCGGCGAAATCAGCACGCGTTCCCAGTAGAGCGTGCCGTCGCGCCGCTCGTTCTGCAATTCGCCGCGCCAGGTGTGGCCGGCCTTGATCGTCTCCCAGAGCTCGCGATAGATGCCGCCGGCTGCCGCTGTCTGCGGGCGCAGGATCCCGGCGAGCTGGCCGACAACCTCGGCGCGCGCATAGCCCGAGGTTTCGACGAACTTGTCGTTCACGTATTCGGTGCGGCCCTCGAGGTCGGTGATCACAATCGCCGCCGGATTCTGCTCGACGGCGAGCGCGAGCTTGTTGGCCCAGAGCTCGGTCGCCTGGCGCTGCTTGAGGTCGTCCTCGTGCACGATTTCGAGCGAATCGGCGAGCGCGCTGCGCCCGAGCAGGGTGCTCAGATAAAGCAGCAGGCCGACGACGACGAGAACGCCGACCGGCAGGACGTAGCGCACGCCGCGCGGACGATTCGCCTCGACCCAGGCCGGTGAGGCCTCGATCTCGACTGCCCACGAGTGGCTGCCGAGGGCAAAGCTCTCGGAACGGACGAGCGTCTTGTCGGCGATCGCCGCCTGATCGCCGACGAGGCGCGACTCCCAGCTCGCGAACTGCCTGGCTTCGGGCGGGCGGTGCAAATCGAGCAGGCGCACGTTGAGCCCGGTATCGGTCGAGTGCGTCGTCGCGGCGGCGAAAAGCTTGTCGAAGCTTAGGATCGCGACGACGATGCCGGCAGCGTGGTCGCGCCAGCGCACCGCCGGCAGCGGCGCTTCGCCCTTGCCATAGACGGGTGCGAAGAGCAGGATGGCGTCGGTCTGCCGCGGATCGACGGCGAGCGAACCGATCGCGCTTGCCGTCGGCACGCCGCCGCCGATCGCCCGGTCGATGAGCTCGGCACGCGGCTGATAGATGTCGAAACCGGCGCTCTTGCGCGCGAGCGCTTCCGGCGCCGCGAAGAGCAGCGGAAAGTGGAAAGCGCGGCCGGCGGCGCGCACGTTGGCGCCCTGCGCGTTGCGGTCGGCGATCGCAAAGCCCGGCCCCCAGAGCTTCCTGGCGTCGCGCTCGAAGTTTGTGCGCGTCGCCGCGACGACGCGCGGATACCAGCTGTAGCTGCGCACCCCCGGGTACTTCAGCATGGGGTCGGTAAAGCGCTTGAAAGTCGGCCAATCGACGTCATCGACGCTGGCAAAGAGGCGCTGCAGGATGGCAAGCTGCTCGAGCGGCTCGCGCATGACGCTGATCACCTCGGCGGCGCGTGCGCTCGCCGCGACCTGGAAGCGCTGCTCCAGCCGCTCCTGTTCGATGCGCTCGAGCGACCAGCTGACCCAGAGCGTGATCAGGAGCCCGATGGCGCCAACGACCGCGAGGATCGCGAGCGGCGTGACGCGGCGACGCTGCGCTTGCCAGAACGTCATTCGCGCACTTCTAGTTGCCGGAGTTCTTCATGAGGCGTGCACGATACCTTAGCACTTGCCGCTGAACAGGCCGCACCGATGCGTGCGAGCGCGGCCTCGAGCGTCGAGCGCGGGCAGCCGAAATTGAGTCGCAGCCACCCGGGCAGGCCAAAATCGGCGCCTTCGGAAAGGCCGACGCCGGCGTCCTCGAAAAAGCGCTGCGCGTTGGCAAGGCTTAAGGCCCGAACGTCGATCCAGGCCAGATAGGTCGCTTCGACGTGCGTCATTGAAAGAGCAGGGATCGCCGCGATCGCCTCCTCGACGCGATCGCGGTTGGCGCGCAGAACGGCGATGAGCGCGCGATGCCAGTCTTCGCAGTCGCGGTAGGCGCTTTCGGTCGCGACATAGCCGAGCAGATTGGCGTCCGGGACGATGCCGCGCATCACCGCGGTAAAGCGCTGCCGCAGCTCGGCATTCTCGATCACTGCGAAGGCGCAGCCGAGGCCCGGGATGTTGTAGGTCTTGGAGGCGGCCATCAGGGTGATGCAGCTTTTCCCAAGCGCGCGGTCGACGAGCGCAAACGGCTGATGCTCGATCCCTTCGTCGAGAATGAGGCCGCAATGGATTTCGTCCGAGCAGACGATGAGTTCGTGGCGCCGGCAGAAAGCGGCGAGCTCGGCCAGCTCGCTCGCCGACCACGCCCTGCCGACCGGGTTGTGCGGATGGCAGAGCAGCAATAGCCGCGTGCCAGTCCCCACTGCAGCTTCCATTGCCGCAAAGTCCCAGGTCCAGCGGCCGCCCGCGAGGACGAGCGGCACTTGCGCGAGCGCGCAGCCGGAGAGGCGCGGCGCCGAGAGGAAAGGCGGATAAACGGGGGTGGCGGTGATGACGCCGCCGCCGCTGACGCGGCAGGCGACGTTGAGCGCGGTGACGACGCCGGGCAGCCAGACGAGCGCCTCGGGGGCGACGCGCCAGCCGTAGCGGCGCTCAAGGTCGGCGCGAACGGCGTCGATCAGCCCCGGCGTCGGCACCGCGTAGCCGAGGCAGCCCTCGTCGAGCCGCGCGTGCAGCGCCCGCAGCACCGCCGGCGGCGCCGCAAAATCCATGTCGGCGACCCACAGCGGCAAGACGTCGCGGCCGGCGTACTTGTTCCATTTGAGCGAGTCGCCGCCGCGGCGCTCGAGGGGATGGTCGAAATCAAAATCCTGCGATGCATTCATGCCAGGTGGCCCTGTCGAAAACTGACGAGCCCCCCTTTTACCGCAAAGTCGCCCGGAAGCGAAGCTTGCAGGCTTGGACGCTCGAGGCGCTGCGCCGGCCGCGCCGCAGCCACCGGCACAAGCTAGGCGCCAAGATGCGCGTAGAGCTGCGTCGACAGATAGCGCTCGCCGAACGAAGGCGCGATGACGACGGTGAGCTTGCCGGCGTTCTCGGGCCGGCTCGCGACCTTGAGCGCGGCGGCGACGGCGGCGCCCGTCGAAATCCCGACGAGCAGCCCCTCTTCGCTGGCGAGCCGGCGCGCGATGGCAAAAGCGTCGTCGGCGGTGACGCGAACGACTTCGTCGATGACGCCAAGGTCGAGCACCTTCGGGATGAAGCCTGCGCCGATGCCCTGGATCGGGTGCGGGCCTTTTTGCCCGCCCGAAAGCACGGGCGAGGCGTCGGGCTCGACGGCGACAATGCGAACGCCGCTCTTGCGGGCTTTCAGGACTTCGCCGACGCCGGTGAGCGTGCCGCCAGTACCGACGCCGGCGACGAAGATGTCGACCTCGCCGTCGGTGTCGTTCCAGATCTCCTCGGCGGTCGTCAGGCGGTGCGCGCGCGGATTGGCCGGGTTCTCGAACTGCTGCGGAATGAAGTAACGCGCATCGGCGGCGGCCATTTCCTCGGCGCGCGCGATCGCCCCTGCCATGCCCTCGGGACCCGGCGTCAGCACGAGCTCGGCGCCGTAAGCCATGAGCAGCAGGCGGC
>CAZALA010000090.1:3746-14819 GCA_964485725.1 uncultured Propionivibrio sp. | reverse complement strand
GCCGGCGCCCGCGGTCGCCGCCGCGCCGCCGCTTCCGCCGCCACGGCCGCAGGCGCCCCCGCTGCCGTTCCGCTTGCTCGGCCGCTCCGACGCGGCCGACGGCACGACGATCTTCCTCGAACACCTCGAGCAAAACCTCGCCGTGCGCGTCGGCGACACGATCGGCGCCTACAAGGTCGAGAGTCTCGCGGGACCGACCCTGACGCTCCGTTACCTGCCGCTCGGCGCCCTGCAGACGCTCGACGTCGGCGGCGCAATCCATTGAAAGCCAGCCAGCCTATGCCTCCCTCCGCTCCCTCCCGGCGTCCCGTGCGCACGCTTTGCGCCGCGCTGGCACTTTTTGCGCTTGCGGCCTGCGGCGGATCTCCCGCGTATCGCGAGAGCAACGCGCTGTTCGCCGAAGGCCGCGTCGAGCAGGGACTCGCCAGGCTCGAAGCGGCGGTGCTCGACGAGCCGAGCAACGCCGAATATCGCATCGCCCTGCTGACCCGGCGCGCCAGCCTCATCAACCGGCTGCTCGCCAACGGCGAGGCGGCGCGGCGCGAAGGCCGGCTGAACGAAGCCGAGCAGGCCTACCGCCAGGCGGCGGCGATCGACGCGCACAATGCGATGGCGCGCCAGGGGCTCGAGCAAGTGGCGGCCGAGCGGCGGCAGCGGCAAGCCTTCGCCGAAGCCGAGACGATCTTCAAAGGCGGCACGCCGAGCGCGCTTGCGGAGGCCGCCGAGCGGCTGCGCGCGATCCTTGCCGCCAACCCGGCGCACAAGGATGCGCAGCGGCTCAAGGCGCGCATCGACGAGCAGCGCGCGCGCGAAGAGCGCCCCGAACTGCGGCTCGCGGCGCGCTTTCGCGAACCGATCTCGCTCGAATTTCGCGACGCGCCGCTGAAGTCGGTGCTCGAAGTCGTCGCCAGGAGCGCCGGCCTCAACTTCTTCTACGACCGCGACATCCGCGCCGACTTGCGCACGACGATCTTCGCCCGCGACACGACGATCGAGGATGCGCTGCGCATCGTCCTGGCGACGAACCAGCTCGAGCAGAAAATCCTCAACGACAATTCGCTCCTGATCTACCCGAACACGCCGCAGAAGGTCAAGGACTACCAGACGCTTGCGGTGCGCAGCTTTTACCTGACCAACGCCGACGTCAAGGCGGTGGCCAATACGCTGAAGACGATCGGCAAGGCGAAGGACATCGTCGTCGACGAACGGCTCGGCATCATCATCATGCGCGACACGCCCGAGGCCATCCGCATGGCCGAACGCATCGTCGCGCTGCAGGACCTGAGCGACCCGGAAGTGATGCTCGAGGTCGAGATCATGGAAGTCAAGCGCTCGCGGCTCGTCGAACTCGGCGTGCAGTGGCCGACCCAGCTCGAACTGGCGCCGCTGCGACTCCCTGGCGTGCCGCTGACGCTCGACGCGCTGCGCAATATTACCTCCGCGACGACGCAGGCGACGATCGGCAGCATGATCATCAGCGCGCACAAGGATACGCAGGAAGGCAACATCCTCGCCAACCCGCGCATCCGCGTTCGCAACAAGGAAAAGGCGCGGGTGCAGATCGGCGATCGCGTGCCGGTGATCACGACGACCTCGACGGCAACGGGCTTCGTTTCAGAATCGGTCGCCTATCTCGACGTCGGCCTGAAGCTCGAGGTCGAGCCGAACATCTATCTCGACGAAGAGGTCGCGATCAAGATCAACCTTGAAGTCTCGAACCTCGTGCGCGAAATCGTCAGCAAGTCGGGGACGCTGTCCTACCAGATCGGCACGCGCGGCGCCAACACCGTGCTGCGCCTGAAAGACGGCGAGACGCAGATCCTCGCCGGCCTGATCAGCGACGAGGACCGCTCGTCGTCGATCAAGGTGCCCGGACTCGGCGACCTGCCGATCGTCGGCCGCCTCTTCGGCAGCCAGAAGGACGACGTCGGGCGCAGCGAAATCCTGCTCTCGATCACGCCGCACATCGTGCGCTCGATCCGCCGGCCGGACATGCTCGCCGCCGAATTCGAATCAGGGACCGAGAGCAGTGTCGGAACGCAGCTGCTTCGCCTCTCGGCACCGGCGCGGCCGGCGGCGCCAGCCGTCCTGGCGCCGCCGCCCCCGGCGCCGGAGCTTCCGAGCGCGCCCATGTCGCCGCCGGCGCTTGGTCTGTCCTGGCAGGCGCCGGCGCAGGTGAGGGTCGGCGAGCAATTCAGCGTCGGGCTTGAGGTCAGCAGCGAGGGCGCGTTGAGCGGCATGAGCACGCTGCTCGCTTACGATGCGCAGGCGCTGCAAGTCGTCTCGGTCGCCGAAGGCGGCTTCTTCCGCGACGGCAGCGTGCCGACGACTTTCAGCGAACGCGTCGACGCCGACGCAGGCCGGGTTCTGACCACTTCGCTGCACTACACCGATGCCGAAACGGCCGCCGGTGTCAAGGGTTCTGGAAGCATTGTTGGCATCACTTTCAAGGCCTTGCGTCCGTCTTCTGAAGTAAAGCTTCAACTGCTGACGGCGACGCCGCAGGCCGCCGCAGCGCTTCGCGTGGCGCTGCCGCCAGCACACAGCTTGAGCGTCGTCCCCTGATCATGGACAACTCGGGCCGCGGTTTCACCTTCATCGAACTGATGATCACGCTGGCAATCATGGCGGTCCTCGTCACGGTCGCCGTGCCGCTCGCCCAACTGACCGTGCACCGACAGAAGGAACAGACTCTGCGGGCGGCGCTCGCACAAATCCGCGAAGCGCTCGACGCGTACAAGCGCGCCGCCGACCAGGGGCGGATCGCCATTCCGCCCGGCGCTTCGGGTTATCCCAAGAGCCTCGAGCAACTCGTCACCGGCGTCGAGGACCAGCGCAGCCCGACCCGGCGCACGCTCTATTTCCTGCGCCGACTGCCTGCAGATCCGCTCGCCACAACCGCCGCTGGCGCGAGTTGGGGACTGCGCAGCTACGCGTCGCCGCCCGACGAGCCGAGCGCGGGCGACGACGTCTTCGACGTCTACTCGACCTCGGACAAGGTCGGTCTCAACGGCGTGCCGTATCGCCAATGGTGAAGACAACGAGGATGGCCGTTCGCGATGGCCGCGGTTTCACGCTGATCGAGATGCTGATCGTGATGGCGATCGTCGCGCTGCTCCTGACGATCGCGTTGCCGCGCTACTTCGGCGCGCTCGACCAGTCGAAGGAAATTGCGCTGAGCGAGAACCTGCGCGTCGTGCGGGTCACGCTCGACAAGTTCTACGCCGACAAGGGACGCTATCCGGCGAGCCTCGAAGAACTTGTCGAGCAGCGCTATCTGCGCGCCGTCCCGGTCGACCCGATCACCGAGTCGGCGGCGACCTGGATCCTGCTGCCCTCTCGCGACCCGGAGGTCAAAGGCGTTGCTGATCTGAAGAGCGGCGCGGCCGGAAACACGCGCGACGGACGCCCCTATGACGCGCTCTGAAAAGCTCCGCCGGGCCGGCCGGGAAACGGGTTTCAGCTATCTGTGGCTGCTCTTTCTCGTCGCCGTGATTGGCGTCGGACTGAGCGTTGCCGCCGAAGTGGCGGTCGTCGCGGCGCAGCGCGACAAGGAAAAGGAGCTGCTTGCGATCGGCCGCCAGTTTCGTACCGCGATTGCCCGTTATTACGAAGCGCCGGGGCCGCGGCGCGAATACCCGACGAGTCTTGCCGATCTCTTGCAGGATCCGCGCACGCCGCAGTTGCGGCGCCACTTGCGCCGGATCTTCGTCGATCCGCTCACGCGCCAGGCCGAGTGGGGGCTCGTCCGGGTCGGCGGGCGCATCGTCGGCGTGCATTCCCTGTCGACGCAGCGGCCGCTCAAGCAGGACGGCTTCGACGCCGATGACAGCGCCTTCGTCGGCCAGCAGCAATACGCTCAATGGATTTTCACTTACCCGCCGGACCTCTTGCTGCCGAAAGCCGCCGCGGCGGCGACCGCGCCGCCATCGATCGAGCTGAAAACGCGATGACCCGCATCACGGAATGCCGGCACGCGTCCCGGCCGCTCGACGCAGGCGGCGATGGGCGGTTTTTTTGCGCAGCGTTTGACGGGGCTGCGGCCTTCATGCATAATGCGCGCCGCTGGTTGCACACCCGGTGGCACACGGGCCGCGACGCCAAGGTTTTCGCGGGAGTAGCTCAGTTGGTAGAGCGATACCTTGCCAAGGTATAGGTCGAGAGTTCGAGACTCTTCTCCCGCTCCAGTCACGAAAAAGGGAAAATGCCCAAAAGCATTTTCCCTTTTTCGTTTTGCCGTTGGCATCGCGCCGCCGGCTATAATCCTGCTCCAGCGCCCGGATGGTGAAATAGGTAGACACAAGAGACTTAAAATCTCTCGACCCCACGGTCGTACCGGTTCGATTCCGGTTCCGGGCACCATCTTTTGCGCCTCGACCTTACGCTGGCGGCACGCCGAGGAAGCGACGGCGGCTGATGGTCATGGTGAGTCGCCTGTCAGCGGCTTCGTCGCGAGCGCGGCGCGGCGCTCCTGCCTGCGCCCAAGCCAGGCCGACAAGGCGAGCCATACGGCCGCGACCGGCAGCGCGCACAAGGCGATTGCGGCGAGCTTCAGGCCAAGCCCGCGCAGCGCCTCGAACATCCATCCATAAAGCGCGTCCGAACCGCGGTAAACGACGACGTCGATGAGGTTCTTGGCTTTGTACTTTTCCTCGCGCTCGACGACGGTATAGAAGAGCTGGCGCGCGGGATTGGCGATCGCAAAGTGGGCCAGGCGCTGGGCGACCTGGAACACGAGCACGACTGTCAGCGTGGGCATGAGCGCCAGCACCGAGAAACCGACGAGATACACGACCGGCAACGCGCCCGCCGCGACCGCTGTGCCAAAGCGCTTGAGCAGAGGGCCGGTCGCGATCACCTGGGTCAGCAAGGTGAGCACGCTGACCGCAAGATCGACGCTCGCGAACACGCGTGTCTGCGCGCCTGCGCCCTGCACGTTGGTGGAGACGAGGTTCGCCTGCGCAAAATAGAGAATGGTCGCGCCGAAGGACAACAGGCTCACCCAGGCGGCGATGCCGAGAAGATAGGGCGAGCGCAGCACTTCGGACAATGCCGCGAAGGCGCCGCCGCCGATCCTCTCGGCGCTTGGCGCTCGGCCCTGCGTCCTGTCGGCGCTGCGCTCCAGCCGATGGACGCAGAAGACGGCGACCTCCAGCAGCAC
Source organism: uncultured Propionivibrio sp. (assembly GCA_964485725.1). Lineage (GTDB taxonomy): Bacteria > Pseudomonadota > Gammaproteobacteria > Burkholderiales > Rhodocyclaceae > Propionivibrio. Next base: position 9,658 of record CAZALA010000090.1, on the reverse strand, counting down.
GACCGCGACGAGCAGTAGATTGGCCGGCCCGAGGGGAACCGAGAGCGCTATCGTGAGCGAAGGCCCGAGCAGTGCACCGGCGGTTCCGCCGGCAGCGATGAAGCCGAACAGCCGCTTGCCTTGCTCGCTCGTGAAGAGGTCGGCCATGAAGGACCAGAACACCGTGACGGCGAAAAGGTTGAAGACGCTCACCCAGACGAAGAACATGCGGGCGACGGCGACCGGCTCGACCTTGAAAGTCAGGAGCAGCCAGAAGAGCACGAGGTTGGCGACGAAGAAGTGATAGACGACCGGAATGAAGCGCTGGCGCGGCACTTTCGCCACAAGCTGGCCGTAGAGCGGCTGCGCGACGAGCAGGGTGATGAAGGTCGCGGTGAACATCCAGGGCAGGGCTCTGACGCCGCCGGCAATTCCCATCTGATCGCGAATCGGCCGCAGCACGTAATAGCCCGCGAGCAACATGAAGAAATAGGCGAAGGACCACAGCGCCGCGCTGCGCTCGGCGCTCGTTGCCGGCAGCACGCGCGCAAACCAGGGTTGTCCCCCGGTCATGGTGCGAGCGACAGCGTTTTCCTGAGTTCGGCGGCGCTCACCGCTTGGCCGTAACCTGGCGCCCCGCGCTGAAAGCGCGCCGCGTCGGCGAGCTTGCCGACGACCACCGGGTCGAAGCCGGCGCTGCTGACGAGCGCTTGCGCGACCCTGACCGCTTCCGGGTCGTCCCCGGCAATCGGCACCGCAAGCCGCGGCGCGGGCCGGTTCGCCTCGCGTGCAAAGATCATGTACGAGAGGGTGTTGAACGCACGCACGAGACGCGTGCCGGGAAGGTATTTTGCCGAGGTCATGCCGATGCCCTCGCGCTCGGCTTCCTGCGCGATGTCGCCGTCGCGCGAGGAAATGGCGTTGCCGGCATCGAGGACGATTTTCCCCTGCAAGGCAGCGCCGTGGTCGCGGCCAATGGCCGGCAAGGCGGCGTAAGGCACGGCGATGAAAATGACCTCGCCGAACTTGACCGCTTCGGCCACCGAACCGGCTCGCGCCAGCGGCCCGAGCCCGGTGACGAGGTCCTTGAGTTGCTCGGGATGGCGTGACGAAAAGAGCACCGGGTGGCCCGCCCTGACCCAAAGGCCGCCGATCGTGCCACCGATATGGCCCGATCCGATAATGCCGATCGGCAGCTTCGCATTGGCTTGTGCGAAAGCGCCCAAGGGTTTGAGTGCCGTGGCCAGGCCAGTCAGGAAGGGCGCCAGCAGCAGGCGCCGGCGCCCTGCATTCGTCTTTGCCATTCGATTCTCCTCGCTGATCCGCGGCCGCTAGGACAGGTGCTTGCGAAAGTGCGCGATCGTGCGCTGCCAGGACAAGGTCGCCGCCGCCTCGTCATAGCGTGGCGTCGAATTGTTGTGGAAGCCGTGCTGCGTGCCGGGGTAAACGTACAACTCATAGCTTACGCCGGCCGCCTTCAGTGCGGCTTCGTATGCCGGGTAGGTGGCGTTGACCCTTTCATCGTGCTCGGCGAGGTGGCAAAGAAGCGGCGCCTTGATGCGCGGGACGCTCGCCGTGTCGGCGGCGGCGCCGTAGTAGGGCACGGCCGCCTGCAGGTCGGCGCCGAGGTTGGCGGCAAGGAAGTTGGCGACGGTTCCGCCGTAGCAGAAGCCGACGACGCCCAGCCGCTTCGTCGAGAGCGCGTGCGTCTTGAGAAAGTGCGCGCTGTTGACGAAATCGGTGCGCAGCTTTGCCTGGTCGAGACCGGCCTGCAAAGTGCGTCCATCGTCGTCGTTGCCAGGGTAGCCGCCGACCGGGAAGAGGCCGTCGGGCGCGAGCGCGAGGAAGCCCTCGGCGGCAAGCCTGCGGGCGACGTCCTCGATATAGGGATTGACGCCGCGATTTTCGTGAATCACCAGAACGGCGGGGAAAGGACCGGCAGCGGCGGGCTGCGCAAGATAGCCGCCCATCGTCCCCGAATTGCCGCCGGGCGAGGGGTAGGTGACGCGACTCACCTTGATGCGCGGGTCGCGTTCGGCGATCGTTTGCGCCTGCGCGTAGCGCGGCAGCAGCGCCTGCGCCATCGCCAGACCGGCAACGCCATAGACAGCCAAAGCCGAGGCGCGCGTGAGAAACTCGCGGCGGTCGATGCGGCCGTGGCAATACTCGTCATAAAGGTCGAAGACGCGCTGGTCGATTTCCGCCTGCGTGATGCCCTTGTCGTGTGTCGCAAGATCGATTCTTGTTGGGTTCATGGCCTTTCCTGGACGGGTTGAGGTCGGGCGGACGCCCGTGCACCTGCGCCGCTGCCAGGGCAGACTGGGAATCGTCGCCGAAGTTCCTGGCGCCGGCCGCGGGCGCCAGTCTGACGACAAGGGCCGGCTCGCGTCTGCCTTGACGACAGACGAGTGGCAAGCGCGTGCGACGGCCTGGTCCAGTCAGAATTACTCGATGCCGGCGGCCTTAAAGGCGGTCTTCGCGGCCGGCGTGGCAAGTGCCCGCAAGACCGTGCGCGCCCCCTCCGGTGAAGTTGCACCGCTCATCGGCGCAGCATCGTAGGCCGTGTAATTCTGCACTTCGGCCGGCAACGGGCCGACGAACTGCAGCCCTTTGCTCGTATAGAGCCTGATTTCGGTAATCGCGCCAAAACCGATTTCGCGACCCTTGCCGGCGATCACGTGTTCCAGCACCGCGGCGCCGTTCGGGTAGCGCGTCGTCTTGGCTTTCAGCTGATCGGCGAGCCCCAGGTCGGCGAACAGCTTGTCCAGATAAAGACCCGTCGACGCCGAGTTATAGACGAGCGAATCGGCGGCGAGCAGCGCCCGTTTAAAGGCATCGACGCTCGCCACTTCAGGCATTTGCGCGCCATTGCGCACGGTAATTCCTGCGCCGACGCGACCGACGGCGACGCGGCCTTCGGCAAGCGCCTTGCCGTCCTTGATCGCCTTGTCGATGACCGCCGGCGGCGAAATCAGAACATCGTAGCGCTCGCCGTCGGCGAGCCGCTTGGCGATCTGCGGCGCCGTATTGAACTGAATTTTCAGATCGATCGCATGATCGCGTTTCACCTGCTCGGCAAACGCCAGCACGCCGGGCTCGACCGCGCCGGCGCTCAAGACGGTGACTTCGGCGGCATGCGCGCTGGCGATTGCGGCGCTCGCGAGCAGCGGGACAAGCAGACTTCTCATAAGTGACTCCCTGTCTTTAATGAACTGGACCGGCGCTTAAGCCAGATCAATCGGAACAGCCACTGCTCATCGTGGCGGGCGAAGCGCACGCGACACTGGCGAATTGCGCTGCTGGAAACAAGGTTCAGTGGAGGCACGTCCCGCTTAAACAAAAACCCCGCCGAAGCGGGGTCTGGGTGGGGCAGGGCTTCGCTTACGAGTTCCTGCGGCGACGAAGGCCGAGCGCTGCCAAAGCAACACCGAAGAGCGCGATGGAAGCCGGCTCCGGTACACTGGTATCACAAGCAGGCGTTCCGGGCACGCCGCACACCGGGGTCAGGTTCGCATTGAACCAGGTTTGATGGTAAGCCACTACGCGGTTCAGGCCGGGTTGATTGGAGCCTTGAAGGACGACGCCGTTGCCTGCGCCGTCGCCAAATCCGACTGCCGCCGTGGTGCTCGTATCAGTCACTTCCCATGGCATATCAAGCCAGAAGAAGCCAATCGCCCCTTCACCGGTTGGAATGACATAATCGGAACCGCGCACGACCATCTGGAAGGTGTTCAACTTATCTCCGCGGGATCCGAAATAACCCACTTGGTCCCAGGTCAAGATCGTTTGATTGGCGATGTCTTGTTGCAGGTGCAACACTCCGCTCAGGGGGTTGCGTGTGTCGACGTCGCCAAACCAGATCGAAATCGTCGGAATACTCGCGCCGATCGGACCGTTCGGGACATACCCAGAATTGCCGCCGGTAAAACTGATGTTGCCGTTGTTATTCGCGTAAAACGTGCTATAGGATCCGCCGAAGAACGACAAAGGATGCGCGAAATTGAAATTGATCGGACCGCTATAGCCGTCGTCATTACGGGAACCGCCGATGTTGGCAGCGTTTCCTCCGCCGGTCATTAGCACAGCGCTTCCGAAGCTGTTGGTATAAAGTTGCGTCGTCGGCGTCAGGGAGGACTGCGGGAAAATATCGATGGCTGCTTGCGCCGGCGCCATGAAAGCCACCAGAAAGGCTGCCGCGATATGAGCGTAAAGTCGTTTCATCTTCAACCTCCGTCGTATTGTTTATTTAATCGACCGCGGCCGTGCGAAAATACTGCCGACAAGAAGCGATGCGGGACCCGAACCAAAGCAAAATCCAGGCCTTGATTATAAGTTATTGTTTTAAAGTCCATTAAAAGAGAAGTTCGCCTGCATGCTTCAAGGGTTGTCAAATTTTCCGACGCAGACCAGCTCCAATCCAACTGTTCCAACTATCAACAACCAGTGCAAAAAAAACTTCACGGCAGCTTTTTTTTCCTCACCGCGCTCCTCCTCTTCGCCGTTTCCGACGCCACGGCAAAGTACCTGTCGGCTTTCTTCGCGATCCCCTTGCTGGCTTGGGCGCGTTACGTGACGCAGCTCGTTTTCATGCTCGCTGCGACGGCGCCGCGCATGGGGCGGGACATCGTTTGCACGGCAAGGCCCGGGCTGATGATCCTGCGCGGCCTTATGCAGGTGGCGAGCACGATCTTCGTCCTCTTCGCTTTCCGCACGCTGCCGCTGGCCGAAACGACGGCGATCGTCTTCATCACGCCCTTGCTTGTGGCGCTGCTCGCAGGCCCGCTGCTCGGTGAGAAACTGCGCCTGCGCACCTGGGGCGCAACGCTTGCCGGATTTGCCGGCGTGCTGCTCATCGTCCGGCCTGGCGGGGCGATCGAGGGGATGGGCGTCGTCTATGCCTTCGGCGCCGCACTGACTTACGCCGCGTACCAGATCCTGACGCGCAAGCTGGCGACGAGCGAACCCGTGATGCGGCAGCTCTTTTACATCGCGCTCGTCGGCGCGGTCGCGATGTCGTGTACGCTGCCGTGGTTCTGGAGCTCGACAATTCCCTCGCTGAAGCAGGCCTTGCTGATCCTTTCGCTCGGTTTTTACGGCGGCACCGGACATTTCCTGCTCATCCGCGCTTTCGATCAGACACCGGCCTCGAGCCTCGCGCCGATGCTCTACGTCCAGCTCATTTGGGCGGCCCTGCTCGGGTGGATCGTTTTCGGCCAGCTGCCCGACCTGCTGTCGGTCGCCGGAATGGTCATCATCGGCCTCTCGGGCTTAAGCCTCGCCGTGCGCTGGCGCCGGCTCTAAGCCTCAGCGCACAATTGCGACAAACGGTCGAGAGGGTCGCCGCTGCATCTGGTAAACTGCGGCTGTAGTCAATTCATTTGAGCGCCATGATCATATTCGACCTCGCCTGTTCGCAGGACCATCCTTTCGAAGGCTGGTTTCAGTCGGCGAACGCCTACGAGCAGCAACTCGGCGAGGGCATGATTTCGTGCCCGCACTGCGGTTCGGCGGAAATTCATCGTCTGCCGTCGGCCGTGCATGTCGGCAAAACGGCCAAGCCATCCAAGCCCGCGCCGGCGACGGATATTGCTCCCGTCAGCGGCGAGACCGAGCTCCTTGCCGCTTACCGGCAGCTCATGTCGGTGATCATCGCCAACAGCGAAGACGTCGGGACGAACTTTGCCGAAGAAGCGCGTCGGATTCATTTCATGGAAGCGCCGGCGCGCTCGATTCGCGGCGAAGCGAGCAGCGAAGAGTACGAAATGCTGCGCGACGACGGCATCGAAGTGCTCCTGCTGCCGACGATCAAGAAGGAAGGCCTCGAGCACTAGCGGCGAGTCGGTGCAGCGAGTCGGTGCAATGCGCTGCGCTATGCACGGACCGGTGCAATACGCTTGCGCTATGCACAGACCGGTGCAATACGCTTGCGCTAT
>CAZALA010000090.1:0-3646 GCA_964485725.1 uncultured Propionivibrio sp. | reverse complement strand
GACCGGTGCAATACGCTTGCGCTATGCACAGACCGGTGCAATACGCTTGCGCTATTGCACCCTATATCCGGTCTCCGAGCCGCCAACAACTGTTAGATCAGCGCTGAGCCCGGCTCGACGCCGGCTTCGAGGCTCTCGACCGTGAAGCGGTTGCGGTGAAAATCGAAGTCGGGAAGGATGCGTTCGTACGCCGACAACATCAGCGGCGACGAAATCATGAAGTCGGCGGACGCGCGGTTGCAGGCGACCGGGACGTTCCAGACGACGGCCAGGCGCAACAAGGCCTTGACGTCTGGGTCGTGCGGCTGCGGCTCGAGCGGGTCCCAGAAGAAAATGATGAAATCGATGATGCCTTCGGCGATCTTCGCGCCGATCTGCTGGTCGCCGCCCAAGGGACCGCTTTGCAGCTTGAGGACGTCGGTGTCGAGCGCTTTTTCGAGCAGCGAACCGGTCGTCCCGGTCGCGCACAGGTCGTGCTGAACGAGCAGGTCGCGGTTGTACATCGCCCACTCCATGAGGTCCTGCTTCTTGTTGTCGTGGGCAACGAGCGCGATTCGCTTCTTCGGCGGAACGGGCAGGGCGATGTGGGTCATGGCTTTCTCCATCGGGTGAGATTGTTGGAATGATTATTCGAGACACTCGCTCGACGTCTTGAGCAAAACCGTTGGGCAGGGCGGGGCAGAGGAAGTTCGCCCCTGTCACACAAGCTTCACACGACGGTCAACGCGTCGGCGGGCGAGCGCCTTCCGGCGCCAGCATGGACTCGGGTCGCACCCATGCATCGAAGTCTTTCGCGCTGACGTAACCGAGCTGCGCCGAAGCCTCGCGCAGCGTCATGCCTTTGGCATTGGCGAGCTTGGCAATCTCGGCGGCGCGGTCGTACCCGATGTGCGGGGTGAGCGCCGTCACCAGCATCAGCGAACGCGAGAGCTGCTCGGCGATGCGCGATCGATCCGCTTCGATGCCGCGGGCGCAATGCTCGTCGAAGCTCGCGACGGCGTCGGCGAGAAGGCGAGTGCTCTGCAGGAAGTCGTGCGCGATGAGCGGCTTGAAAACGTTCAATTCGAAGTTGCCCGAGGCGCCGCCAATGGCGATCGCGACGTCGTTGCCGAGGACCTGGCAGCAGACCATCGTCAGCGCTTCGCACTGCGTCGGATTGACCTTGCCCGGCATGATCGAACTGCCCGGCTCGTTCTCGGGCAGGTGCAATTCGCCGAGGCCGCAACGCGGCCCGGAAGCGAGCCAGCGCACGTCGTTGGCGATTTTCATGAGCGCCGTCGCGAGCGTCTTGAGCGCGCCATGCGCGTTCACCAGCGCATCGTGCGCCGCGAGCGCGGCAAAGCGGTTGGGCGCGCAGATGAAGGGCAGGTGGGTTTCTTTGGCGAGCTCACGGGCGACGCGCTCGCCGAACTCGCGATGCGTGTTGACGCCGGTCCCGACCGCCGTGGCGCCGACGGCAAGCTCGCAGACCGCGGGCAGGCAAGCGCTGATCGCGGCGATGGCGTATTCGAGCTGCGCGACCCATCCCGACATCTCCTGGCCGAGCGTGAGCGGCGTCGCGTCCTGCAGATGCGTGCGCCCGATCTTGACGATGTCGGCAAAGGCAACGGCTTTGTCGTTGAGCGTCGCGCGCAAACTGCGCAGCGCAGGGAGCAACTGCGCTGTCAGAGCGCTCGCCGCGGCGAGGTGCATTGCGGTCGGGAAGATGTCGTTCGACGATTGCCCGAGATTGACTTGATCGTTCGCATGCACGCGTCGCGCCGCGCCGCGCTCGCCGCCCAGAAGTTCGGAAGCGCGGTTGGCGAGCACTTCGTTCATGTTCATGTTTGTTTGCGTCCCCGACCCGGTTTGCCAGACCGCGAGCGGAAAAGCTTCGTCGTGGGCGCCGGCAAGGACTTCATCGGCGGCCTGCACGATTGCCTTGGCGACGGCCGCATCGAGGAGGCGCAGTTTGCCATTGACGAGCGCCGCGGCGCGCTTTACCCGCGCCAGCGCCAGGATCAGCTCGCGCGGCATGCGTTCGGTCGAAATGCGAAAGTGCAGCAGCGAGCGTTGCGTTTGCGCGCCCCATAGCGCGTCGGCGGGGACTTCGATTTCGCCGAAGGAATCACGTTCGATGCGCGTCTGCCGCGATTGCCTTGAGTGGCTTGAGCGGCTTGAGGGAGATGACTTCGTCGCCATGGTCGGACCTCTCTGCGGCGTTGAACTTCGCTGGTGGCGATGAGTCGATGTGCTGTAATCTTGCGGGCAGTCCGCTCGACGTCGTTTCCCTGCGCAATTCAAGGAGCCGCAATGTCAACAATGTCAATAAATAGCAAAGATACGCTGCGTGAATTCAGCCTTGCCTCGGGACGGCGTTGCCAGTTCCATTCCCTGCCTGCGCTGGAGGCGGCCGGCGTCGGCAAGCTCTCGCGCCTGCCGGTCTCGCTGCGCATCGTGCTCGAATCGCTGATGCGCAATCTCGATGGCAAGCGTATCACGCAGACCCATGTGCGCCAACTCGCCAACTGGCAGCCGCAGGCAGTGCGCAGCGAGGAAATTCCTTTCGTCGTCGCGCGCATCGTCCTCCAGGACTTCACCGGCGTTCCGCTGCTCTGCGACCTGGCGGCGATGCGCGACGTCGCTGCGCGCTTCGGCAAGGACCCCGGCGTCATCGAGCCGCTTGTTCCGGTCGATCTTGTCGTCGATCACTCGGTGCAGGTCGACTATTTCCGTGAGGCCGACGCGCTCGATCTCAATATGAAAATCGAGTTTCAGCGCAACGCCGAGCGCTATCGCTTCGTCAAGTGGGGAATGCAGGCCTTCGAGACTTTTCGTGTCGTTCCGCCGGGAATCGGCATCGTGCACCAGGTCAATCTCGAATACCTGGCGCGCGGCGTCATCGAGCGCGACGGCGTCTTGCTGCCCGACACGCTCGTCGGCACCGACTCGCACACGACGATGATCAACGGCCTGGGCGTCCTCGGCTGGGGCGTCGGCGGCATCGAGGCGGAAGCCGGCATGCTCGGCCAGCCCGTCTACTTCCTGACGCCCGACGTCGTCGGCGTCAACCTCACGGGGCGGCTGAAAGAGGGCGTCACCGCGACCGATCTCGTACTGACCGTGACGCAGATGCTGCGCAAGCGGGGCGTGGTCGGCAAATTCGTCGAGTTCTACGGCCCGGGGCTTGATGACATGACTGTCGCGGACCGCGCCACCATTGCCAATATGGCGCCAGAGTATGGCGCGACGTGCGGTTTCTTCCCGATCGATCAGAGGACGATCGACTATCTGACGACCACCGGCCGCGATCCCGGGCGCATCGCGCTCGTCAAGGCCTATGCCGAAGCCCAGGGCATGTGGCGCACCGCGACCACGCCCGATCCGGTGTTCACGGACAGTTTGCATCTCGACATGTCCGACGTCGTGCCGTCGCTGGCGGGGCCCAAGCGGCCGCAGGATCGTGTGACGCTCGATACCGCGAAGAGCTCGTTTCTGGGCGTGATGGATCAGGAATTCCGTCAGGCCGCGCAGATGGGCAAGCGGTATCGCGTTGAAGGCGAGGATTTCGATCTTGGCCACGGCGATGTCGTGATCGCCGCAATTACGTCATGCACGAATACCTCCAACCCCAGCGTCATGCTGGCGGCGGGTTTGCTAGCGCGCA
>CAZALA010000089.1:4018-14981 GCA_964485725.1 uncultured Propionivibrio sp. | reverse complement strand
GGCGCCTGGGCTGGATCGACAGCCAGGCCGGGCTTGCCGGGAAAAGCGTGCTCGACATCGGTTGCGGCGGCGGCATCCTTGCCGAAAGCATGGCCGGGATGGGCGCGCTGGTGACCGGAATAGATCTTTCGGACAAGGCCCTCGCGGTGGCCCGGCTGCACCTCCTGGAAAGCGGCCGCACGGTGCAATACCGGAAGGTTTCAGCCGAAGACCTCGCCGCGGAAGCGCCGGCGAGTTTCGACGTCGTCACCTGCATGGAAATGCTCGAACACGTCCCTGATCCGGCGAGCATCATTGGCGCTTGCGCCAAGCTCGTCAAGCCCGGCGGCCAAGTCTTTTTCTCGACGATCAGCCGCAATCCGAAAGCCTATGTGCTTGCGGTGATCGGCGCCGAATACATCCTCAGGATGCTGCCGCGCGGCACGCACGACTATGCCAAATTCATCAAACCGTCCGAACTTGCGCGCTGGGCGAAGGCGGTCGATCTCGAACCTCGCGACCTGATCGGAATGAGCTACCACCCGCTCAGCAAGCGTTACAGCCTCGGCCGCGATGCCAGTGTCAATTACCTGATGCGGACGGTCAGGGCGGCCTGATACGCGGCCTGATGCGGTCTGATGCGCGATGCGCGCGATGCCTCGTACTCCTCGTGCTAGAATGGCCCGTGTTTAGAAACTTTTCCGCGGCTGCCGAAGTCTGACTGGTAGCTGCGAAATCGGGGGCGACCTGGCTTCGACGTGGGTTGCAAAGCAGTGCAGGGCATACCGAGGACCAGTGACCTCGTAAATCCATCTGGAAACTACTAAACGCCAACGACGAGCGTTTTGCTCTAGCCGCTTAGGCGGTTGGACCGTTGCACTGACTGGTCTCTGGGTCAGGTGAGGCAACTCACTGCAACGTCATTTACAGAGGCTCGCCCTTGCCAGGGTTACTTTGGCCGGGGCTAAATCCAAGGTAACTCGCCCAAGGCAAGCCTGTTCGGCCGGCGTGCCAAGGGTTAAAACCCAAATGACCGGACTATGTATGTAGAACTGCCTGTAGAGGACTTGCGGACGGGGGTTCGATCCCCCCCGCCTCCACCATCTTAAGCTCCAAAGACGTTTTTAAAAGGCCGGAAAACCAAGCAACAGCAAGGTTTCTGGCCTTTTTTTCGTCCGTAGACGTCCGAAGGTGGCTATTGTAATCCGGGGGCACCACAGAAAATGAATGGGCGTGATCAGTTTCCAGCTTGAAAGCGCCAAAGATGGCAAGGGGGCCTTTACCGATGAAATGAGGCGGATGGTGAGTTCCAAAATTCGATGTCGAAAACCATTACAGACGGTAGGGTTTTGAATATTGAAATCGTTCCGTAAGACAATAAGCGTTGGATTCTAAAAGAAATTATTTTAAACGGTGCGAGTTATGCTTGCCGTTACGCTGCTTTTGCTTGTAATTACGAATATTGCAAAACAAGCCGACAAAACGGTATTCCGATAGGGGGAAATTATGAGAGAAATAAAGGCATTGCTCCAATTAGGCGCGACCGTTTCTTGTTTCGCCGTCAGCCTCGCCCTACTGGTATGCGGCCCTGCTTACGCGGCTACGGCGACCATAAGCACATCGCTGAACCCGCTTCAAGCTGGCGTCGATAACCAGGGCTGGTGGACAACCTCGACGATCCCAAACGGTTCCAATAACGACAACTATATAACCGGCAGAGGCGCCAACGACTTCCCTGCAGACTCCTTCCGTAGCTTCTTCTCGTTCGACCTTTCTGGGATCAGCGGCGTGGTTACGTCGGCGCGCTTTGATGTACGTCTCTATAACCAAAGCCGCGCTGTGAGCTTGAGCCTGTGGGACGTCGATACCCCAGCCGCGACGCTAATCACAACTCGCAACAATATATCGAACCCAACTATCTTCGCAGACTTGGGTAGTGGAACGTCATACGGCCTTTTTAGTATAGCCCTTGGAAATTCCACAGACATCCTGAGTTTGACTCTCAATGCAGCGGCGTTGAACGATATCAATTCGGGCGTTGGTCTGGGTTATTTCTCTATCGGCGCTGCGTTGCTAAATGGCGGGACAATCTTTAGTTTTAGCAACGACGAACCGGGAAACAGCCAGGGCGAACGCAACTCAATCCAGAACCTCGTGTTGGAGATTCAGCCTCTGGCGGTGCCAGAACCTGCCTCATTTGTCCTTCTCGGCCTTGGCCTTGCCGGTCTAGGTTTCAGCCGCCGCAGGAAGAACTAAAATCAAGAACCTGGCAATAACTATAAACTTGACCCCGCTTCGGCGGGGTTTTTGCTATCCGGCGCTTTTTCTTGCCCGCGCTACTTCAATACCTGTAGTGCTTTATAGAAATGCCATCTACCCCCGGCCTGCTATTCGTGCTGGCTTATGCATTCTTGTCGAGAAGAGACACCACGAGCAAGGAAATTAAGCCGCACATCGCTGCGACGATGGCAGGGTCAGTGAAAAGAACCTCTGGACTTTGCAGAATTTTCATTATGACGCCGGAGCACGCCGATGCAATGAGTGCGAAGAATAAGTACTGCCAAGAGCGCTTCATACGTCACCTCGCTATCGCTGATTTGTCCTTCCCGCTCACAATCCTGGCCGCTGTAGCACTTTAGAACTGACGTCCCTTTAGACACTCCAGCCGTCGCCCTTAAGCGCGTTCTGCGCCAAGGTGCGGCGCTCATGCACGAAAGAGGCCAGGCAGCGTTCTTTCTGTTGCGCGGTTTCCTGAACCAGAAGCTACGGATTAACATCCGGCTATCCGAAACTGATGACTCACACCTTGGCGCTGTGTGCGCCTTGTACATGGGTATTAACAGTCTTTTGCCATGCAGAAAAAAGAACCCGCTCAGAGAGCGGGCTCACGTTGATCCCCCAATGGATCGGTACCGCGCGATCATTATTATCCGCTGCGCATCGGAGCGCCATACATAGGAATAGGTATTTTTGCGTACCGCTTGGAACTCGGTAGTATTTCCCACGATCGCGTAGCAAGTCCGGGGCCAACGCATGCTGACTAAGTAGCGGTGAGTCGCGGCGTGCCTTGGCCACAGCTATACGAAACACCGTCTATTCCCCAAGATTTGTCGGATCACTTAAGGGGAAAGTGGTGCGCGAAACGCTTCACCCCTTGCATGCACTCTTTTCGGAGGGTTTGTCCTTCTCCGAGTCCGGCGCGGACGACTGTCTTTGAGCTACTATGAGATCACCGGGCGTCAACGTGCGGGCAATATTTTCACGTTCACGTACGGCGTCGAGGTTGTGTGCTGCCGCTGATCGGTTGAACCAGACATAGGCGCGGACCAAGTCTTTACTAACGCCCAAACCGTCACGGTACAAACGTCCCAGTTCGAGCATTCCCTCTGGGTCTCCGCGGGCGGCCGCCATCTGAGTCCATTTAACCGTGTTACAAAAGTCTTGCAGCGTGCCAACTCCGGTTCGCGACAGGCGCGCAAGAACAATCATGGCTCCGCTGTTGCCGCTCTCGGCCGACTTCTCCAGCCACCTAACGGCCTTCACCGAATTTTCGGTCGTGCGCGCTGGGTCTTGCAGCAGGGCCTCGGCTAGGGCGAACTGGGCACCAGCATCGCCAGCTTCGGCGGCTTTCACAATTTTTGGCTCGAACGCAGTCGCTGCGACAGGAGCAGCGCGCGGCGATTGGGTTTCTGTACGTGCCAGCAAGTAGGTGGCAGCGATTGCCAAGATCAGAATGACGAGAGCAACCGGGGCCGAAATTACCTTTTCGCTAAGCGAACTCTGTTTGACCGACAGGAATCGATGCGAACAATCAATGCAACGATATGGACTGTACTGCGGGTGCTTCATTTTTTCGTCGGGCGAAAACCATCTAGATTCCCGACAGCGGGCACCTTTGCAATTCGGGCATACAGTTTTCCTTTGCAGCAACAACATCCCTGCCTCGTTGCGTTTCGGCCGTAACGAAATATGCTGATTTTAATCAAATCGCAGACATCGTGCATCCACTTGGGATGGACTGACACCAACCCTTTGGACAGGAAGCGCTGACAGGCATCCTCGCGGCCCCAATCACAGTAGCCAATTCAACGGGTTAAACCATCAATCCGCTTGAAATTGGCCATTTTTTTGGACTCCTTTCGAACGACGGGCGAAGCTTTCGCCATCGAACTCGCTACGGGCCCTGCCAGAGTCCATGCCGCCGGTGCCAGTCTTCGAGCGATTCGCTCGGCCATTGCCCGCAGCGCACATGCCCGCGCCCTTTCGGCACGTCCAGCCACGGCGCGGCGTAATCGAGCGCGGCTTCGACGACTTCCGGCGGCTGCGGCAGCGGCGTGTCGATCGCCGACGCATGCGGATGAACAAGGTCGGGCCAGCGCGGATCCCATAACCACAGCGCACTGCCGCAAAGCGAGCAGAAGTGCCGCCGCGCCGGCGAACGTCGCGCGCGTTTCCCCGGCTCGCGAATCAGCGCGTGATAGACGCTGAGGTACTTCCTGCCGCTCACCTTGAGCGTCCGGAAATCGGCGCCGAGATTGACCGCATAGCCGCCGCTGCCCGCGGTCTTGCGACAGATCGAGCAGTGGCAGTGCATGAACGGATAGGGCGCGGGTGCTTCGACGCGAAATTTCACCGCGCCGCAATGACACGAAGCTTTCAGCTGCATAAGTCCTCCGGACTGCGCTAAAGAACGATGGAGTCGAATCGGCCGCCGGCGTTCCCGGCGCGACTCGCACAGACGCGGGCTCGCCGCTGAACATTGAGCGCCCGCTGCGATGGCGGCAGCGCTTCCCTGCTCTGACCGTTAACAGTTGAACGGCGCAAGGCCGAAGTCGGTGAGCCGCTTTTCCAGTTCGATCGGCTGGATCTGATACGGCTTGCCGTTGATCAGCATCGGCGGCAGGCGAACGAAATACCTCGGTAATTCGGCGCTTCCCAGACTCGAATTGATCGTGACTTTGGTCGCGCCGACATACGGCGCGTCGTTCACGCCCCTGACCGGCGTAGCGAGCGGAACTGAGTAGCCGACATACAAGGGAAACTTGTCGAACCCGTAAGCGCGGATGGCGCCGCTGTCGAGGTCGGTAATTCTGATCTCGTTCGACGCAAACTTCCATTTCACCGGCTTTTTATACTCGAGGGCAAGCTCGCCGTTGAAGGGCGAATGCGCTTCGACGTGGAAAACGTACAAGCGACCCGACAACTCGAATCCGGCCTGTGCGAAACGAAAGCGTGCATCGTCATAAACGAGAATCTGCTCGCATTTGAGATGGGGCGTATCTTTCTTGCACGTCGCATATTTCTGCGCCAGGGCGGCTTCCGACTCCTTCGTCGCATAGACGAGCGAGGTGCGTGCCTTGTACTGCCCCGCGTAGGATTCCTGGCGTTTGCGGGCACTGGCAAGAAGCTTCGTCGGCGGCAGGCCGAGGCCATCGGCGACGGTGATTGCCGGGATTTCCAGGGCGATGGACGATGGAACGAAATCGTCGCGCCATGAAAAATTGAGCGTCGTGCTCGCCGAGAAAGCCGACACCATGTGCGGCGCGGCGTCCGCGAAAAATGGCGTCGGCGCGATTTTCTGCAGATCGACCAGCGCGTCGCTCGGCATCATGACGGCGGCTGAGACGTCGATGCGCGTCGGTATGACGCGTTCGTCGCCGCGAGCATCCGTTCCTATCCGCATGTCGCTGTCGAGAAATTCCATCCGCACATCTTTGGGCACCGTAATCGTGATGCGTAGCGGACGGTCCACCCGGCTTTCCTCTCCGTAACGGCGCCAAGCGCTGACGTTGAGGATGAGGCCGTCGGCCAGAGCAAACGTCAGCGAGGCCGGGGCTACCGCCTTGCCGCCGCACTGATCGCCCGAATAGCTCGCCGACGCATCCGGATAAACGGGCTTGTAGTACTTCCCGAGCGGGGCCGGCACGCAGGCAGTCAGCAAAAGCGCGGAAGAAAAGACAGTCAGCGAACGCGCGAGGCTCATATCCAGGCCGCAGTAATGAGAACAATCGTCATCGCTAGGATAAAGCGCCGCGGCGTTTCTTTCCACCGTGAGTCGAGCGCGGCTTTCGCCTTGCAGCGCCACGCGGACCAAGGGCGTGACGGTGAAGTGACCGGCGACCTTCGGTCTTGGTCCTGAAATCAACGCAAGGGGATTCCCGCGGTCGAGAACTTGGTCGATATCTCAGGCAGACGCAGGCTCGGGCCGGCCTTCGACGCGCGCGTCCGAGGCCGCCCACGTCCTTGACTCGCGGTAGCACTTGAGCAGCTTCTCGGTGCTGATTCCCATCGTCGCGCACAGCGTCAAAGCCTGCGTGACCCGACCGTGTTCCATCGCCACGGCAAGCTGCAGATAGCACGCGTAAGGGCCTTCACGCCGGAGCAGCACCGAGCTCACCGCCTCCGACAGATACATGCTCGCGATGACTTTTTCGACGGGCATCTGCAGCAGGCTGTCGATCAGCGAGAACAGGCCGACGAGGAAGAGCTCGCCGCCCTTTGTCGCTTCGGATTCGGGACACAGCGCTTCGAGAAACGCGGCACGACCGAGGGCGACCAGCATCAGCGATTCGTCGCGCTTGCCGCTCTTGTCCAACTGGAACATGGCGAGCGCAAGCCAGCGGTAGAGCGCGTTGTAACCGAGCACTGCGATCGCTTCATCGAGCGTCGTGACGCGCCGCGAAAGCCCTGACAAGGGCGAGTTCGCCATCTCCAGCAGCTTCAGCACGACCACGGGATCGCGTTTCGCCTGTACGGCAAGGTCGGCGACGTCGGCTTCCTTGCGCAGCATGTTGAGCATTTCGATGATGACCAGTCGGCTCTGCGAGATCTTTTCGACGCAGTGCTCGTCGTTCAGCGTGGCGATGAAGCTGCCGATGCAGAAGGCGACGCCAAGCGATTGCAGCAGTCGATATTCGTGCCAGGACGTCACGCCGTCGACGGCAAGAAGGAGCGCCGGATTCTGTTCGCGAGCGCGACGGATCCGCCGCTCGAGGTCGGCGAGCGAGGCGCCCTCAAGATGCAGCAGGAGCATGTCCACGAAAGCCGCTTCGTCGTCATCGGATGCAAGCCCGTCGCCGTCAGCATCGGCGGCGACCTTAGCGCCGGCGCCGCGACATGCGGCCGCCAATTGGCGAAAGTCGGCAATGTTCGCGCCCGCGGCGTCTTTCGCGGCAAGCAGGAAGAAGGTATTAGGCTTCGCCAATCGGCCGAAATCAGCCTCTTCCCATTGCGCGGCGGTGACCGGCACGAGCGCCATGCGCGCTTCGACCAGCCGGCCAACGCCCTCGTCTTCGAGCGCTGCAATCAGCGCCGCGCCGGAAATGCGGCTCGCCCCGGCGAGTGCCGCCGGACACAGGAAATACCCGGCGATGCCGCAAGCGCCGTCAATGATCTCGCGCCAACGCACGATCACTTCGCGCGGCGGCGGACGGCTTGCCAGTCTGGCCGTCTGCACAGGCAGTTCGGCCGCCTGTCGAACGCCGTCTTCCCGTTTGAAAATCTGGAACAGCCGGTCGAGAAAACTCATGACTCGCTTTCGGATAGCTTCTTCTTGGAGACCGTCAATTGCTGCTTGCGACCGGCACCGGTCGGCCTGGTCGGGCCGACGATGGAGACTATCAAGTTCTCTGCGTCATTGGTAGAGCGTGCCGAACTGCGTCGTGACGACGAGCGCGACGAAAGCGGCGACGGCCACCGAGCCCATCTTTCGTTGCACGGGCGACTGCCCGCGCGGGCGTGCTCAGCGGGGTTTGCTGCGCCGCGCGATCTCGAGGATTACCGCCGAATGGTCAAGGTCGCCGTCGCCGTGCGCGACCATGTCGGCGAAGAGGTTCTCGGCGGCCTTGAGCAGCGGCAGGTCAAGACCGTAGCTATCGGCGAGCTTTCTCGCCGTCACGAGGTCCTTGACCTGATAGACCGCGGGCCCGCCCGGGACGAAATTGCCGGTGGCCATGCGCTCGCCATGCAACTTGAGGATCGTCGATCCGGCAAAACCGCCGAGCAGCGCCTGGCGCACCGCCGCGACGTCGGCTTCGCCGGCGCGCGCGAAATACAGCGCTTCGGCCACGGCGGCGACGCTGATGCCGACGATGACCTGGTTGGCAAGCTTGGCGAGTTGCCCGGTGCCGACGCCCCCGATACGCGTGAGCTTGCCCATCGCGGCGAAAACCGGTTCAGCCGCCTTCACCACCTCGGCGTCACCGCCAGCCATGATTGACAGGAGGCCATCGCGGGCGCCGCCCTCGCCGCCCGAGACCGGGGCGTCGATATAGTGGACGCCTTTGGGAGCCAGGCGCCTGGCCTGCTCGCGGCAGGTTTCTACGGGAATCGAGCTCATGACGATGAGCAACGAGCCGCGCGGCAGCACGTCGGCCGGCACCTTGCCGGTCGCATCAGGCTCGAAAAGCACGCTATCGACGACCGGGCCGCTGCTCAGCATGACGATCGTCACGTCGGCGCCGGCGACGGCAGCCGACGGGCTGTCCGCGGTGACGACGCCGTGCTCGGCAAGCCGCGAGGACTTCTCCACGGTGCGGTTCCAGCCGGTGACTTCGAAGCCCGCCTGCGCCAGCCGCCTGGCCATGTGCCCGCCCATGATGCCCGTGCCGATGAACGCAATTCTTGTCGTCTTCATTTTGTGCTCCTGAGTTGGTCGCCTTTTCGCTGCACCGCTCGCCCGCGGAGAGCACGAAGATCCGCCGCGCGCTGCGCGCTGCACATGCCACTGGCACAATTGCGCCGATGCCTGATCGTAGCAGAAGTTCGCGGTCGCCTGCCATTGACGCCGCGTTCGGCGGCGTGGTGAACTCGCAGCGCGGCGCCCTGTCTCATCCTCCAATCAAGACCCGAGGACTTGACGAGACGAAAGGACGCCGCCATGACCACCACCCATCCGATGGCGCACGCTCGCCGCAGCTTCATGATCGTGATTGCAGCCCTGGCCGCCGCCATGGTCTTGTTTGCGGCGGGCCCTCAGCGCAGCACGCCGTTGCAGGTTCCCGGGGTCAGCGCCAATGAGGCCCAGGCGCTGATCAACGCCGGCGCGCTGGTGCTCGACGTGCGCGGTCACGAGCAATTCAACGTCCGGCATTTGCCCAACGCCGTCCTCCTGCCGCTCGCCGCCTTGCAGGTGGGTATCCCGGACTGGCTCAGCGCGAGCAGGGAGCGGCCGATCGTCGTCTACTGCAACCGCGGCCTCAGCCACGGACCCGAAGTGACCGCCTGGCTGCAGAACGCCGGTTTCACGGGCGCCGTCAACCTGACGAGCGGGATCGAAGGCTGGGCGGCAGCGGGGCTGCCGCTGATCGCGCGTCGCGGCTAGGCGCTCGTCGATCCAGGCTCGGCCGTCTTCGCGAGCGCTCGCGCGATCAAGCATGCACAGTCGGATTCGCTGCTGCGCCAGTGCACGCGTGATGCTGGGGTGACGATGAAAAGGAAGATTTTCGAAGTCGTTTATATCGAGAGTTCGGTCGACGCAGTATGGGAGGCGCTCACCAACCCGAGCATCACGGAACGCTACTGGCTAGCCACGCGCATCGTCTCGGACTGGAAGACGGGCTCGAAAATCCGCTGCCTGCGCAATGGAAAACTCGTCCAGGATAACCTCATCCTCGCGATCGAGCCGCCGCGCAGCCTGAGCTACGCTTTCCAGCCCGTCGCCGGCGAATTTGGCGGCGAGGCCGAGGCGCCGTCGCGAGTGACGATCATGACCGCGGAAAACGGCGGCGTCGTTCGCCTCACCGTTCGCCACGATGGCTTTCCTGCCGAGAGCGAGATTTTCCGCGCCTGCAGCGACCGCTGGCCGGTGATCCTGAGCAGCCTCAAGACCCTGCTTGAAAGCGGCAAGCCGCTTCCGCCCTTCACTTTCCCGCCGCAGCTCGCACGATTTCGCTGACCATCGGCGTCAGCGGAAGAGTGACTTCAGTCGTTGCGGTCCGGGTGCGCGAGACGATCCTTTTCGTCGGCGACACGGACGGCTTCGCCTTCGATGATCTCGCTGCGCGTATCTGCGGGCGGCGGCGCCTCGAAGGATGCCCCCTGCATCGCTTCCATCTGCTCGCGCATCGCCTTGCGCAGCGCCCGCGTCTGCCACCAGAACCAGGCCCAGAGGATCAGACCGGCGACGGCGAGAACGGCAAAGAAGAAGACCGAAAACATCAGCGCCGCGGCGAGCGTCACGATGGCAACGAGCGCTGTGAAGATGCGGGCGAGCGGGCCTTGCCCGGCGCTGCCCTTAAAGTTGATATTCATTTTCCATCCCGGAGCCCGCCATCGCCATATCGACGGCCCTCTTCGAAAGCTGTGAAGCAAAAAGCTCAATGAAATCGTACTCGAACTGGCGCAGATACGTGCCGCGACGCAGGCCTATCCGCGTCGTGTTCGACCCGAACAGATGACCGGCGTCGATCGCCCGCAGCCCGGTGTCGCGAGCAGGATCATAGGCCATGCTGGCGATGACGCCGAGGCCGAGACCGAGGTTCACATAGGTCTTGATGACGTCGGCGTCGATCGCCGTGAGCACGATGTTCGGCGCGAGCTGCGCGCGCTCGAAAGCCTGGTTGATGCGCGAACGGCCGGCGAAGGCCGGATCATAGGTGATCAGCGGCCAGCGCGCCAGGGTCGCGAGCGAAACCGATTGCTCGGCGAGGACGGGGTGACCCTCCGGCGCGACCACGCTATGGCCCCACTGATAGCACGGCAGCATCACGAGCTGCGAATGCTGGTCGAGCCCCTCGGTCGCGATGGCGATATCGGCCTCGCCCTTGAGCGTCCATTCGGCGATCTGCGTCGGGCTGCCCTGGCGCATCGACAGCCGCACTTTCGGGTGGCGTTCGACGAACTTCTTGACGACGAGGGGCAGCGCGTAGCGCGCCTGCGTATGCGTGGTCGCGATGATCAGCCCGCCCGAATCGCCGGCGGCGAACTCCGCGGCGACGCGCTTCACGTTCTCGGCGTCCCGCAGGATGCGCTCGGCAATTTCGAG
>CAZALA010000089.1:0-4008 GCA_964485725.1 uncultured Propionivibrio sp. | reverse complement strand
CGGTCGCGGGGTCGGGCGGCTCGGGCTGGGCAATTTCGTGCACGCTCGCGCCCGGTTCGGTGATCCCGGTGAGTCGCTTGCCGCGGCGCGCAAAAACCACGACCCCGAGTTCGTCCTCGAGCAGCTTGATCTGCTTGGAAACGCCGGGCTGGGAGGTGAACAGCCCTTCCGCGGCGTCCGAGACGTTGAGCTTGCGGTGTGCGACTTCGACGAGATAGCGGAGCTGCTGTAATTTCATTGCCGGAAGCGAGGCTGTTAATAACGTTTAGTTCTAATAATCTAACTGACTATTCTTTTTATAACAAGGGCGCCGCTGCTAAGATTGGAACCATTCGCAACAAGGCGGTGGCCATGGATCCTCTTTACGCCCTCTCGGGCTTTGTCGTTGGCGCCATCGTCGGCCTCACGGGTGTCGGCGGCGGCTCGCTGATGACGCCGCTCCTCGTTCTCGTCTTCGGCGTCCATCCGGCGACCGCCGTCGGCACCGATCTTCTTTACGCGGCGATCACGAAGGCGGGCGGCACCAGCGTGCACGCGCGCAAAGGGCACGTCGACTGGCCCATCGCCGGGCTTCTCGCGGCCGGCAGCATCCCGGCTTCGCTCGTCACGATCTGGGCGCTCTCGCTGCTGCCGCGGCAAAGCGATGCGATCACCCACCTCATCTCGGTCGCGCTCGGCGTCGCGCTCGTGCTCACCGCAGGCGCCATGATTCTGCGCAAGCGACTGCAGGCGCGTGCACTGAGGCGTTCGGCCGAGAGCGCGCCGGCGCGGTTTTTGGCGCCGATTACCGTGGGAACCGGCGTCCTGCTCGGTATACTGGTCACCGTTTCCTCCGTAGGCGCGGGCGCCTTGGGCGTCGCCGTGCTTTTTTACCTTTATCCCAGGTTGCCAGCGATCCATATTGTCGGCAGCGACCTTGCCCACGCCGTGCCCTTGACCCTCGTCGCCGGCCTCGGCCACTGGGCGCTCGGCAGTGTCGACTGGTCATTGCTGGCGAGCCTGCTGCTCGGCTCGCTTCCCGGAATCTGGCTTGGCAGTCATGCCTCGGCGAGGGTGCCGGAACGCTTCCTGCGCCCCTTGCTCGCGACGATGCTCGTGCTCGTCGGCGGCAAACTGATCAGCGTTTAAAACTTAATAGGACAGCGGCAATGTATCGCTACGACACCATAGACCAGCAGATGATCGACGAGCGCGTCGCCCAGTATCGCGGGCAGATCGCCCGCAACCTGGCGGGAACGCTCTCGGACGACGAACTGCGCCCCCTGCGCCTGCAAAACGGCCTCTACATCCAGCGCCACGGACCGATGCTGCGCATCGCGATCCCCTACGGCGCGCTCGCCTCGAGCCAGCTGCGTAAGCTCGCCGACATCTCGCGCCGTTACGACAAGAGCGTCGGCCACTTCACGACGCGCCAGAACATGCAGCTCAACTGGCCAAAGTTCGAGGAGACGCCGGAAATCCTCGGCGAACTTGCGACCGTGCAGATGCACGCGATCCAGACTTCCGGCAACTGCATCCGCAACATCACGACCGACTGCTTCGCCGGCGTCTCGCCTGACGAGCTGACCGACCCGCGCCCCTACTGCGAAGTCATGCGCCAGTGGTCGACCTTCCACCCCGAGTTCGCCTTCCTGCCACGCAAGTTCAAGATCGCCGTGAACGCCGCCGCTGAAGACCGCGCCGTCATCCGCGCGCACGACGTCGGCGTCGAGATTGTAAGAAGCGACGATGGAGAAACGGGCGTTCGCATTTTTGTCGGCGGCGGCATGGGCCGCACGCCGGTGATCGGCAAGGTCTGCCGCGACTTCCTGCCGCGCCGGCACCTGCTCTCCTACCTCGAAGCCGTGCTGCGCGTCTATAACCGCTACGGGCGCCGCGACAACATCTACAAGGCGCGCATCAAGATCCTCGTCAACGCGCTCGGCATCGAAGAGTTCGCGCGCCAGGTCGAGGACGAATGGACGCACCTGAAGGACGGGCCGGCGACGCTGACTGACGAAGAGTTCGAGCGCATCGCCGCCGACTTCGCGCCGCCGGCTTACGAAATCTTCGCCGGCGACGACGCGGGCTTTCTTGAGAAACTCGCCGCCGACAAGGCCTTCGCCGCCTGGGCCAAGCGCAGCCTGCACGCGCACAAGCGCGCCGGTTACCGCGCCGTGACCCTGTCGCTCAAAGCGCCCGGCGTTGCGCCCGGCGACATCAGCGACGCGCAGATGGACGTCGTCGCCGATCTTGCCGACCGCTACAGCTTCGGCGAGCTGCGCGTCACGCACGAGCAGAACGTCGTGCTGGCCGACGTCAGGCAAAGCGATCTTCACGCGCTGTGGACGGTGGCGCGTGCCAACGGCCTGGCGACCCCGAACATCGGCCTGTTGACCGACATGATCTGCTGCCCCGGAGGCGACCTCTGCGCGCTCGCCAACGCGCGCTCGATCCCGGTCGCCGACGGCATCCAGAAGAAGTTCGACGACCTCGACTACCTCTACGACATCGGCGAAGTCTCGCTCAACATCTCGGGCTGCATGAATTCCTGCGGCCACCACCACGTCGCCAACATCGGCATCCTCGGCGTCGATAAGAACGGCGAGGAGTGGTACCAGGTCACGATCGGCGGCCAGCAGGGCAACGCGACGGCGATCGGCAAGGTCATCGGCCCCTCGTTCTACGCCGAGGAAGTCCCGCTCGTCGTCGAGGCGCTGATCAACGTCTATGTCGAGCAGCGCACGCCGGTCGAGCGCTTCATCGACACCTTCGAGCGCATCGGCATCGAACCCTTCAAGCAGCGCGCCTACCTCGGCCGCGAAAAACACAAGGCCGGCAAGGCGGTGGAGAGCACAGAAAATGTCTAGGATCATCAAAAACGGCGCCATCGTCGACGACGCTTGGGTCGTATTCAAACTCGGCGAAGGCGAGACCCCGGCAACCGTCGCGCTGCCGGCCGCGCCGGCGATCGTGCCGCTCGCGCTGTGGCAGGCGCGCAAGGACGAAATCATTGCCGCCGGCGCACCCGTCGGCGTCTGGCTCGCGAGCAACGAGGGCGCCGAAGCGATCGCCGCCGACCTCGAACGCTTCGCGCTCGTCGCCCTCGACTTCCCGAAATTCACCGACGGCCGCGCCTACTCGACGGCGCGCCTCTTGCGCGAGCGCTACGCGTACCGCGGCGAGTTGCGTGCGATCGGCGACGTGCTGCAGGACCAGCTTTTCTTCATGAAGCGCTGCGGTTTTGACGCTTACGCGCTGCGCGAAGGCAAGGACATCGACGCCGCGCTCGCCGGCTTCAAGGACTTCAGCGAGCGCTACCAGAGCGCGGTCGATGAGCCGCTGCCGCTCTTTCGGCGGCGCTCGGCCTGAGGCCTCATGACGATCAGGCAAATCAATCTCGACGACGCGGCGCTGCGCGAGAACCTCGCGCGCAAAGTCGAAGAAGCGCGGGCGCTGCTGCGGAGAATCGCCGCAGACTACGCGCCGGCGGCGCTTGCCAACAGCCTCGGCGCCGAAGACATGGTGCTGACCGACCTCATCGCAGCGACCGGCGTCGATATCGAGATCTTCTCGCTCGACACCGGCCGGCTCAACTCCGAGACCTACGACCTGATGGCCAAGGTGCAGGCGCGTTACGGCGGCGAGTTCAAGATCTACTACCCGCAGCACCAGGCGATCGAGGCCTACACGCGCGAGCACGGCATCAACGCCTTCTACGAATCGGTCGAGCTGAGGAAGGGCTGCTGCTTCATCCGCAAGGTCGAGCCCCTCTCGCGCGCGCTTGCCGGCAAGAGGGCCTGGATTACCGGCATGCGCGCGCAGCAGTCGGCAACGCGCGCCGACCTGCCGCTGCAGGTTTTCGACGAAGGCAACGGTCTCGAGAAATTCAACCCGCTCGCCGCCTGGAGCGAAAAGGAAGTCTGGGCCTACATCAAGCTCAACGACGTCCCCTACAACGTCCTGCACGACCGCTTCTATCCGAGCATCGGCTGCGCGCCCTGCACGCGCGCGATTACCCCCGGCGAA
>CAZALA010000088.1:0-15259 GCA_964485725.1 uncultured Propionivibrio sp. | reverse complement strand
GCTGCTTGGTGCTAGTGAGCTGGCCGTTCTCGAATCCAGCCGCGATAACCGTAACGCGCACCTCGTCACCGAGGGCGTCGTCGATGATCGTGCCGAAGATGATGTTGGCCTCGTCATGGGCAGCAGCCTCAATGAGATTGGCCGCGCTGGCAACCTCGAACAGGCCAAGGTCGGAACCACCAGCGATAGACAGCAAGACGCCGCGAGCGCCGTCGATGGACACCTCGAGCAGCGGAGACGAGATAGCCATCTCTGCGGCTGCCCGTGCACGGTCCTCTCCAGATGCACGACCAATACCCATGAGGGCGGATCCGGCATTCGACATGACCGATTTGACATCGGCGAAATCCAAGTTGATCTGGCCAGGGGTAGTGATGAGGTCAGTAATACCCGAAACACCTTGCATCAGCACCTGATCAGCCTGCTTGAAAGCGTCAAGAATGGCGATCTGCTGGTCGGTCATGTCCAGCAACTTGTCGTTCGGGATGACGATGAGGGTAGCGACCTCAACCAGCAGATTATCGCTGCGCTTCCCGGCATCGGGGGCACGACGCAGTCCGGCAAAGGGGTGGCCCTGGCCGCGCTGATCTCGCAGGCGGTCTATCGAGGCGACGTGTTGATCGTCTTCGACCCCAAGAATTCCCGGCGCCTCAAGAACGCCGTCATACGGGCGTGCAAGGACACGCGGGAGCCGGACACCTTCCTCGACTTCCATCCCGCATTTCCGGAACGCGGCGTCCGGCTCGACCCGATGTTCAACTGGCAGAAGCCGACCGAGCTCGCGTCGCGCATCCAGTCGATCATGCCGCCCGATACGGGGGGCGCATTCTCCGCCTTTGGCTGGGATGCGGTGAACGTCGTCGTGCAGGGGCTCGTCGAGCTGGAAAACCGTCCGAACCTGATGAAGCTCGTGAAATACATCGAAGGCGGGATCGAGCCGGTGCTCGAGACCTCGCTGCAGCGCTTTTTCAAGGCGACGCTTGGCGCCAAATGGAACGAGCTGCCGGAGCTGAAAAAATTGTTGCAGGCGGCAAAGCGCGGCGACCTGAAACGGCCTTCGGAAGCGTCTACGCCGGAACTCCTTGCCTACGTGTCGTTCTACGAGCATCACGTGCCGGCAGCGCAACGGACGAAGGTGATCGACGCGCAGGTTCGCACTTTCAGGCACAACCGCGAGCACTACCAGAAGATCACCGCCAATCTTCTGCCGATCCTGTCGATGCTCACCTCGGGCGACCTCGGCCGCTCGCTTTCGCCCGATCCGTTCGACCTTGACGACGAACGGCCGATCATGAACCTCGAGAAGATCGTGCAAGCCGGGCATGTGCTCTATATTTCGCTCGACTCGCTGCCCGACCCCGCGGTGGCCTCCGCGATCGGCGCAATCTTCCTGGCCGACCTCGCTGCGCTGGCCGGGATCGGCTACAACCTCGGCGGCAGCCGACGCATCGCGCTCTTCATCGACGAAGTCTCAAACGTCATCAATCAGCCCTTGATCGAGATTCTCAACAAGGGCGCGGAAGGCGGCATTTATACGACCTGCGCCATGCAGACGCTGGCCGACCTTGCCCGGCGTCTGGGCAGCGAAGAGGCAGCGCGAATGGCGCTGGGGAATCTCAACAACCTGATCGCGATGCGTTCCAAAGATCGTCCGACGCAGGACTTCATCGTCGAGACCTTCGGCAAGACCGGCATCCATAGTCTGCGCGTGGGGATCAACAACGCCGCCGACGCTCACATCGGAGAATTCTCGTCTTCCTACTCGGCACAGGTGACTGAGTCGCTCGAGGAAATCATCCCGGCGGACGTGCTGGGGAAATTGCCCAATCTCCAATATTTCGCTTCAGTTTCGGGTGGCCGCCTGATCAAGGGGCGCTTTCCCATCCTGCGCGACGACAAGCCTGAGGAGGGGCCGCCAGCGACATGAATATCCGATTCATCTGGATCGCTTCCCTGCTCTCGGTTCTGGCCTTGACGCTCTATATGCCTTCGGCCTATCCGCCGGGGCGGTTCGTCGCGCAGCTGGCCCAGGAGCACGAGGCCAGTGCGGCGTTCTGGGGTGAACAGCGCGCGCTCAGCATCCTCTCGCGCATGCTGGCATTCCAGTTGAGCACGCGCGGCGCAGCGCGCCTGCCGGACCTGCAATCGCCCCCTCCTGCGCCCGGCGCCGTGCAGAACGCGGTCGCACAGGAAATGACGAGGGCGACTGCACCCCTCTTTGATAACGAGTATCTGAGGTCGGTCGACACGCTGATTGCCCTTGCGACCTACCGGCTGTCGGCGATGATCGAGTGGCTGCCTTATCTTGCCGTCTTCACCTGCGTCGCTCTGTTCGACGGCGTCATCCGACGAGCCGTCAAGAGCAAGGAGTTCATCCACCACAGCCCGGAGCTCTTCGCAGTCCATGTCATCACGGCGATTCTCGTCCTGTGCGCGACGATTATCTGTCTTGTTCTGCCGATCGCGATGCCACCCCTAATGTTCGCCATCGTGCCGGTCGTCGTGGCCGTGCTGGCGGCTGGCGCCATCGCAAATTTCCATCGCCGCGGATAGGACAAGATCATGGAGCTGATGCCGAAATCAGCCCAAAAAGACGGGGGTTTTCTGCGAGCTTTTTTTGCAAGTCGTGCGTACGCTACTCATTAACGGTTCAGGCTATTTCAGGAAATGGAGTTCACAAAAATGGATTCGACTTTAAGTCTTCCGGGATTACCAGCCATGAGGGAAACGCGTGATCAGGCGAAGCGGCAACAGTCGACGATTGACACCTACGTGTGGAAAGAGGAACACGATTTTCTGTACGGAATCTATGACAGCGCTGGCAATACCGCGCCGAAGTTTCGTTTCCCCGACCTCATCAGCGCCTGCGTTTCGCTCGTCTTCCAGGCGCCGGATCCGGAAGAGCGAATTTTCTCGTATCTGCGCTCACACCTGGTCCTGCGCGCGGGCGATCCAGTCCGGCGCCGCGAGGAGATGTGGAAGCCACAGTACGAGTTGCTCCTCGGCCTGCAACTGTCGCGGGCGAACAAGCATCCGCATCCGCAATTTCAACTCGATCAATTGACGACGGCGTGTATCGCGCTCGTCAGGGACGAAGAGGGCATCGAGGAAAAGATTTTTGACCAGGCCCGACGAAATACCGCCGAGCGCGCAAGAAACATGATGTGAGCGCACCTGCGACGGAACGCCGGCGCAAGTAGCCACCCGGACATTACCTGCAGCACACCTCGCCCGGAGATTCCACCGGGCTCACCAGAGCGAATCCGGCCCGCCAGGGCCGTCCCCCGCCGCGCCAACGCGGCGTGATGAGACTGGATCCTAGCTTTGCATCGTATGAAGACGACTATTGCTGCGATGGTTCTTATCGTCACTGTGCTTCCTTCCCGCGCCAACGCCTGCTGGGAGGCAGCTGGCGCGCGCTATGGCGTGCCGCCGCCGCTGCTGCACGCGATCGCCCGCGTCGAGTCAAACCTGAATCCCCGGGCGATGAACCGATCGCACCTGCAGCGGACCGGCACCTACGACATCGGGCTCATGCAAATCAACAGTTCGCATCTTCCCAAGCTCGCCAGGCTTGGCGTTTCCGAAGCCGATCTGCAGGATCCTTGCGTCAACATCCACGTCGGCGCCTGGCTCCTCGCCGACTATTTTGCCCGCCGAGGAATGAACTGGGAGAGCGTCGGGGCCTATAACGCCGCTTGTACGCAGCTCCGTGGCGAGGCGTGTACGCGGGCGCGCATCGACTACGCATGGAAAGTCTACCGCCGGCTTTCTTCGCAGGACGCCAGGACAAGCCGGGCCTCAGCGTCCCGGAAGACAGCTGAGCGCACAGGCGCCGCCGGTGCGCAGACGCTTGTTGCCGTGCGGGTGTCGCCATGATGGGCGCCGTGCGCACGACGCTTGGTGAGGGTGATCCTCACGAGAAGCGGCCCCAGTATTGCATGCCGGCGGGTTATTTCTCAAGCCCTTGGCCACCCGAAAGACGAGCTCTCTGGAGCTGATTCAGCAGCCGCTCCGGATGCTATGCTCAATTTCCATATGCTCGTCGGTTGCTCGGAACGACGCACGAGCCTGTTGAAGCGATCGCGGAAAAAGGCGTCAAAAAGGGGCCATTTTCGGTTGGCGTCATCCCCGAATGCTATTCAAGATGGTGCGGTCGAACTCGCATGGAAGCTGCGCATGAATGCACAATCGGTGTCGCAATCGATCCGCATGTTCAAGTCTGTCCTCGGTGGCAAAACGTATGCCGCAATCGCGCGTGAATCAACGCTGGCCCGCTCGGCGGTCGAGCGTCGCGTCAAGGCGCTGGCGCGCGAGTTGCAGACGGTGGTCGGCGTCGTCGGTGTCGACGAGGACGAGATCCCCGACGCCGAGTTCCTGCGTACGCGCCGAGACAATTACCTTGAAGCGCTCGAGCACTATCATCACGAGCGCGCCATGCCCTCCGGCACCAAGCGACATACCCTGAGCGACGACGACGTCGATCGCGCGCTGGCCAGGATCGCGCTGCACAGCAAGCACAAGAGCCGCGACGCGGCGCTGCTGCTCGTCTTGTTGACGACTGCCGCGAAACCGATCGACATTGCCCGACTGGAAGTGCGGGATTATCTGAATGAGGACGGTACGGTGCGCGAGCAATCCATATTGCGCGCGGAGACGGCCGTGACGGGCGAAGAGCGACCGCTGTTTTTTGCCAGCAGGAGAATCATCTCCCTTTTGGACGAGTATCTCGAACGCAGGCTCGGGCAGAAGACCGGCACGGCCGACAAGCGGCCCTATCGAGGCCTCGATCCGCACAGCCCGCTGTTTCTCACCGACGAGGGGCTGCCGATGCCGATCAAGATCAGCGCCGGCAGTCGACGACAGCGATATTTCTGTCGCGCAATCCTCGATGTCTATCAGAGGATTTTTGCGCTGGCGGGACTTCACGGCGCGTCTCCGCTTTGCGCAAGGCGCACCGTGGCGAAGCGACTCGCGGAGCGCGGCTGCGATCTGCAGCAAATTGGTGAAGTGCTGGGGCTCAAAGGCCGCAGCGCGGTGCGCAATCTGGTCGGCAGGCAAGCGCGCGCAATGCCCGCGCCAACACAAGAACCCGTGTAAGAGCCTGGTACTCTTCAAGACCTGTGCGGCATGATCTCAGCGGATGGCAGAAGTATCATCTTTTGCCATCCGCTGGACCTATGCTTGCCACCGGCCATCAAGAGAGCACGACGGCGTCCCCGTACGCGATGAGATAGGTAACGAACCAGCCCGATCCGTACTGCTGGTAGGAACCTGCAATCACGCGGACATTGATCACCGCATTGGCGCCGCATTCTTCCGCAACGTCACGCAGTGACGCAAAAATGTCCGCTGAAACGTTGGGCACTTCGCCTGCAATCCCCTTCTTTGTAAACTGCACCAGGCCGAGAGCCTCCGTAACCCGGCGCCCCGGCACCTCCCCGATCGCGTAGCACCCCTCGATCAGTGCCGAGGAGTGTTCCGGAACGGAACCACTTAAGAATCCCATAGATGTTTCCTTTGCCTTCTGCCATTAAAAACCTTTGTCCTTCGTTTGTGTCGCCAGCGCCACGCAGTGATGAGCGCGGTTTCCGCTGCGCGCTGTCAATGCGGCAGGGCTGTGCCCCGCGCGCACCGACAGCTGAACATCCAGCGCAACGATTTAGTGATGCTTCTGAACCACTTCACGCGCGCTTGCCCGGGCCGGCGGTCTGCGCAGCAAACTGCAAACTACCGGAGTAGCGCGCGACGGGCTGGCTGTCCCACCGAGCAACACGGCGAGCGGGCGAGCATTTCTTACGAAAAACATGGTGAACATGGTGTCTCCTTCGTGAAAAATGAGGGAAACACCAGTCCCCTGAGGGGAAGATGTTCCCGCTCGGGGTGTCCTTCGCGCCGGAATGGCGTGAAGGGGCTTGCGTCTCGTCGCACGCGCCTGTGGCGCGTGAAACGAAGGCCGCGGTTCTTGCGAACCGAGGCCCTTGCTTCAGTGGCTCACGTTTGCACGCTCGCCAATCGACTCAGTTTCCTTTCTTGTCGGCCTGCTTTTCCCACCTGTCGCCGTACAAGAAGTCCTTCAGCCACACGGGCTTGTTCTTGTCGACGAGCATGCTGTAGGCATGCCAGATGAATCCCGCGAGCAGAAATACCGCGGCGACCTTCCATTCGCCTGATTGGACGTACTCGTCGTTGCCGAGGAAGATCCACGACACAGGCGCCCGCACGAACGACAAGCAACCCATGCCGAGGCAATGGCTGAAACGCGTCCATCCTGCGGTGACGTAGGTGCTACGCCGCGAGGGGGCACGCCAGACCATGAACCACGTGCCCAACAACAAGCCCAAGGCGACGACGCCAAAGAACTTCAGGCCCGTCTCGACCTGATCGGCCCACACGCAGGTGGTTCCGATCACGGTCAAGGTGAGTGGGGTGTGGTATACGATGCGAAGCAGATAGCCTCGGAACCCTTCTCCTACCGTTTCCCACCACGGCGCCTCGACCGCGTCCAGCAATTGGCGGTGAACTGCCTGCCGCTGCTCGCGGGTGAACGCGCCACGCTCCATGAGTTCCATAATCACCAGCAGCGAGGCTGGCAGATATTTCAATTCCTCTGCGCGTTTTCGCCGGCGCTCTTTCAGATTCCGGCGAATGGTGCCGACGAGGACCCATAGCGCGATGATAACGATGACAATGGCCAACTTGCCGCCGTACACCTGCCACTCCAGACCAGTCATCGCACCGTATTTCATGAAACCTTCTTCCATGGTGTTCTCCTTTCTTCAAAAAAAGGGAACACCACTCCCCTTGACGGGAAACGATGCTCCCGCTTGGGGGGATCCTTCACACCAAAGCGGTGTAAAGGGCTGGGGTTTCGTCCGCGCATGGGTCGCGCGCAAGACGAAGCGGCCACGGTCCTTGCGAACAGGGGCCTTGCTTGAGTGACTCGGTTCAGGTGAACGCTTGCCACACGCAGCAGCCAGACCTGACGGTCCGACGCTTGCGCTTCGCCGGCTCGGCCGACGCCAAGATCGCTTGGGGCGATCAGGCCGGAAATTGCTTCCGGTCGCTTTACGGCGAGTAACGATCGCAACGCCAATACCAGGTATTGGACTTCATTCAGGCATAGCCTGCATGAAGGCTTGGTGAGGACGATCCTCACGAGAAAGCGGGATCAGTATTGCATGCCGGCGGGCTGATTCTCAAGCCCTTGGCCACCCGAAAGACGGGCCGTTTGCGCTGCGTTTTTCGCGCTCGTCGCCGACCGATCAGCCCTATCTGCGCTGATGCGCAAGAGCGAAGGCGAGCGCTGCGTCTCCGGGCGCGCCTTTGGCTGGGTTGACGAAAAAGCGGGCGCAGCGGCGCTGGCCGCTGCGCCCGCCTGGCCCTGCGTCAGGCGAGCAGTTGCTGCCCGATTTCGACGAGACCTGCCGAGAGCATCGCGAGGTCCTGCGGCGCGTGGCGTTTGAGTTCGTCGATCGCGCCGCGCGCTGCCGCGGCATCGGCCGGGTTTTCGCCGAGGCCACGTTGCAGCAGCGTTTCGCGCAGCTTGCGCAGCTGCGCGGCGAGCTGCGAGCGCGCCCTCGCCTGCCAGCGGTTGCCGGCCGGCAGGCTGTCGATCGCGGCAGCGAACCAGGCAAGGTCGACGCTCGCGTTGATGCGTGCGCAGGCGCTGGCGACGTCGGCGAGCGATTTGCCGCTGGCGCGCGCCAGATCGACGAGCTCGAAGACCCCGACGATGACCGCGCGGGCATCGAGCTCGGCGGTCAGCGCCGCGGCGCCGGCGGCCTTGCCGGAACGCGCCGCGTCGACCGCCGCAACGACTGCGTCGCGGTAGGTGGCAACGATTTCGGCGACGCTCGCACTTGCCATCTGCGAGGCGAGAATCTGCCGCGTCGCGCCGCTCACCATGTCGCGCAAGGCTCGCATCAGGGCCATCTGCTCTGCCGCGGGGATCTTGAGGTCGAGCGCTTCGATCTCGGCCCAGCGCTTTTCGGCGGCGAGCAGCTCGCTCGCAGCGTACCAGGCGGTGACGATTGCGGAGAGGTCGGCGCCCGTTTCGTCACCGATCTGCAGCGTAAAGCTCGTGCCCATGCGATTGACGAGGCGGCTCACGATCTGCGTCGTGATGATTTCGCGCCGCAGCGGATGCAGCGGAATCTGCGCCGCGCAGTCCTTGAGCACGGCCGGCGGGAAGTACTCGACGAGGAGCGGCTGGAACTCGGCGGCGTCGGGGATGCTTGAAGCGAGGATCGCTTCCTTGAGCGCGATCTTGCTGTAGGCGAGGAGCACCGAAATCTCCGGCGCCGTCAGGCCTTTGCCCATGCGGGCGCGCTCGCCGAGCGCCTTGTCGTCGGGCAGATACTCGACCTGGCGATCGAGCCCGCTCTTCGCTTCGAGCTTGCGCATCAGGCTCGCGTGCGTCGCGAGCAGCTCGGGGCCGGCCGCGGCTTCGAGCGAGACGGCGGCGGTCTGCTGGTAATTCTCGACCAGCACCTGGACGCCGACGTCGTCGGTCATCGAGGCGAGCAGTGCGTCGCGCTGCTTGAAGGTCATGTCGCCGGCAGCGATCAGCCCCGAGGTCAGGATCTTGATGTTAACCTCGTGGTCGGAGGTGCCGACGCCGGCCGAATTGTCGATCGCATCGGTGTAGATGAGGCCGCCGCCGAGCGCGTATTCGACGCGCGCCTTCTGCGTCAGGCCGAGGTTGCCGCCTTCGCAGACAACCTTGGCGCGAATCTCGCTGGCATCGACGCGGATCGCGTCGTTGCTGCGGTCGTTCGCATCCTGATGGCTCTGGCTGCTGGCCTTGACGTAGGTGCCGATGCCGCCGTTGTAGAGGAGATCGACGGGCGCCTTGAGGATCGCGTTTATGAGCTCGTTCGGGGTCAATTGCTCGGCATCGACGCCGAGCCGGGCGCGCACCTCGGGCGCAAGCGGGATCACCTTGGCGCTGCGCGGCCAGACGCCGCCGCCCTGCGAGATCAGCGCCTTGTCGTAATCGTCCCAGGACGAACGCGGCAGGTCGAAGACGCGCTGGCGTTCGACGAAGCTCGCCTTCGTATCCGGGTTCGGGTCGAGGAAGATATGGCGATGGTCGAAAGCGGCAAGGAGCTGCATCTGGTCGGTACGCAGCATGCCGTTGCCGAACACGTCGCCCGACAGGTCGCCGATGCCGACTGCGGTAAAGGGCTGGCTTTGCGTGTCGTGGCCAAGTTCGCGGAAGTGACGCTTGACGGCTTCCCAGGCGCCGCGCGCGGTGATGCCCATTTTCTTGTGATCGAAGCCGACCGAGCCGCCGGAAGCGAAAGCGTCGCCGAGCCAGAAACCGTATTCGATGGCGATCGCGTTGGCGTAGTCGGAGAAGGTCGCCGTTCCCTTGTCGGCGGCAACGACGAGGTAAGGATCGTCGCCGTCGCGGCGGCGAACATTCTTTGGCGGCACGACCTTGCCGGCGACGAGGTTGTCGGTGACGTCGAGCAGGCCGCGGATATAGGTCTGGTAGCAGGCGATGCCTTCGGCCATCCAGGCGTCGCGCTCGCTCGCCGGCGGCAGGCGCTTGCCGACGAAGCAGCCCTTGGCGCCGAGCGGCACGCCGACGACGTTTTTCACCATCTGCGCCTTGACGAGCGCGAGGCCCTCGGTGCGAAAGTCCTCCATGCGATCGGACCAGCGCAGGCCGCCGCGCGAGACGCGCGAACCGCGCAGGTGGATGCCTTCCATGCGCGGGCTGTAGACGAAGATTTCGTAAAGCGGAACGGGCTTGGGCAGGAAGGGAATCAGCTTCGAGGAGATCTTGAACGAGAGATAGCTCTTCGGCTTGCCGTCGGCAGCGGTCTGCCAGGCGTTGGTGCGCATCGTCGCGTCGATCGCAGTGCGGAAACCCGAAAGAATGCGGTCGTCATCGACATTGCTGACCTTGGCGAGCGCCGCGGCAAGGTCGCTAGCGACCGCTTCGTCGCTGAAGGTGGTCTCCGGCGCAAAGCGCGCTTCAAAAAGCGCAACGAGCAGGCCGGCGATGTGCGGGTGCGCGGCGAGGCTGCGTTCGATATACGCCGAGCTGAAAGGCAGGCCGGCCTGGCGCAGATAGCGGCCGTAAGCGCGCAGCACCGTGATGCGGCGCTCGTCAAGGCCGGCGAGCAGCGCGAGGCGGTTGAAACCGTCGTTCTCGGCTTCGTCGCGCAGGAGTTTTTCCAGGAGGTCGACAAAGGCCGCGCGCGTCGCCTGCTCGTCGAGCGCGTCGGCGCGCGGCAGCTGCACAGCAAAGTCGGCGATGTAAAGATCGCTGTCGGCGAGGCTGAACGGCTGTTCCGAAAGCACGGTCACGCCGAGGTTCTCAAAGACCGGCAGGACCGCCGAGAGCGGCCGCGGCAGCCCTTTCAGGAAGAGCTTGACGTGCTGATGCGAGCCGTCATTGCGGCAGGGCGCGTTGAGCTTGACTTCGACGCGGCCGCTCGCTTCGGCAATTTCCAGGCGCTCGAGATCGGAGACTGCCGAAGTCGGCGGCACCTGATCCTGATACGAAAGCGGCAATGCCGTGGCGTAACGGCGCAAGAGCGTGCTGCCGCGTTCCTCGCCGCAGTGCTCGATGAGGTTCTGCTGCAGTTCGTCGTGCCAGCCGCGCACGATGCGTGCGACGTCGCCTTCGAAGGCGCTCGCATCGTAAGTCGGCGCGCTGCCGTCGGCGAGACGCGCGATGAGGTGCAGGCGGGCGAGCCGCGATTCGCCGACCATCAGGAAGAAATCGATGCTGTCGGTCTGCAGCGTTTCGGCAAGGCGCCGGGTGATGCGTTTGCGCGTCGTCGTGTCGAAGCGGTCGCGCGGCATATAGACGAGCGCCGAGACGTAGCGCCCCCAGCCGTCGTTGCGCAGGAAAACGCGAACGCGCGGATGTTCCTGCAGCAGGACGATGCCGTTGGCGATGCGAAAGAGATCGCTGGTGGCGACTTCGATCAGCTCTTCGCGCGGGTAGGTTTCGAGGACGTTGATCAGCGCCTTGTCGCGATAGCTGCCCGGCGCGAAGCCGCAGGCGGCGCGCACGGCGGCGACCTTCTTGCGCACGACCGGGATCTCGGTCGTCGAGATGTAATAGACGTGCATCGCGTAGAGGCCGACGAAGACGTGTTCGCCGATCACCCTGCCCGCCGCGTCGCGGTGATGGACGCCGATGAAGTCGAGATAGTTCGGGCGATGCAGCGTTGAACGGCAGTCGGCCTTGACGAGCGTCAGCGCCGAAGGCAGGCGCGAGATTTCCTCGACATTGCCCGGAATTCGCGCCAGGCAGCGACCGAAGCGCGGATGGTCGGTCCGTCGCAGCAGGCCGAAGCCGCCGTCAGGCGCGCGCTTCAGCTCGCCGGCTTCGGCGCGGTAGTAGGCATAGCCGAGGAAGACAAAATTCTCGGCGGCAATCCAGCGCAGAAACTCGCAGACCTCGGCGTCGTCAAGGGTCGGGGTGCTGCCGGCGGCGCCGCCCGGCGCCGCCTCGAGGTCGGCGATCGCTGACGCGACGCACTCGCGCATCGGCAGGTGGTCTTCGACCGCGGCGCGGACGTCGGCGAGAATGGCCGCAATTTCCTCGCGCAGCGCTTCGAGCTGGCGCGCGTCGCCGATGCGGTCGATCTCAAGATGGATCCACGACTCGGTTTGCGTGCCGGCGCTGCCGCGCGCGGCGCTGCGTGCCAGCAGGCCGGCCGCGTCGCGCACGACGCCGACGAGCGGATGCAGCAGGCGATGGATGGTCAGGCCCTGCTGATAGAAAAGCATCGTGATCGAGTCGACGAGGAAGGGCATGTCGTCGGTAACGATGTCGACGACGGTATGCGGGGAATGCCAGCCGTGCTGGTCGAAATCGGGCGTATAGCAGGCGATCAGCGTCTGCCCGGCGGCGCGCGCGCGGCCGAGACGATGGTGCTGCATCGCTGCACCGTGCAGGTTCTCCGGGCTGACTTCGCCAAAGCCCGCGACATCGGCGTCGGCGAAATAGTGTTCAAGATGTTCGGCAATGCTCGCTGCAAGCTTCTGCCGCGTCGCGATTTCGCGAAGCTCGCTGCACAGGCTGTCGTCGGTATCCGATACGATGGTCATGTCTGTCACCTCAATGTGTTAATTCCACTGGCATTCATTCTTCGTCTGCTGAACGCCGCCCGCGCGCAGCGGACGGTGCTTTTTCGGCCGCGGAGAAAACCGCGGCGCTTGAAGCCGGGTTGATGCGAAAAAATCAGCAAGGCAGGCGCTTGCCCTGGCGTCGTCTTTTTTGCGTATGCCCATTTTTCGCCGGATCGGCGCAAATCACAAGCAATGCCTGTTCACAAGGTGATGCCGCGGCGGCATCACCGTCGGGCGGGCGAACAGGTTTTGACCGGTTTATTCGGGATGGCGGATGAGCTTCTCGGCGGCTTCGTCGCCCGAGCTCTCGTTGCCGGGCAGAACGTCGTAGCCGAGGCTGCAAAGCTGGGTGTTGATCCAGCGCAAATCGGCGATGAGATCAAGATGCGCCGAGCTCGTTTCCATCGCGTTGGACACGCCCTCGCTCAGGCGATTGATGTGCTGCCGCGAACTGTCGTTGCACATCGTCTTGAAATCGCGCTTCCTTTGCACGAGCACGCCGGCGCTGCCCTGCTTCCAGGCCATGATGACTTCGGCGGCGAGCTGCGCGTTGCCGATCAGGTAGTGAAAGAGCGAGTTGAGCTCCTCCTTGCCTGCGGCGGAGAACTGCTTGCCGCCTTTTTTCATCGACTCGGGAATCGCGATCATCGTCTTGCAGATGACGTCGCCGGCGTGCTCGAGGCTCGCCGTATAGCGCAAGAGTGCCGTGACCTTGCGCTGGTCGAGCTCGCTCACGCCCTGGCGCGTGAGATCGACCGCGTAGGCGCGCACTGCCTTGTAAAGGAAGTTGACCTTCTCCTCCATCTTGAGGATTTCCTGCTTTCTCTCGGCGTTGTCGGAAACGAACATGTCGAGCGTCAGCTCGAGCATTTGCTGGATCGTTCCGAGAATGCGCAGGACTTCGCGCGAGAGTGCGGTGACCGGGACGAGCTCGGGCTTGTCGGCGGCGGCGCCCCTCCCGGGAATGTACTTGGGCGCGAGCAGGTCGGCTGGCGCCGGCGGCGCCACCAGAAAGCGCTCGAGGAAGCGCGCGATCGGGCGCACGAAAGGCGAAAAGAAAACGACGAGGCACAGATTGAAGACGATGTGCACGATGACGACGCGAAAACCCGGTTCGCCGGGAACGAGCGCGTAGAGCCCGTCGATGAGGCGCAGCAGGACAAAGGCGACGACGACGCCGGAGAGCTTGAAGAGCGCGTTGCCAAGGACGATGCGCCGCGCGGCCACCGCCTGGTTCCAGGTCATGATGATCGGCGGCACGGCGTTGCCGAGGTTGATGCCGAGGATCGCCGCGATGATCAGCGCCGGATCGGTCGTGATCCCGGCCTGCACGAGCGAAGCCCAGAAAAGCAGGATCGCGATCGACGAATGCGCAAGCCAGGTGAGAATCGCGAAGAGCAGGACGGCGATGAAAAGCTCGCTGCCGAGCGAGGAGACGAGGATGCGGATGAGCTCGCTCGCGGCAAGCGCGCCCGAGACCTGGCTCATAAAAGTGAGCGCGATCAGGATCATCGCGATGCCGAGCAGGATGCGGCCAACCTGCTTCAAGGGCGAATCGGTATCGCTGTAAATCGAGTGCAGCAGGTAGCCGACGAACATCAGGAGCGGCCACAGCGCTTTCAGGTTGAGCGTCAGGAGCGCGGCGACGACGGCGCTGCCGGCGTCCGCCCCGAGCAGCAGGAGCAGGCCGTCCGCCACCGGCACGGCGCCGATCGCCGCGAGGCTCGAAGTGAACACCGCGACCGCGATCGAGCTTTGCAGCACCGTCGCCGCACCGGCGCCGATGAGGAGCGCGAGCACGCGGTTCTTGAGCGCGCGCGGCAGGAGGCGCCGGATTTCCGATCCATACACGCGCATGACGCCGGTGCGCGCCATGCGCACGCCCCAGAGCAGCAGCGTCGCCGCGCCGAGGATCATCGTCAGTTCATAGCTTCCCGATTCTTCCATTGCTGCGGCTTAGAAGGAGCCCATATCATCGACCACGAGCGTCGGCTGACGTTCGAGCGCGCTCAGGTCGGCGCGCGTCGCTTCGCCGGAAAGGACGAGGATGAAATCGATACCGGCGTTCTCGGCGAGAACCTTGTCGGTCGACAGGCGGTCGCCGACCATCACCATTTCTTCACGCGCGAAGCGCTTGAACAGCGGCGACAGAACGAGCGTATTGGGTTTACCGAAAGTCAGCTGCGGCAAGCGTCCCGTCGCCGCCTCGTAGAGCTTGATGAAGCTGCCGGCATCGGGCAGGGGCCCGTGGATCGACGGGCAGACGAGGTCGGGATGCGTCGACAGGAAACGCACCTCGGGACGCTGCAACAGGAGGCAGGAAGTCGCGAGCTTCTCGTACGTCAGTTCCGTGTCATAAGCGAGGACCACCGCCTGGCAGTCGGCGCCGGCAGTGAACACGACGCCCGGCAGCCGCTCGCGCAGGAAAGAGAGGAAGCTCGCGTTGCCGACCGGGTAGAGGCGCGTGATCGCTTGCGCCTCAAGATGATCGAGCAGCGGCAACAGCGGCGAGAGGATGCGCTCCGGGCCGACCTCGATGCCGAAGCGCGCGAGCTTCGCTGTGTAATCGCCGAGATTCTTCGAGGTATTGTTGGTCAGGAAAAAGATTTCCTTCTTTTCCCGGTTGCGCAGGATGAAGTCTATCGTTCCCTGGATGGGGACGTCAGTGAGGTAAACGGTCCCATCGAGGTCGAAAACGAAACACCTCTTGGCGCTGAAATCCACAGCTAAATGCGCTTGCCGGTCGCGGCGTCGAACCAGTGCAGGCGGTCGGCGCGCGGCGTGACGTGGATCGTGCTCCCGAGCTCCGGCACGGCCTCGCCTTCGTCGCTGCGAACGATCACGAGCTCGTCGCCAGCGCCGTGCAGCCAGCGCCCATACACCAGGCGCTCGGCGCCCAGCGTCTCGATCGCATCGACCGAAAGCGCCCAGCCGTCGGCAGTGATGCCGAGGTGCTCGGGGCGCACGCCGAGAATCGTTCCGGGGCGCGCCTCGGGCGCGTTCTTCAAAAGGTTCATCGGCGGCGAACCGATGAAGGTCGCCACAAAAGTAGAGGCCGGCCGGCTATAGACTTCGTCGGGCGTTCCGAATTGTTCCATGACGCCTGCGTTCATGACGATCATGCGCTGGGCGAGGGTCATCGCCTCGACCTGGTCGG
>CAZALA010000087.1:0-15528 GCA_964485725.1 uncultured Propionivibrio sp. | reverse complement strand
ATCACGCTCTATCTCTTCCACGTGGACTTGAGCCTCTATGCTTTCGTCGGCGTCATCATGCTCGTCGGCATCGTCAAGAAAAACGCGATCATGATGATCGACTTTGCGCTCGCGCGTCAGCGCGCCGAAAAAATCCCCGCCGCCGAGGCGATTTTCGAGGCCTGCCTGATCCGCTTCCGGCCGATCATGATGACGACCATGGCCGCGCTCGTCGGCACGCTGCCGATCGCGCTCGGCCTCGGCGCTGGCGCCGAGGTGCGCCGTCCGCTCGGGCTTGCCGTCGTCGGCGGCCTGCTGCTCTCGCAGTTTCTGACGCTCTATCTGACGCCGGTCGTCTATGTCTACCTCGACCGCTTCACGCGCAAGGAAGAAGCGGCGCACCTTGCCGTCGAGCAGGGCGACCTGACTTGAGCGCGCCCTCGCCCGCGCTCCCGGCGACAGCGGTCCGCGTCGACAAATGGCTGTGGGCGGCGCGCTTCTACAAGACGCGCTCGCTCGCGTGCGCCGCCGTCCATGCCGGTCACGTGCGCGTCAATGGCGAAGGCGTGAAAGCGGCACGGGCGCTGCGCGAGGGCGACCTGCTCGAGCTTACGATCGGCGCAACGAAGTGGACGGTGACCGTGCGCGGGCTCAGCGATCAGCGCCGCGGCGCGCCGGAAGCGCAGGCGCTTTACGAAGAAAGCGCCGAGAGCAGCGCGCGCCGCGCGGCGGCAAAAGAGCAATCGCGGCTTGCAGCGAGCCCGGGCAGCGAATTGCGCGGCCGGCCGACGAAGAAGGCGCGGCGGCAGATCAGGGGCTTTAACGAGAATTTCTGACAGTTCGCGCGCGCCGGACGAACTCTTGCCGCGACGCGCTCTCCAAACAGGCCGACTCACAAGAAGAAAAATCGATGTTTCGTTCGCTCAATACCCCGGCCCTGTGGGCCGTCACGCTCTCCGCCGCCGGCATCCTGATGGTGACGATGGGCGCCCGGCAGTCGCTCGGCCTTTTCCTCGCGCCGCTTGACGCGACGACCGGACTTGGCATCGCCTCGATCAGCTTCGCGATGGCGATCGGCCAGTTCATGTGGGGCGCGGTGCAGCCGCTCGCCGGCGCCGCCGCCGATCGCTTCGGTCCGCGCTGGGTCCTCTTTGCCGGCCTCATCCTGCTCGCGCTCGGCAGCGCCGCGACGCCTTTCATGAACCAGACCTGGGGCCTCGTTTTTTCGCTCGGCCTGCTCTCGGCGATCGGGTCGGGCGCCGGCAGCTTCTCGGTGCTGATCGGCGCGGCGACGACGAGGCTGCCGATCGAAGCGCGCGGCGCCGCTTCCGGCATCATCAACGCCGGCGGTTCCTTCGGCCAGTTCATTTTTGCGCCCATCCTGCAAAAGCTCATTTCGGCGATCGGCTGGATGGGCGCGATGTGGGCGCTCGCCGCGATGACGCTCGCGGCGCTGCCGCTCGTGCGCGTCGTCTCGCGGCCGGTGGCGCACGCGCATGCCGCGCACGCGTACGCCGGCCCGGGGCTGGCGCAGAGCGTCAGAAGCGCCCTCGCCGACCGCAGCTACCTCTTGCTGCACGCGGGCTTCTTCACCTGCGGTTTTCACATCGCCTTTCTCGTCACCCACCTGCCCGGCGAAGTGAATCTCTGCGGGCTGCCGCCCTCGGTCGCCAGCTGGTCGCTGGCGATCATCGGCGCCGCCAACATCGCCGGCAGCCTTTACGCGGGCGCCTGCGTCGCGCGCTATCGCAGCAAGATGATCCTCTTCTTCATGTACGGCTCGCGCGCGCTGCTGATCGCGCTTTACCTTGGCGCGCCGCGCACCGATCTGACCTTTTATCTCTTTGCCGCCGGCCTCGGTTTCACCTGGCTCGCGACCGTGCCGCCGACCGCGGCGATCGTCGGCAAGCTCTTTGGCGTGCGCTACCTTGGCACGCTCTTCGGCCTGACGCTGCTCTCGCACCAGATCGGCGGTTTCCTCGGCGCCTGGCTCGGCGGCCTGTCGATCACGCGCTTTGGCGACTACAGCTGGATGTGGTACGCGGACATGGCGCTCGCGGCAATCGCCGCGCTCGTCAACCTGCCGATCCGCGAAGCGCGCGTCGTTCGCGCGATGGCTTAGAAAAAGCACACCCACCGCAAAGGCGCAAAGAAATGCAGGCAAGATTACGCAAAGCTTTTCTTTGCGAGACCTTTGCGCCTTCGCGTCTGTGCGGTGGACGAAAGCTGCAGCATATGGCGATGGCGCCCTGCCGCCGCGGTGGCATAGCAAAATGAACGTCCACGGCAAAGACGCAAAGAAAGACAGTCCAGACTACGCAAGCTTTTCTTTGCGTGACCTTTGCGCCTTTGCGCCTTTCCGGTGGACGTGTACGCTCTTATGGCCATGACCCCGTCCCGTTCAGAATTCCCGATGATTGCCGGCCGCCGCTATCACGTGCGCGTCTGGGGCGACGAGGCGGCGCCGCCGCTTTTCTGCCTGCACGGCTGGGGCGACACGAGCGCGTCCTTCCAGTTCGTTGCCGACGCGCTCGTCGGGCGCTTTCGCATTCTTGCGCCGGACTGGCGCGGTTTTGGCCTTTCGCAGTGGAACGAGAGCGCCTACTGGTTTCCCGACTACATCGGCGACCTCGATGCGCTCATTACGCACTACTCGCCTGAGCGGCCCGCGCAGGTGGTCGGCCACAGCATGGGCGGGATCGTCGCCGGCCTTTACGCCGGCGTCCGTCCGCAGCGCGTCGAGCGCCTCGTCAACCTCGAAGGCTTCGGTCTCTGGGTGCTGCCGCCGCAAGAGGCGCCGGGGCGCATCGCCAAGTGGCTCGAGCAATTGCGCGCGAACGACGCGGCTTTCCGCCGCTATGCGAGCCGCGCCGACTTTGCCGCGCAAATGATCAGGATGAATCCGCGGCTGTTGCCCGAGCGCGCCGCTTTCCTCTCCGAGCACGCGCTTATCGAAAGCGACGGCGCCTTCGTCTTCGCCGCCGATCCCCGCCATCGCTGGCTGAGCCCGGTGCTCTTCCCGCTTGCCGAAGCCCAGGCCTGCTGGCGCGCGACGCTGGCGCCGACGCTGTGGGTCGCGGGCGGCGACTCGGCGGTGATGCGCGGGCTTTTCGCCGATCCCGAACGCTACCGCGAAAGCAAGGCCTGCCTTGCCCGCGTCGAAGAGGCGCGCATCGACGATTGCGGCCACAACCTGCACCACGATCGACCGCTCGAAGTCGCCCGGCTCGTCTCGTCTTTCTTCGCAGCGCCGGCTTGAATCTCCTCGCCCCCGGTCAGGCGAGGCCGCCGGCAAGCTCGCAGGAAAAGCCGGAATTGTTCTTGACCCGGCCAGGCAAGTTCATTAACGTATTCGTTAATGTTCTTCGCGACGTCGATTAAAAATGCAAGAAATACCCGCCGAAGCCCTGCCCAGACTCGAAGCGCTCGCTTTTGCCGGCAGCGGCCTCGTCCGCCCCGAATGCGTGCTCGCGACCGCGCAGGGCGACTTGTACAGCGCCGACTGGCGAGGCGGCGTCGCGCATCTTTTGCCCAACGGCGAGCAACGCCTTTACCGCGGCACGGCGCCCGATGGCCGCGCGCTGCGGCCCAACGGCATCGCGCTCAACGCCGACGGCTCCTTCCTTATCGCCGACCTCGGCGAAACGCGCGGCGGCGTTTTCCGTCTGACGCGCGCGGGCGAAGTGAGCGTTTTCCTCGATCGCGTCGATGGGCTCGATCTGCCGCCGTGCAACTTCGTTTTCAGCGATCAGGCGGGCCGCACCTGGATCACCGTGAGCACCCGCCATACACCGAGGGCGGATGCTTATCGCCAGGACGTCGCCGACGGCTTCATCGTCATGTGCACGCCCGGCACCGCGGCGCGTCCGGGCGGCGCGAGCATTGTCGCCGACGGCCTCGGCTATACCAACGAAGCGGCGATCGACCCCTCGGGTCGCTGGCTCTATGTCAATGAAACCTTCGCGCGCCGGCTCTCGCGCTTTGCGATCGCCGCGAGCGGCGCGCTCGGCGCGCGCGAAACCGTTACCGAATTCGGCGCCGGCACCTACCCTGACGGCATTGCCTTTGACGCCGAGGGCGGCGCCTGGATCACGAGCATCGTCAGCAACCGCATCATCCGTGTTAACGCAGCGGGTGAGCAGCAGCTCGTCTTGCAGGACGGCGATTGCGAGCACATCGTCTGGGCCGAGAACGCTTTCCAGAATAACGAACTTGGCCGCCCGCACCTCGACAGCGTGAAGAGCCGCTACCTGAAGAATCTCTCGAGCCTTGCCTTCGGCGGCAAGGACCTCTCTACCGCTTATCTCGGCTGCCTGCTTGGCGACCGCATCGCGAGCCTGCGGCTTCCCCTTGCCGGACACCCTCTCACCCACTGGAATTACCGCTAATGAACGTCCCCGCCAAGAGACCCACCGCCGCCAGCGCCAAGACGCTCGTCGATCGTGTCTATCACGAGATCCAGCACCGGATTCTCCACAACGTCTGGCCGACCGGGCACCAGGCGCTCGAGCAGGAGCTAGCGCTCGAGCTCGGCGTCAGCCGTACGCCGGTGCGCGAGGCGCTGATCCGCCTGCAG
The DNA here is from genome assembly GCA_964485725.1 of uncultured Propionivibrio sp. Lineage (GTDB taxonomy): Bacteria > Pseudomonadota > Gammaproteobacteria > Burkholderiales > Rhodocyclaceae > Propionivibrio. Next base: position 10,973 of record CAZALA010000087.1, on the reverse strand, counting down.
CGCGACGGTCTGGTCAAGGTCGTGCCGCGCCATGGCATGCGCGTGCTGCCGATTTCGGTCGTCGACGTGCAGGAAATCTACCAGATCCTGACCAGCCTCGAAGCCCTCGCGGTCGAGCTCGCGGCGGCGAGAAAACCCTCGCCCAAGGAAATGAAAGCGCTCGAACGCGCCGCGCAGGACATGCTCGAGGCGCAGGAAGCCGCCGACCTCAAGGCCTGGGCGCGCGCCGACGAGCGCTTCCACTTCCACCTCGTCGAGCTCTCGGGCAACCGCATCCTGGTCGAGGTCGTCGACAACTTCTGGGGCCGCGCGCAACGCGCCCGCCTGACGCTCCTCTCGATGCGCAAGATCACGGCGACCTCGACGCGCGATCACGCCAAGCTCCTGGCGGCGATCCGCGCCGGCAACAGCAAGCTCGCGCGCGAAACGCTCGAAGAGCATCGCCGCCGCGGCGCCTCGAACCTGTGCGCGCTGATGGAGCAGCATCAGAGCGTCCTGCAGCTGCAGTAGAAAGGCCGGCGCTGGCGCCGCTCGCCGGCCGCAAAAAATACTTCCGCAAGGGCTTGACAAAGCCACCGGAAAAGGCGCAACGTTCTACTTGTCGTAAGTTAGCGTATACAACAAATCGAGCTAACCGATAAGAGTCAGAAGAAAAAAGGCTTTCAAAGGCCGGGGGAAGCGCAGCAGGCGGCTGAACGCCGCCAGATGCCAGAGCGGCGAGCGCCGCGCAGTGCATACGCACCTGCACATCCCGCGAGCCCTTCCCTTGCCGGCGGCAAGCTTGCGCCGGCTGTCAAAACCGTTCGCTGGAGAGACAGATGAAACGCGCAGCCCGAAGCAAGATGCAAATGACCACCGTCGCAGCCGCCCTCACCATCGCGCTGGCTTTTTGCGGCGGCGCACAGGCACAGACGGTATTGAAATTCAGCCACACCGACCAGCAGCAGGGCGCCCGCCAGGCCGGCGCGCTGATCTTCGCGAAGAAAGTCGCCGAGTACACGCAGAACCGCTACAAGGTCAACGTCTTCTGCTGCGGCCAGCTGGGTAACGATCCCAAGAACATCGAGCAGCTCGTTTCGGGCGGCATCGATTTCACGGTTTCGGCGACGGGCTCGTACGCGCCGCACGTCGATACCCTCAACCTGACGATGCTGCCGTTCATGTTCGACAGCTACGAGCAGGGCTGGAAGTTCTACGACACGTCGAAGTGGCTCAAGACGCAGTTCGAGAAGGCGCCGGCCAAGGGCTTCCGCTTCCTCGCCACCTGGGAAGCCGGTTTCCGCTGCATGACGACGAAGGACGCGCTGAACAGCCCGGCCGACGCCAAGGGCAAGAAGCTTCGCACCTTCCCGAACGAAATGATGCGCTGGCTGCTCGAGGACGTCGGCTTTGGCGTGCAGATCATGCCGCTGCCCGAAGTCTATCTCGCGATCCAGCAGGGCGTCGTCGCCGGCCAGGAAAACCCGATCGATACGATCTACTCGAACAAGTTCTACGAAGTCGCGCCCAACGTCACGCTCACCCGTCACGTCTATAGCCCGATCCCGCTCGCGATTTCGGAAAAGACCTGGCAGAAGCTCTCGCCCGAGGACCGCAAGGCTGTCGTGAAGGCGGCCGAGGAAGCCGGCGCCTGGAACCGCAACGAAGTCAAGGCCAACGAAGAGTCGCAGCTTGCCGAAATGAAGAGCAAGGGCGCCAAGATCAACAGCCCGGCACTCGGACCCTTCCGCGACGCGGTGAAGCCGACTTACGCAAAGGCAAAGGGCAAATGGGGCGCCGACGTCGACGCCATCCTCGCCGACGCCGAGACCGTGCGCAAAGCAGTTCCGGTCAAGTAGCAGTTTCCTGGACGAAGCGAGGGGAAGGACGTGACGACCGTGCACCAGATGCCACACATCGCCGAAGAAAGATTGCCTGAACTGCTGCCTTGCGGTCCGGTTCAGGCCTGGCCGATCCACGTCCTCGCGCGCATCGTCGATTGGGCGCTCGTGCTTGCCGCGGCGGTCATGATCGTCCTCGTTTTCTTCAACGTCTGCGCGCACGCCGCAGGCCACGACCTCGCGGCGACGGTCGAGGCCTGCGAGTTCCTCATGGTCTGGGTGTCCTTCCTCGGCGGCGCCTCGCTCCTGCGCCGCTCGGGCCACATGACGATCACCGAGTTCATCGACAAGCTCGGCGACGGCAGGGGGCGCCGCATCGCCGATTTCATCGTGCAGGCCGTCGCGCTCGTCGCGCTTGGCATCCTCTTTCGCAACGGGCTGACGATCGTCGATGACAACTGGGGCAATGTCCTCACCGTCCTGCAGATCCCGATGTCGTGGCAGTACATGCCGCTCGCGATCGGCAGCGGCATCGGCATCATCTTCGTCGCCTACGACCTTTACCAGATCGTCTGCGGCAAGTCGCGCGAAGAGCGCTACGGCGTCGACGACTAGCAGCCGGCCCGTCCCCTTCGCACAAGTTCACGCGCCCACCCGTCGACCCGGCACTCGCCGCCCAACCAAAGAAGACTCTCCATGCTCACGATCCAGATTTTCGGCATCTTCTTCATCATCGCGCTCGCCGGGATTCCGCTCTACTTTGCCCTGATCACGACGACCGCGGGCATCGTCTATTTCAAGAATCTTCCCTACCAGCTCGATTCGCTGCTGCTCAACCTGATCGGCGGCGTCGAACCCTTCATCCTGATCGCCGTGCCGCTCTTCATTTTCGCTGGCGAGTTGCTCTCGCGCGGCGGCGTCGGCAAGCGCATGGTCAACCTGGCGCGTGTCCTGTTCGGCTGGCTGCCCGGCGGCATGGGCGTCGTCACGATCGTCTCCTGCCTGCTCTTCGGCGGCGTCTCCGGGTCGGCGATTGCCGACACGGCGGCGATCGGTTCGCTCGTCGCGCCGACGATGAAGGAGAAGGGCTATCACCCCGATTTCACCGCAGCGCTGCTCGCGGTAGCAGGAACGCTCGCGCTCCTGATGCCGCTCTCCATCCCCTTCCTCGTCTTTGCCTTCGTCTCCGGGGCCTCGATGCGCATCCTCTCGATGTCGGGCGTCATACCCGGCCTCATCTGCGCGCTCGCGCTCTCGATCGTCTGCATCCGCTACGGCAGGAAGACCGGCTGCGACAACGGTTCGGCCAAAGCCTCGCGGCAAGAGATCTGGGCGGTCACCAAGGACGCGGGGCCGGCGATCCTGATGCCGATCATCATCGTTGGCGGCATCTGGACGGGGACCTTCACGCCGACCGAAGCGGCCGCCGTCGCCGTCGTCTATGGCCTCGTCATCTCGCTTCTCCTGTACAGGGATCTCAAGCCGCGCGACCTGCCCGCGATCGCGCTCAAGGCTTTCCAGACGAGCGCCTCGGTGCTGCTCGTGATCGGCGCAACCGGCGTCCTCTCCTGGCTGCTCACCGCTGAAATGGTCGCCAGCGAAATGGCCGAATGGATCCAGTCGGTGGCCAGCCAGCCCTGGCAATTCCTGCTCATGCTCAACATCGTCCTGCTCCTTCTCGGCATCTTCATCGAGCCGCTGCCGGCGATGCTGCTGACCGCGCCGCTCTTTCTGCCGATGGCGCAGGCGATGCACATCGACCTCACGCTGATGGGCGTGATCATGGTCATGAACCTATCGATCGCGCTCTACACGCCCCCTGTCGGCGGCACGCTCTTTGTCGCCGCCAAGCTTTGCAAGGCGAGCATCGGCGGCATGAGCAAGCACATCATGCCGCTGATGGCGATGAACGTCGCCGTCCTCTTTCTCACGACCTATATCCCCTGGCTTTCCAAAGCACTGCCCAAGCTCCTCTTCGGCGTCGGCTGATTGATGCCCTCGCCGGTGACGCGGATTCAGGATTCACCCCGTTGTTCCACCACTTCCGGAGAAGACGATGAAACTGAAAAGAAAAACGCTGGTGCAGATGACGACGCTTGCGCTTGCCGTCGCATGCTTTGGACTATCCGGCGCCGCGCAGGCGCAGACAGTATTGAAGTTCAGTCACACCGACCAGCAGCAGGGCGGGCGCCAGGCCGGCGCGCTGATCTTCGCGAAGAAGGTCGCCGAGTACACGCAGAACCGCTACAAGGTCAACGTCTTCTGCTGCAGCCAGCTTGGCAACGATCCGAAGAACATCGAGCAGCTCGTTTCGGGCGGCATCGACTTTACCGTTTCGGGAACGGGCTCTTACGCACCGCACATCGATTCGCTGAACCTGACGGCGCTGCCTTTCCTCTTTGACAGCTACGAGCAGGGCTGGAAGTTCTACGACGAATCGAAGTGGCTCAAGGCACAGTTCGACAAGGGGCCCGCGAAAGGGCTGCGTTTCATTTCGAACTTCGAAGCCGGCTTCCGCTGCATGACGACGAAGGACGCGCTGAACAGCCCGGCCGACGCCAAGGGCAAGAAGCTTCGCACCTTCCCGAACGAAATGATGCGCTGGCTGCTCGAGGACGTCGGCTTTGGCGTGCAGATCATGCCGCTGCCCGAAGTCTATCTCGCGATCCAGCAGGGCGTCGTCGCCGGCCAGGAAAACCCGATCGATACGATCTACTCGAACAAGTTCTACGAAGTCGCGCCCAACGTCACGCTCACCCGTCACGTCTATAGCCCGATCCCGCTCGCGATTTCCGAAAAGACCTGGCAGAAATTCTCGCCGGCCGACCGCGAGGCGGTGGTCAGGGCGGCCAAGGAAGCCGCCGACTGGAACCGCCACGAGGTCAAGGACAGCGAAGAGAAGCAGATCGCCGAAATGAAAGCCAAGGGCGCCAAGATCAACAGCCCGAATCTGCAGCCCTTCCGTGACGCGGTGAAGCCGACGCTCGAGAAAGCCAAGGCCAAGTACGGTGCCGACGTGGACGCGATGATGGCCGACGTCGCGGCCGTCCGTCTGGCGCTGCCGGCCAGGAAGTAGCCGCGGCGCACAAGCAGCAGACCGGCTCCGCCTTTCGCGGCGGAGCCTCCCTGATCTCGCCGCAGCGGCGGAGGAACCGACATGGCAAAGAAAATCATCATCGCGCTCGCACCGACGACGGGCGCCGGCCCCGGCAAGGGCAACCCGGTGCGCTCGTCCGAGATCGCCGCACAGGTGATCGCCGGCGTGCAAGCGGGCGCAGCCCTCGTGCACCTGCACGCCCGCGACGAAAACGGCGCGCTGACGACCGACCTCAGCGCTTTCAACGCCGCGGTGGGCGCGATCAAATCGTCCTGCGACATCGTCCTCGAAGCCTCGACCGGCGGACTGTCGACGCTGACGGCCGAGGAGCGCGCGCTGCCGGCGGCAAATCCGCACGCCGAACTCGCATCGCTCAACATCGGTTCGCTCAACTTCGGCGACCGCGTCTACCAGAACAGCGTGCCGGAAATTCGCTACTGGATCGAGACGCTCGCGGCGCGCAAGATCAAGCCGGGGCTCGAGATCTTCGACACCGGCAACCTCGATTTCGCGCTGGCGATGATCGCGGAAGGAACCATAAAACCGCCGTGCAACTTCGGCTTCGTTTTCGACCTGCGCTGGGGAATGTCCTTCGATCCGGTGCTGCTCGCCTGGCTCGTCAAGCGCCTGCCGGCGCAAAGCCGCTGGGGCGCGATCTTCGTCGGCAGCCAGGACTTTTCAAAGCACCTCGAGGCGGCGCGCCAGGGCGCCTCTTTCGTGCGCACGGGCTTCGAGGACAGCCGCGATTTCAACGGCCGCTTCGCCGCCAGGAACGACGAGCTCGTCGCGGCGCTGCGCGAGGAACTCGAACGCGGCGGCTTCGCGCTCGCCTCAGCCGCCGATGCGCGCGCCATGATGCTCGGCTGAACAGGCAGCCAGGAGGCCACCATCGCACCATCAAACAAGGACCCGAGGCGCCGCCGATGATCCACGTCCTCGCTGTTGTCAGCGTCAAGCCGCAGATGCTCTCGGGCGCGCTCGACTGCTATCGCGTATTCGTTCCCAAGGTCCTGGCGAGCGAGCCCGGCTGCATCGATTACACGCCGACGGTCGATTGCGACCTTGGCCTGCCCAACCAGGAACTTGGCCCCGACACGATCGTGGTGAACGAGCGCTGGCAGTCGATCGACGACTTCCGGGCGCATCTTGCGGCGCCACACTCGGCCGAATTCCGCGCCGCGATCAAGCGCTACATCGAAAAGATCGTCGTCAAGGTGATGCGGCCGGCGCTCTGATTTTCCAGCCGACGGGAACAAAGGCCTTGCGGAGCGTTCCATCATCGGTTATTGACAAGACTTAACGTATCCATTAACGTATTCATTGATGCACACAACGCGGCCCTAAGGAGAATCCACATGAAACAGAGCGTGATCATCGCTTTCCTCGGCAAGACGCAGGACCGGTTTTGCGAGTACAACTCGCCGAAGACGACTTACGAAAAGCTGCAGATGGTCGAGCGCATCCGCGGCTTCGACGGCGTCGAAATGGTCTTTCCGCAGGAGACGACGACGCCCGAGGAAATCAGCGCGCAAATGAAGCAACTCGGCCTGCAATGGGCGGCGATCAACGTCAACGTGAAAAAGGATCCGCTCTTCATTTCCGGCAGCCTGTCGCGGCCGTTGCCGGAAATCCGCGCCAAGGCGGTCGGCATCATCAAGCAGGCCAAGGATTTTGCGAAAGCCGTCGGCGCGCCGCTCGTCACCTGCTGCCCGCTCTCCGACGGTTATGACATGCTCTTCCAGGTCGATTACAAGGCGGCCTGGCGCAACATGATCGAGACCGTCGGCGAAGCCGCCGATTACCTCCCGGAGATCCCGCTTTACCTCGAGCCGAAATACTCCGAGGTGCGCGTCCATTGCCAGCTCGACAGCACCTCGAAGGCACTGCTCCTGCTCAAGGAAATCGGCAACAGGAACACCGGCATCACGCTCGACTTCGGGCATTCGATCCAGAGCCAGGAAAACCCCGCACAGATGTTCGTGACGATCCAGGAAGCCGGATTCGGCGCTTACATCCACACCAACGACAACGACACCAAGGCCGACTGGGACCTCGTCGGCGGCAGCCGGCATTTCCTCAACTACGTCGAACTGCTGTTCTGGGCGAAGGAATACGGATACGACAAATACTTCACCACCGACGCCTCGCCGCGCATCTTCAACGTCGTCGACTTCTTCGAGCGCCACGCCGAAGTGAGCCTCGGCATCTGGAACCTCGTCAACAAGCTCGACGCCAAAAAGTACCGCAAGCTGATGGCCGAGGAGAACTACAACGAACTGATGGCGCTCGTGACGCGCGAGATCTATCGCGTCTAAAGCGCGCCGAGACCGCACTCACCCACCATCGATCGCTTTGGCCGAGCGGCCCGATCCCTTCGCAAAGGAAACCATCGAGTGACTACATCCCGCATCATTTCGATCTCCGCCGCGCCCTACGACGGCTACGACTTCCCGCAGGTGCTCGAGAGTCTCGCCCGCTGCGGCGTGACGCACGTCGAGCCGGCCTTCATCGTCGGCTATACCGGGCCGTTTGACGAAAACGCTTTCCTGCCGAGCGAGGCAGCGCGTTACGTCCGCTGGCTGAAGGAAGCCGGCCTCGGCTGCGACGCCTTCTCCTCGCACATCGACCTCGGGCTGCCGACTTCGGCCGAGGTCTTCGCGCGGCGCATGGATTTCGCCGCGCATCTCGGAGCGCGCGTGATCAACACCAACGCCGCGGCACGCGCCAACAGCGAGGGGTTTTTCCGCAACATCGAACCCTTGATCCGCCACGCCGAGAAGCTCGGCATGGTGATCGGGCTCGAGAACCCGGGTGACGGCAGCGACAACCTCGTCAACACGGCGCAAGATGGCATCGAGCTTGTCAGGCGCCTTGGCAGCGAGCGCGTGCGCCTCAACTACGACGCCGGCAACACGGCCTCGCACCGGCCGGCGGTCGATCCTGCCGCGGATGCGATCCTCGCGCTGCCCGCCTGCGGCCACGTCCATATCAAGGACGTGCGGCACAGCGCCGAGGGCTATTTCTTCACCCCGCTCGGCGAAGGCGACATCGACTGCGCGGCCATCGTGCGCGCGCTCGCGGCAACGAGTCTTAACCTTTCGATCGAAATGCCGCTGCGCCTGCACCGCGGCCCCGACGCCAAGCCGCAGCGGCACAGCGAAGCCGTGCCGCTCGGGCAAATCGAAGCGGCGATCGAAAAATCGCTCGCCTTTATTGACCAGCATCTCAATGAGGAGGCTGCATGAACCGCGTCATCAACGATCCCGACCTCGTCGTCGAGGACATGCTCAAGGGCCTGCTGCGCGCCCACCCCGAACTCAAGGCCGCCGCCGGCAACGCGCGCGTCATCGTCGCGAGCGATGCGCCGGTGCAGGGCAAGGTCGGCATCGTCACCGGCGGCGGTTCGGGGCACGAACCGGCTTTCCTGGGCTACGTCGGCAAGCACCTCGTCGATGCCGTCGCCGTCGGCGAAATCTTCTCTTCGCCGACCGCCAAGAGTTTCTTCGACGCGATGGCCGCCGCCAACGGCGGCGCGGGGGTTGCCTGCCTCTACGGCAACTACGCCGGCGACAACATGAACGTCAAGATGGCGATGAAGATGGCCGAGCGCGCCGGCATCGCGGTAAAGACCGTCGTTGCCAACGACGACGTCGCTTCCGCCGCCAAGGGCGACGAAGCCAAACGCCGCGGGGTGGCAGGCGAAATCCTCATGTGGAAGACCGCCGGCGCGGCGGCGGCGCAAGGCGCCGACCTTAATGCCGTGATCGCGATCGCGCAGAAGACGATCGCGCAAACGCGCTCAATCGGCATCGGCCTCTCCTCCTGCACGATCCCGGCGGTCGGCAAGCCGAACTTCTCGATCGCCGACGGACAAATGGAAGTGGGCATCGGTCACCACGGCGAGCCCGGGATCAACGTGCGCTCGATCACGCCGGCCAGCGAAATGGCAAAAACGATGGTCGAGGCGATTCTCCCCGATCTTCCCTTCGCGCGCGGCGACCGCGTCGCGGTGCTGATCTCGGGCCTTGGCGCGACGCCGCTCATGGAGCAGTACATCCTTTTTGACGCGGTCGCGGATCTCCTCGACAAGGAAGGCATCACGATCGCGCTGCCGCTCGTCGGCAACTTCTTCACATCGCTCGAGATGATGGGCGTCACCCTCTCGGTCGTCAAACTCGACGCCGAACTCGAGGCCGCGCTGAAATATCCGGCGCGCTCGATCGGCCTGAAGATGCTCGGAGAAGCGCAATGAACGCGACGGTGACGCTCGAAAGCGCCGGCGACGTCGTTCTCGAGTTGATCGAAACGATCAATGCCAACCGCGCCTACCTCTCGGAGATCGACGGGCTGATCGGCGACGGCGACCACGGCATTAACATGAGCAAGGGCTTTACCATCTGCCGTGAGCGCTTGCTTGCCGAACCGAGCTTGCCCGGGCTTGGCGAGTCGCTTGACGCGCTCGCGATGACTTTGCTCGAGGGCATCGGCGGCTCGATGGGCCCGCTCTACGGCAGCTTCTTCATGGGGCTTGCCGAGACGCTCGCCGGCCACGCGCAAATGGACGCCAGGCTCTTTGGCGAAGCGCTTCAAGCCGGCGTTGCCGGCGTGCAGTCGGTGGGCGACGCCAAGGTCGGCGACAAGACGCTGATCGATACGCTGGTGCCGGCACGCGAGGCCTATCTTGCCGCGCTCGCGACCGGCGCCGATTTCGCGGGGGCGCTGACCGCGATGGTCGATGCCGCCGAGGCCGGCTGGCAATCGACCAAGAATCTGCAGGCGCGCATCGGCCGCTCGGCGCGCCTCGGCGAGCGCTCAATCGGCGTCCTCGACGCCGGCGCCACCTCGTGTTTCCTCATCCTCAAGACGCTCGCGACCGCGCTTAAGGCGAAACTCGCCTGAAGCGCGCGGCGCGCGCCTTTCAGACCGGCCCCGGCACGCCGGGGCCGCGTCCTCGCCGGCAGGCAAACGCGCTATTCCCTTGGCTTGCGGCTCTTCCGTTTGGTAATATAGCGGCGCTGGGGAATTAGTTGCCAACTAACTCCCCGATTTTATGTCTGCAATGTCGATTTTGCAGAAGCCGGGCCACGGCCGGCGCCCGAAGACAGGTTTTCGATCAGCGGCGATGCGCTTGCAAAAAGCCATCGTGGTTTCTTATTGACCAGTTGATTTCTCACCAGAAGGAAACAGCAATGACACAATCCCGTTCGTTCTCCCGGCCGTGCCTTGCGCCGCTCATGCAGCATTCGGCGATGCGCTGGCTCGCGGGCCTGCTGCTGCTCGCGATCTCGCAAATGGCGCTCGCCAGTTCCGAAGCGAACCTGGTTCTGCCGAATCTGAATGACCCGGCGCTCGCCACTTTCGTCGGCGGCATCACCGGCGGGAAGCTGCTCGGCTACGGCCTCATTGTCTGTATCGCCGGACTGGCGTTCGGCGCCGTCGTTTATCGCCAGATCAAGGCGATTCACGTGCACCCCTCAATGGCCGAAGTCAGCGAGATCATCTACGAGACGTGCAAGACGTACATGATCAACCAGGGCAAGTTCCTTCTGCTCCTCGAAGTCTTCATCGGCGTCATCATCGTCGCCTACTTCGGCTGGGTACAGCACATGCCCGCCGCCGAAGTCGCGCTGATCCTCGCCTTTTCGCTGGTCGGCATCGGCGGTTCCTTCGGCGTCGCCTGGTTCGGCATCCGCATCAACACGCTCGCCAACAGCCGCACGGCTTTCGCCGCCCTCGAAGGCAAGCCTTTCCCGGTCTATTCGATCCCGATGAAGTCGGGGATCTCGGTCGGCATGATGCTCATTTCGACCGAGCTTCTGATCATGCTCGGCATCCTGCTTTTCGTCTCGCCGAATCTCGCCGGCAAGTGCTTCATCGGTTTTGCCATCGGTGAATCGCTCGGCGCCGCGGCGCTGCGGATCGCCGGCGGCATCTTCACCAAGATCGCCGACATCGGCTCCGATCTCATGAAGATCGTCTTCAAGGTCAAGGAAGACGACCCGCGCAACCCCGGCGTCATCGCCGACTGCACCGGCGACAACGCCGGCGACTCGGTC
>CAZALA010000086.1:0-15652 GCA_964485725.1 uncultured Propionivibrio sp. | reverse complement strand
CCGGCGCTCCTCGGCTTGCCGCCGACGGCCAGCGTGCCTGCGCGCGCTGGCGCGGCAGGCACGGCGAGCGCAGCCACGCAGCCGCAGCCAGCGGCGACGGCGCTTGCCGCTACCGCTGCAGCCGGCAGCGCGCAACCCGTCGTCGCCCGGCTCGGCGGGGCGAAATCGGCAGCGCCCGCCGACCACCGTTCCTTCCTGCAGCGGGTTTGGGATCCGGTCGCCAATGCCTACGAAAAGGGCAGCTGGGAAGCGTATCTGCCCTTCAAGACTTACCACCTGCGCAGCGCCTATTCGCAGGAAGATATCGACTCCTACGAGGAAAACCCGCTCGGCTTCGGCGTCGGCAAGGGCCATTACGACGAAAAAGGCAACTGGGACGGCGTCTATGCGATGGCCTTCCAGGACTCGCACTCGAAGCCGATGTACATGGCAGGCTACGGCTGGAAAGCGGTCTGGCATCCCGCCGCGGATTTTCGCCTTGGCCTCGGCTACACCGCCGCCCTGATGTCGCGCTCCGACGTCTTCGGCTACATTCCCTTCCCGATCGTCCTTCCGCTTGCCTCGGTCGCTTACAAGAACTTCAGCGTCGAAGGCACTTTCGTCCCCGGCGGCGAGGGTAACGGCAACATTTTCTTCCTCTGGGCGAAGTGGGAACTCGGCAAGCGCGGCGAGGCCATCGGCACCCCGGCCAAACCCTTGCTGCCAGCGGCGCCGATCGAAGTCGTGAATACCTCTTTCGGTCCGTCGACGCCGCTTGGCCAGGCCAAGGTCCCTTATGGGCCAGCCCTGCAGCCGGGCTCGCTGCCGAGCGTCGCGCCAGCGGCGGAGACGAGCCCGCCGCTCGTCGCTGCGACGGGCGCGCGCGACGAGGAAGAGGTGCCGGACGTGCTGCCTGCCCTAGCCCTGCGGCCCTCGCACAAGATGGAGCCGCTTGCCGGCGACAAACAGGAAAAGCGCCCGATTTTCGTCAGCGGCCAGCGCATGGGCGGACAGATCGAGCGCGAGTTCGTTTCTGAGGGCGATGCCGAGTTGCGCAAGATCGGCACCGTCGTCAATGCCGATCGACTGACCTACTGGCCGCCCGAGGACGAAGTCGAGGCCGAAGGCCACGTTCGCCTCGAGCAGGGCGGCGACGTGATCACCGGGCCGAAGATGCGGCTCAAGCTCGAGGACCAGGTCGGCTATTTCGACGAGCCCGTGTTCTCGCTCAGGCGCGAACCCGCGCCCGGCAGCCAGGCGGCCGCCGACAAGGCGTACGCGCGGCAGTTTGCCAATGCGGAGACCGACTGGCTCAACTCGGGCTTCGCGACGCCGCGCGTGCTCAACATCAAGCCCGGACAGGTGAAGTACAAGGAGTCGCTGAAGTCGCCGAGCATGGGGCAGGCGCGCGGCGACGCCGACCGGATCGAGTTCGAAGGCGAAAATCAGGTGCGCCTGACCAACGCGAGCTACACGACCTGCAGCCCCGGCGACGATTCCTGGTACGCCCATGCGCGCGAGCTCAAGCTCGATTACGACCACGAGACCGGCGAAGGCAAGGACGGAACGATCTACTTCAAGGGCGTGCCCATCCTTTATTCACCCTGGCTCTCTTTCTCGCTCAACAACGAGCGCAAGTCGGGCTTCCTGACGCCGACCGCCGGATCGAGCAGCGACAGCGGCCTGAGCTATTCGCAGCCCTACTACTGGAATATCGCGCCCAACCGCGACATGACGATCACGCCGCAGTTCATGAGCAAACGCGGGCTGCAGATGCGCAACGAGATGCGCTATCTCGATACCGCTTACGGCGGCATTTACCGCGGACAGCTGCACACCGAATACCTTCCCAACGACCGTATCCGCGACGGCGAGAAGCGCTGGGGCGTATCCTTCCTGCATACCCAGGAGTCGCCCGCCAACGGTCTTGTGGGATCGATCAATTACAACAAGGTGTCCGACGACAATTACTACACGGATCTTTCGAGCGGCGTCTCGAGCACCTCGACGACGCAGTTGCTGCAGCAGGCGATCGTCACTTACGGCGGTGGCGGCTGGTGGAGCGCGACCGCGAACATGCAGCAGTACCAGACGCTGCAGCCCGACCCGAAGAATCCCGTGCGCGAACAGTACCGGATGCTGCCGCAGGTCACCGTCACCGCCCGCCGGCCTGATCTTTATCTCACCGACGCGAGCTTCATGGGTCAATACACTTCGTTTACGAAGCAGGACCAGGTCATCAACGGGATCAGGCTGACCGATCCCGACGCCCAGCGCACCGTCCTCTACCCGCAGGTGGCGCTGCCCTATGTGACGCCCGGCTGGTACGTGACGCCGAAAATCGGCCTGAATTACCGGCATTACGCGCTCGCGAACCAGCCCGTCGGCGCCGCCACGTCGGCGAGCGTGACGGTGCCGATCGCCAGCCTCGATTCGGGAATGACCTTCGAGCGCACGAGCAACTGGTTCGGCCGCGATTACACGCAGACGCTCGAACCGCGCCTTTACTACGTGAATATTCCGTACAAGAACCAGGATGCGATCCCGCTTTTCGACACCGGTCTTGCCGATTTCAATTTCGCCCAGATCTTCTCGGAAAACCAGTTCACGGGCTGGGATCGCATCAACAACGCCAACCAGCTCACCGCCGCGGTGACTTCGCGCCTGATCGAACCGAACACCGGCAACGAGATCATGCGCGCGATGCTCGGCCAGCGCTTCTACTTCACGCGCAACAAGGTCGGTCTGACATCGACGACGACGACCGTCACCGAGTCGCCCGACGATACGAGCTGGAAGAAGTCCGACGTCCTCGCGTCGTTCAGCGGCCAGGTCTGGCCCAAGGTCTTCGCCGACACGGCCGTGCAGTACAATTTGAGCGACCGCGAAGTCAAACGCTATTCAGTCGGCGCGCACTGGCAGCCCGAACCCGGCAAGGTGATCAATGCGGCCTACCGCTACAACCGCGATCCGTCGGCCCCCGTCGACCAGGTCGACTTCTCCGGCCAGTGGCCGATCAGCGGGCGCTGGCACGCCGTCGGCCGGGTGAATTATTCGTTCAAGGACGACGGCACCAACCTGTCGACGGGCTCGCAGGGCGGACGCCTGATTGAATCGATCGCCGGTCTCGAATACAACGGCGGCTGCTGGGTCGTCCGCGGTGTCATCCGTCGCCTGGCGCTGACGCAGGACTCGTCCTCGACCTCCTTCTTCATCCAGCTGCAGCTGAACGATTTTTCGAGCATAGGGAGCAATCCGCTCAACCTGCTGCAGCGCAATATCCAGGGGTACGGCCTCGTCAACCAGTCGGCGGCCGATCCCGTTTTTGGCAATTAATGCGGCCGTTTGGCATACAGGGCATTTCTATGAAGGCATTGTCGCTCCTCCTCTTCGTGATTTTCTGCTGCGCTGGCGCGGCGAACGCGCAGCCGGCGCAGCGCGCGCGCGAGCCCGTGCCGGCCGACCGCATCGTCGCCGTCGTCAACGAGGAAGTGATCACGCTTTACGAGCTGCGCTCGCGGCTCGCCACTGCGCTCAACCAGCTCAAGCGCCAAGGCACGCAGCTGCCGCCGCGGGACGTGCTCGAAGCGCAGATGCTCGACCGGCTGATCATGGACAAGGTCCAGCTGCAACTTGCCAAGGAGACGGGTTTGCGCGTCGACGACGCGCAGCTCGAGCAGGCGCTGCAACGCATCGCCGCCAACAACAAGATGTCTTTTGCCGAGTTTCGTGAAGTCCTGCAGAAGGACGGCATCCCTTACGCGAAATTCCGCGAGGATATCCGCGAAGAGATGACGATTGCCCGCATCCGCGAGCGCGAAGTCGACAACAAGATCGTCGTCTCCGAGGGCGAAATCGACAACTACCTTGCCGGCGATACCGGCAAGGGCGACGCGGGGGTCGAGTACGAAGTCGCGCACATCCTGCTGCGTTCGCCCGAATCGGCAAGTCCGGAGCAGATCCAGGCGCTCAAGGCCAAGGCCGATCAGGTCGTCGCCAGGCTCGCCAAGGGCGAGGACTTCGCGCAGCTTGCCGCTGCCTATTCGGATGCGCCCGACGGCCTGCAGGGCGGCAGTCTCGGCCGGCGGCCGCTCGACCGCCTGCCGGCGATCTTCTCGGAGGCGACGGCCAAGCTCAAGGTCGGCGAAGTCGCGCCGATTCTGCGCAGCCCGAATGGTTTTCACATCATCAAGCTCGTCGCCAAAACCGGCGGCGGCGCGCTGCCGGCGGTGCAGCAGACGCGCGTGCGGCATATCCTGATCAAGGTCAATGAGCTCGTCTCGGAGGCCGAAGCGCGGCGCAAGCTCGAAGCACTTTACGAGCGCATCCGCCACGGCGAAAAGTTCGCCGAACTCGCGAAAGTCTTTTCCCAGGACGGAACCGCTTCGCGCGGCGGCGATCTCGGCTGGATTTACCCGGGCGACACGGTTCCCGAGTTCGAGCGCGCAATGAACGCCTTGAAGCCCAACGAGCTCAGCGAGCCCGTCAAATCGCCTTTCGGTTTCCATCTGATCGAGGTGCTCGAGCGGCGCGTCCAGGACGTCTCGGCCGATCGCCAGCGCGCGGCGGCTCGCCAGGTCCTGCGCGAACGCAAGATGGACGAGGCCTACCAGGACTGGCTGCGCCAGGCGCGCGACCGCGCCTACGTCGAGATGCGCCTCGAGGAACGCTAGTGGCGTCTCGCGATGCACCAAGCGCGCGGCCCGTCATCGCGGTGACTTCGGGCGAGCCTGCCGGCGTCGGCCCGGAGCTCTGCCTGCGCCTGAACGAGCGCGTCGCGCAAGGCCTCGCCGCGCGCATCGTCATCCTCGCCGATCGCGATCTGCTCGCCGAGCGAGCAAGCGCGATCGGCCTGGCGGGCTTCGTTCTGCGTGACTGGAACGCGGCGCTGCCGGCGCTTGCCGGCGTCATCGACGTCCTGCATCTGCCGCTGGCGCGACCGGCGCAGCCGGGCAAGGTCGATCCGGCCAATTCGCGCTACGTCTTGCAGCTCATCGATCGCGCGCTCGCAGGCTGCCGTGCCGGCGAATTTTCTGCGCTCGTCACCGCGCCCGTGCACAAGGGCGTCATCAACGACGCGGGCATTGCATTTACCGGACACACCGAATACCTCGCCGAGAAGACGCAAACGTCGCGCGTTGTCATGATGCTTGCCGGCGGCGACCTGCGCGTCGCCCTGGCGACCACGCACCTGGCGCTGAAAGACGTTCCGGCGGCGCTGACCCAGGCCTCGCTCGAAGCGACCCTGCGCATTCTCGATGCCGAGCTGCGCGTCAAATATGCGCTCGCCGCGCCGCGCATCCTCGTCGCCGGACTCAATCCGCACGCCGGCGAGGGCGGCTACCTCGGGCGCGAGGAAATCGACGTCATCGCGCCGGTGCTCGAGCGCCTGCGCGGCGAAGGCATGCAGCTCATCGGCCCGCTGCCTGCCGACACCGTTTTCAATCCGGCGACGCTGGCGCGCGGCGACTGCGTGCTCGCGATGTACCACGACCAGGGACTGCCGACGCTCAAGTACGCGAGCTTTGGCAAGGGCATCAACGTGACGCTCGGCCTGCCGCTGATCCGCACCTCGGTTGACCATGGCACCGCGCTCGAACTTGCCGGCAGCGGCCGCGCCGATCCCGGCAGCCTCTTCTGCGCCGTCGAGCAGGCGATCGAAATGGTGCAGCGGCAGCCTTAACCCCATTTCACCACAGAGACACAGAGACACAGAGAGACCAAGAGAAGGCCTGGACAGCAAAGCAGTTTCTTGTACTTCCTCTGTGTCTCTGTGTCTCTGTGGTAAGAAGGTTTTTTCAAATGACAAAACACATCGCCCGCAAGCGCTTCGGGCAGAACTTCCTGATCGACGAGGGCGTCATCGCGGCGATCGTCGAGGCGGTCGCGCCGCGGCGCGAAGACTGCGTCGTCGAAATCGGGCCGGGGCTCGGCGCGCTGACCGGGCCGCTGGCGCGACGGGTCGAGCGCCTGCACGTCGTCGAAATCGACCGCGACATCGTCGCACGCTTAAGGCTTGCGCCCGGCGCCGACAAGCTCGTGATCCACGAGGGCGACGCGCTCGCCTTCGATTTTGCCGCGATCGCGCCGGCGGGCGGCAAGCTGCACATCGTCGGCAACCTCCCGTACAATATTTCGACGCCGCTCCTTTTTCACCTCGCAAGCTTTGCCGACCGCGTTCATGACATGCATTTCATGTTGCAGAAGGAAGTCGTCGAGCGCATGGTCGCCGCACCCGGCACGGCCGATTTCGGCCGCCTCTCGGTGATGCTGCAATACCGCTTCGTCATGGAGTGGCTGCTCGACGTCCCCCCTGAAGCGTTTTCACCGGCACCAAAAGTCGATTCGGCAGTCGTTCGCCTGATTCCGCGGCCGAGCGCCGAACTCGTTGCCAGGGACGAAGAAAAATTCTCGGCGCTCGTCCTCGCCGCGTTTGCGCAACGACGCAAGATGCTGCGCAACAACCTGAAAGGCATCCTCAGCGATGCCGACTTCGCTCGCCTTGGCGTCGCGCCGACCGCGCGCGCCGAAACGCTCTCGGTCGACGACTACGTCAGCATTGCCAACGCTTTGTAGAAACGTTGCTGCGCTTCGTCGACTTCGAGGCGAAAACGTCCACCGCAAAGTCGCGAAGACGCAAAGGTGACGCAACGAAAACCTTTGCGCTACCTTTCTTTATTTCTTTGCGCCTTTGCGGTGGACTTTGATTTTCGACGCTTCAGCTTTGTCCGAAAACCTCGTTAAGCTGCTGACTGACTCGAATGAAAGTCGTGCGCTTCGAGAGCTCCTTGAGCTTGCGCGCGCCGACGTAAGTGCAGGCCGAGCGCACGCCGCCGAGGATGTCCTTGATCGTCTGGTCGACGGGGCCGCGGTAATCGAGCAGCACCTCCTTGCCTTCGGAAGCGCGGTAATCGGCAACGCCGCCTGCGTACTTTTCCATCGCCTCGCGCGAACTCATGCCGTAGAAACGCATTTTGCGCACGCCGTCCTCCTCGACCACTTCGCTGCCGCATTCGTCGTGTCCGGCGAGCATGCCGCCGAGCATCACGAAGTCGGCGCCGGCGCCGAAGGCCTTCGCGAGGTCGCCGGGGACGGTGCAGCCGCCATCGGCGCAAATGAGGCCGTGCAGCCCGTGCGCGGCGTCGGCGCACTCGATGATGGCCGAGAGCTGCGGGTAGCCGACGCCCGACATCTTGCGTGTCGTGCACACCGAGCCAGGGCCGATGCCGACCTTGACGATATCGACGCCGTCGAGAATGAGCTCCTCGGTCATCTCGCCGGTGACGACGTTGCCGGCCATGATCGTGAGTTCGGGAAAAGCCGCGCGCAGCTTGCTGATGAAACTGATGAAGGCTTTCGTGTAGCCGTTCGCGACGTCGACGCAGACGCTGTCGATGCGGCCTTCGGCGCGCGCCATGATGCGGCAGAACTTGTCGTAATCGGGCTGCGTGATGCCCATCGAATAGAACGAGATCGGCGCCGCGGCCCCGCGCTCTTCGGCAAAATAGGCGAGCAGCTCGCCATCGTCGTAGTGCTTGTGCAGCGCCACCGACATCTCGTGGCGGGCGAGCGCGCGCGCCATCGCGAAGGTACCGGTCGCGTCCATGTTGGCGGCGATGATCGGGATGCCGTGATATTTCTTCTGCGAGTGGCAAAAGACGTAGTCGCGCGAAATGTCGACTTCGGACCGCGAGGTCAGCGTCGATCGCTTCGGCCGGATCAGCACGTCCTTGAAGTCGAGTTTCAGGTCCTGTTCAATGCGCATAAAAGCTCCTTGTGGATCGGCCGAACATTCTCACAGACGCGGCGACAATTCAAGCTTTCGCCGTCAGCGAAAGCCGACGCCGATCGTTGCAAAAGCGATCGTCAGCAGGCCGAGCACGAGGTTGGTCGCGACCATCTGGCGGATGCGGCCGAGCGCGGCGCCGCCGGCTTGCCAATCGGCCGCTTCCACGGCGCGCCCGAGGCGCGAGAAGAGCGCCGTCGCGACATACACGTAAATCGCGATCATCAGCGTTCCGCTCGCGAGCATCAGATGCCAGCCCCTGGGCGCGCCGGCAAAGCCATGCTGCCAGAACATCGCGAGCCCGCTCGCCGCGATGACGATCACCGCCGGCCATATCCAGGTGAAAAAGCGTGCGAAGACGCCGTGCCACAGGCGCAGGCGCTGCGGCAGATCGAGGACTGCGGCAGCCGGCCGCAGGCAGACGTAGGCGAAGAACATGCCGCCGACCCAGGCGACAACGGCGACGACGTGCAGGAAAAGCAGCAGGGCTTGCATATTCATCGTTCATCTCCTGTTTCTGGCAGTCTTGCAGGATCGCCGGCGGCGGCGACAGCGAGGGCGAGCCACTCGCGCATGCGCCGCCAGTGACTGCCTTCCCAGAAGATGCGGCCGCAGCGCTGGCAGCGGCTGAAACGCTGTTGCCGGTCGCGAACACGCGCCGGCAGGGCGCTCAGCACTTCGTCCCGGGCGACCGGCGCGAGCGGCAGGTTGCAGTCGAGGCAGAGCGAGAGCGGGCGCACGCTGCCGGCGAGGTCGAGGCGTGCGAGGACCTCGCGAAACTGCAGATCGGGCTTGATCGCGTGCACGTAGCAAGCGTGCGTGATTGTCCGTCGCTTGAGGAGTTCGCGGTCGCGCGAGAGGATGATGCGGTTCTCGCGCTCGGCGATGCGCTCGATCTCGTCATCGGCGGTGAAGTTGTCGTAGAGCGTGTCGAAGCCGGCCATGCGCAGGCGGCGGGCGAGCGCGCCGAGGTGCGCGTCGGCGATGAAACGCGACACGCGCAGCGGCTGCGGCCGCAGGCGCAGCAGCGGCGTAATGTCGATGGCTTCGAACTTGGGATAGACCGCGACGCGGTCGCCGGCGCGCAGGCGCTTGGAAAAATCGACCGGCAGGCCATTGACGAGGATGACTTCGACCTCGGTATGCGGCACGCCGAGCGCCTCGATCACGTGCTTGACGCTGGTGTGGCGCGCGCAGGCGAGCGAGAATTCGCGCTGCCGGCGGTCGGGTGCGATGAAATCGTTGAGTTCGGCGTAGAAGCGAAAGCGTGCCAGCAGCGGTCGCGACGGATCATCGCAGTCGGTCGCCGGACGGGGCGTGGAGCGGAGCGTCGGGTTTGGCATCAGCATCCTTCACAAAGCAGCTGGCAAGCGCAGCGTTTAGAGGCGCGCGCCGGGAGACAGTTCAGCGCCCCTTGCGCGCGGCGCTCGCCGCGCGCTGCTGCAAGGGCGTCGATTCCTGCGTAGAATTGAAGCGCCAGCTGGCGATCGTACGCATCTGGCTCAACCAGGAAAGAGGCTTCGTCATGAACGGTTCGATGCTCAAGGGAGTGCTCATCGGTGGGGTGGCGGCGGTGGCGGTCGGCGCCGGCGGGATGACGGGCTACCAGGCGCTGGTCGCGCCCAAGTATGCCGAAGTCATCGCGGTCAAGGAGATCATGGAAACGGTGAAGACGCCGCGCGAGGAGTGTCAGGATGTTCAGGTGCAGGAAAAGGCGCCGGTGAAGGACGAACATCGCATTGCCGGCAAGGTGATCGGCGCCGCTGCCGGCGTCGCGCTCGGCAGCATGGTCGGCGGCGGTTCCGGGCGCACGGTCGCGATGGTCGCCGGCGGCGCTGCCGGCGGTTATGCCGGCAACAAGGTGCAGAAGAACATGCAGGACAAGGACGTGGTTACGAAGACCGAGCGCCAATGCAAGACGGTCTATGACACCGCCCAGAAACACGCGGGCTACGACGTGAGCTATCGTCTCGACGGCAAGGAAGACCATCTTCGCCTCGCCTACGACCCGGGCAAGCGCATCCCGGTGCAGGACGGGAAGCTCGTCCTCGAGCCGCCGCCGGCCAAATCGGCGCCCGCCAAGTGAAACCGGCTGCGCGCAGAACGGCGAGCTGATCGTCGTCGATCGCTGCGCGAACAGCGCCCACGCCTGCCATGGTCACCCCGCGCGGACGAGAAGAAAGGTCCGAGCGCTGCGTCGCGCCGCTTTTGCCAGCGTTCCTTGCATCACTCCTCGCGCTGATTGCGCTCGTCCTCGGCGGCTGCGGCCCGCTTGAGACGCGGCCCGCCGACGACAGGGCGGGCCCCTGGCCGCTCGAGGCGCACGCGACCGTTCCGCTCGCCGCAAGAAAGCAGCTTGCCGAGGCGAGCGACTGCTGCCCTTCCGGGCAGGCCTTGCCGCACCAGGAACTGGCACAGGGCGGCAAGCGCTCGCTGAGCATCGACGTCGCATCGCCGGTGCACGCGTTCGCAAGCGGCAAGAGCCATTTTGCGGCCTACCGCATCGCCGAGCTGCCCAAGCCCGCGCTTATCGAGGTTTCGAGCTATCGCAGCGCCGAACCCGGCTCGCTGCTGCAAGCGCTCATCGCCGACCTGCGCCATTCCGTGTTGCGCCCGACGCTGCTCCTCCTCGACCGGAATTTCGCGGCGATCGCGCGCGTCGACGCGCTCGTTCCCCGCCCCGAATGCGTCTACAACGGTTTTGAGCCCGCTTACCGTGTCGCGGTCCTCGTTCCCGAAGACGCGGCTTACCTCGTCATCACGAGTTCGAGCGAGTCGCTTTTGCTCGAGGCAGAGAAGGTCTGCGGCGTGCGCCGGCACGGCTTGAGCGCCGTCGGCGAATTGAGCATCGAGACGAAAACGCTGCCGGCGGGCGACCTGCCGCTGCGCATGGCCTTGCCGGGCGAATGGCACGCCGACGTTCGCCGTGCCGACGACGTCGGATTCTGGCAGGCGATGCGCGCCGAGCCGCGCTTGCTCGTCCTCGGCGCGAACGCGCTGCATCTCATGAAAGCCGAGCGCGAGCGCTACGAGGAAATCGCCGCCATCGCCTACGACCGGCTCGCCCGCGTCGCACCGGCGGGCGGCGGCGCGGCCATGCGCGCGCTCGCGCTTTCAGCGCTCGAGCCGGCACCCGGGCCCGGGCGAGAAGAAAAGCTGCGCAACTTCGTCTTCGCGGCCAGCTTGACCGCGCCCGACGGGACGCCAACGCTCGCGCACGCGGCAAATTTCCTGGCGACGCGAATTGCCGCCGGCCGCGCCCGCGAGACCGTCGCCTGGCGCGTTCTTCCCGACGTCCCGGCGACGCTCGTCGAAGGCGGCGCCGCCTCACGCATCGCCGAAAAGGCGGTTGCCGCCGGCATCGTCGCCGCGATGCCCTGCGGTCTTTGCCAGACGGGCTTCTGCCCGCCCGAGGTCCTCGGCAGCTGTGCCGTCCTCTTCAGCGTCGGTGCGCTGCTCGGCAGCGGCGTCGGGGTGGTCAGCGAACTCGTTTCCCGCTCCGACCGCCCGCCCGACGCGCGCGCGCGGCTGCAGGCCGTCGCCGGCGGCGCACCGGCGCTGTCGCCGACCGGCCTCAGTGAATGCCTCGCGGCAAAGATCCATGAAGGCGATCGAGGACATCGGGCGCAATGGCAGGATGCGGGGCTGTCGGCGCAGTCGATCTTCGCGGCGCAGGCCGCCGTCGTCGCGCCGCAGGGCAGTGCCGAGACAGGCTCGCCAGCGCCTTACGACTACCTTGCCGAGGTGGCGCTGCGCCAGCTCGTCCTTGCCCAGACGCCCGGGTCCGGATCGCTCGAGGAGAGCTGGCGCCTGCACATCAAGGCCGAGCTGCGCTTTGTCGAGACGAGCTCGGGTAAGCAGCGCCTGCGCGCGCTCGAGTGGTCGAGCGAGGGTTTTCCGCTCTCCGCCTGGCTGCGCGAGGATGCGCCGCTTTTCGCGAAGCTGGCCGGCGAAGGCTGCGGCGCGCTCGCTCGCGAGCTCTTTGCCGCCGCCGAGAACGCCTGGCGGGGACGCTGAGCGGCAAGCTCGCGGGAGAGCGGAAGACGGTACGCCCGGGTGCTACCATTGCCCCCATGCGGATTGAAGAACTGAGGCAATGGCTGCGTGCGCACGGCGGCAAGCCCTGTCATGAGGAGCGCGTGCTGCGCGCCTGGCTGCGGGCGGCGGCGCTCGATGCGGGCGCGCGCCGGCAGCGTGCCGCCGACTTCCTGCCGCTGGCCTTGCGCGAGGCATTGCCGGCGCTGCGCGACAAACTCGACCGGCTCGCCGTCGTGCGCTCGGAACACGCAGGCGCCGACGGTTCGTCGCGCCTTTTGCTTGCGCTTGCCGACGGCCAGTGCGTCGAGAGCGTCCTGCTCGCGCGCGACGGTGTTTGCGTTTCGACGCAGGCCGGTTGCGCGGTCGGCTGCGTTTTCTGCATGACCGGCCGCGACGGCCTGCTGCGCCAGCTCGGCAGCGCCGAGATCGTCGCCCAGGTGGTGCTGGCGCGAGAGCGGCGCAGCGTCAAAAAAGTCGTTTTCATGGGAATGGGCGAGCCTGCGCACAACCTTGAAAACGTCGTCGAGGCGATCGAGCTGCTCGGCGCCGAAGGCGCCATCGCGCACAAGAACCTCGTTTTTTCGACGGTCGGCGACCGCCGCGTTTTCGCGCGTCTGCCAGCGCTGCGCGTCAAACCCGCGCTCGCGATCTCCTTGCACACGAGCGACGCCAAGCTGCGCGAGCAGCTCTTGCCGCGCGCGCCGCGCCTCGACCCGGCCGAACTTGTCGCGCTTGGCGAGGGCTACGCGCGGGCGACGGGTTACCCGATCCAGTATCAATGGACCTTGCTCGAGGGGATCAACGATGGCGACGCAGAGATCGACCGGCTGATCGGTTTGCTCGCCGGCAAGTACGCGATGATGAACTTCATTCCCTACAACCGTGTCGAGGGTCTCGATTTCCGGCGCCCTTCGCACGAACGCGCGGCTGCGCTTGCCGGCCGCCTGCGCCGCGCCGGCATCGTCGCCTGCCTGCGCGATTCGGCGGGGCAGGACGTCGACGCCGGTTGCGGCCAGCTGCGCGCACGGTTTGCGTAGATCCCCTGCCGGGCGGCGCCTGGACTTCGTCGCCACTGCGGCAGCGGCCTCGGCTTTATAATTTCAGGCGGCTTGCGCCGCGGCAGTATACTGCCGCCATTCACAGCCTGGAGAGACACATGGCCGCAGCCCCTGAAACCGTCAGCATGGCGATGTTCTGCGACTTCGAGAACGTCGCGCTCGGCGTCCGCGACGCCAACTACGAGAAGTTCGACATCAAGCCCGTCCTCGAGCGCCTCCTGCTCAAGGGCAGCATCGTCCTGAAGAAGGCCTATTGCGACTGGGATCGTTACAAGGGCTTCAAGGCGACGATGCACGAAGCAAACTTCGAGCTCATCGAAATTCCGCATGTTCGCCAGTCGGGCAAGAACTCGGCCGACATCCGCATGGTCGTCGATGCGCTCGACCTTTGCTACACGAAGTCGCACGTCAATACCTTTGTCATCGTCAGCGGCGATTCGGACTTTTCGCCGCTCGTCTCCAAGCTGCGCGAAAACGCCAAGTACGTGATCGGCGTCGGCGTCAAGCAATCGACTTCGGATCTGCTCATCGCCAACTGCGACGAGTTCATTTTCTACGACGATCTCGCGCGCGAGCGCGAGCGCAAAGCGGCGCGGCGCGATCCGAAAGCGCCGCAGTCGGTGCCGCGGCGCAGCCCTGAAGAGATCGAATTGCGCAAGAGCGAAGCGATCGAGCTCGCCATGGAGACCTTCGATGCGCTCGTCGCCGAACGCGGCGACGCCGGCAAGATCTGGGCGTCGATGCTGAAAGAAGCGATCAAGCGGCGCAAGCCCGATTTCAACGAGACCAACTACGGATTTCGCAGTTTCGGCGTCCTGCTCGAAGAAGCGCAGTCGCGCGGCCTGCTCGAACTCGGCCGCGATGAAAAATCGGGCGCTTTCGTCGGTCGCAGCAGCGCGCCGCCCGTGCGCCACGAGCCCTTGCCGACGCCGAGCGTCGCCGCAGAGCCCGCGACCGCCCCGGCTGCCGCCAAGCGGCGCAGTCGCGGCCGCGGCAAGAGCGCAGCCGGCGCCAAGGCCGACGCGCTGACAATGCCGCTTCAGCCGGTTGCGGTGGTGGTGAGCGAAGCGCCCGCCGAAGTCCCGGCCGCGGCAGCGGAGAAGGCGGCCCAGCCCGAGAAATCGCCGGCGCGCAGCCGCCGACCGCGCAAGCCGAAAGCGGCGCCCGTCGAGGTGGCGAGCTAAGCGGCTTAGGCGAAAAAATGCCTGCGCCGGGGCGCAGGCATTTTGCGAACGACGGTGCAATGCGCTTCGCCATGCACGGACCGCTGCAATGCGCTTCGCCATGCACGGACCGGTGCAATGCGCTTCGCCATGCACGGACCGGTGCAATGCGCTTCGCTTATTGCACCCTATATACCTCTCTACGAAGGCAGGTAGCGGACCCTGAGCACGCCTTTGATCGCGGTCAGCCGGCTGATCACTTCGGCGGGTACGGCGCTTTCGACATCGACGAGCGTGAAGGCAAGGTCGCCGCGCGACTTGTTCATCATGTTGTGGATGTTGAGCCCCGCCGATGCGAGCGTCGTCGAGATCTGCCCGAGCATGTTGGGAACGTTGGCGTTGGCGATCGCGAGCCGGAAGCGCGATTCGCGCGACATGCTGATGTTCGGGAAATTGACGGCGTTGCAGATGTTGCCGTTCTCGAGATAATCGGCGACCTGATCGGCGACCATCACCGCGCAGTTTTCCTCGGCTTCCTCGGTCGACGCGCCCATGTGGGCGAGCGCGACGAAGTTCGGGTGGGCCTTGAGCAGGTTGCTCGGGAAGTCGCAGACGTAGGCGTGTAGCCGGCCGTCGTTGAGCCCCTCGAGCACCGCTTCCTCGCTGACGATGCCTTCGCGCGCGAAGTTGAGCAGGATGCAGCCCTTCTTCATCAGCTTGATGCGCTCGCGGTTGATGAGTTCCTTCGTCGCGGCGACGAGCGGGACGTGCAGGCTGACGAAGTCGGCGCGCTTCACGAGGTCTTCGACACTGACCGCCTTCTTCACTTGCGAAGGCAGGCGCCAGGCGGCATCGACGGTGATTTCGGGATCGAAGCCGACGACGTTCATGCCAAGCTCGATCGCCGCGGCGGCGAGCATCGAGCCGATCGCGCCGAGGCCGACGATGCCGATCGTGCTGCCGCGCAGTTCGCGGCCGACGAAATGCTTCTTGCCGGCTTCGACCTGCTTGTGCAGCGCTTCGGCGTCGCCCTGCAGGCCGCTTACGAACTTGAGCGCGGGGACGATATTGCGCGCCCCGATAAGCATGCCGGCGATGACGAGTTCCTTGACGGCGTTGGCGTTGGCGCCCGGGGCGTTGAAAACGACCACGCCTTTTTCGCTCATCGCCTGCACCGGGATGTTGTTGGTGCCGGCGCCGGCGCGGCCGATCGCCATGACGCTCGCCGCTACCGGCATGTCGTGCATGACTTGCGAACGCACGAGGATCGCGTCGGGGTCGGCGATTTCATTGGCGACGACATAGCCTTCGGGCAGGCGTGCGAGGCCCTTCTTCGAGATCGCGTTCAGCGTCTGTATTTTGCGCGTCATGGGCGTCCTCTCAAGCCTGGCCGTGCTGCTTTTCGAAGTCGCGCATGAGCTCGACGAGGTCCTGCACGCCTTCGATCGGCATCGCGTTGTAGATCGATGCGCGCATGCCGCCGACCGAGCGGTGGCCTTTCAATTGCACCATGCCGCGCGCTTTCGCCGCTTTCAGGAATTCCTCGTCGAGGGCTTCGTCCTTGAGCGTGAACGGGATGTTCATCAGCGAACGGTTTTCGCGAGCGACCGGCGACTTGAAGAACGACG
>CAZALA010000085.1:0-15714 GCA_964485725.1 uncultured Propionivibrio sp. | reverse complement strand
CGCCTGGCGGATCTCGCGGTAGATGACGCCGAGAAAGCCGAGCGGGATGTAGAGCTGGATCAGGAAGGCATTGACGAGGACGAGGTCGCCGATCGTCATGCGGCCGGCGACGACGCCGTCGGCGGCGCGCCACATCATGGCGCTGACGCCGATGGCGATGATCATCTGCTGGCCGAGGTTGAGCCAGGAGAGCGAGACCTGGCTTTTCGTCGAGGCTTCTTCCCAGTGCAGCATCTTCTCGTCGTAGCGCTTCGCTTCGTAGGCTTCGTTGTTGAAATACTTGACCGTCTCGTAGTTGAGCAGGCTGTCGATCGCCTGCGTATTGGCCGCCGAGTCGGCGCTGTTGACCTGCCGGCGCAGGCCGATGCGCCAGTTGCTGATGGTGATCGTGAACACGATGTAGCTGACGAGCGAGACGAGCGTGATGACGACGAAGCCGCTGTCGTATTTGACGAAAAGGATTGCGAGGACGAGCGAGATCTCGACGAGCGTCGGCAGGATCGAGTAAAGCGTGTAGCTGATCAGGCTCGAGATCGAGTGGCTGCCGCGCTCGATGTCACGCGAGACGCCGCCGGTCTGGCGTTCGAGGTGAAAGCGCAGGGAGAGCGCGTGCAGGTGGCGGAAGACTTCGAGCGCGAGGCGGCGCACGGCGCGCTGCGTGACGCGCGCAAAGAGGATCTCGCGCAGCTCGGTAAAGAGCGAAGTCGACAGCCGCATCGTTCCGTAAAGGGCGAGGAGCAGCACGGGCAGCGCCAGCGGCAGCGCGCTGTCGGAGAGCCGGTCGATCATCTCCTTGAAGATCATCGGCACGGCGACGTTGGCGAGCTTGGCGGCGATCAGGCAGGAGAGCGCAAGGACGACGCGCCCCTTGTACTGCCACAGATAGGGCGCAAGATGGCCGAGCGTTTGCCAGACGCGGGAGTCGCGCACCGCTCGCAGGGGCGGCCGGTCCGGCGAATAGTTTTTGGCAGCGCCGCGCATGATCCGTGCAGGATAGCCGAAATTGCGCACGGGCGCGGCGTCGACGGGCGGAACGAATGAGCGCTCCCGCGGGTCTTTGAGAGTGCCGGCGGCGAGCCTCGGCGTCTGCCCGAGTGGACTAGAATGGCTGCCTTGCCCGCGCGGGCGAAATTTTTGCTGCCAAGAGGAAAACATGAGCGATCCCAACGACCACCCGGCGGTGTTGCCGCCGCAGCCGCCAACGCTGCGCGTGATGCCGACGCCGGCCGACCTCAACGCCAACGGCGACATCTTCGGCGGCTGGATCATGGCGCAGACCGACATCGCCGGCGGCATCGTCGCGATGCGCCGCTCGCGCGGCCGGGTCGCCACGGTCGCGGTCAACTCCTTCGTTTTCAAGCAGCCGGTCTCGGTCGGCGACATCGTCAGCCTGTACGCCGAAGTCGTCGCGACCGGCCGCACCTCGATCAAGGTGAACGTCGAGGTCTATGCCGAAAGGCATCCGGCGCAGCCGATTACGGTGAAGGTCACCGAAGCCACGCTGACCTTTGTTGCAATAAACCAACAAGGCGAGAAGCGCGTGCTGCCTGACAGCGAACAATGAGGGCGCGGCGCCGCCGGCCGACTTAAAATCACGGCAGTGTCCGTGAAACGGGGGCTGGCCCCGCGACGACAAGAAGAATTCCCCAGGAGGATGTATGGCAAGAGGTCTTTCCCTGAAGCTTGTTCCGGCGTTGCTGCTCGTCGCCTTCGCCGGCTCGGCAAGCGCTTCGGGTTTCCAGCTGCTCGAGCAGAACGCCAGCGGCATCGGCAACGCTTTCGCGGGCTCGGCGGCAAGCGCTGAAAACGCCAGCACGATTTACTTCAACCCGGCCGGCATGACGCAACTGAAGGCACGCGAGGTTTCGGGCGGGATCTCGGCGGTCAAGCCCAGCTACAAATTCGACGACAAGGGTTCGAGCGTCGGCGCGCTCGGCGGCACCGGCGAGGGCGGCGATGCCGGCGGCTGGGGCTTCATCCCGAATGGCTACGCCTCGTGGGCGCTGAACAAGGACCTTTACCTTGGCATCGGCGTCGGCGCGCCGTTTGGCCTGAAGACCGAATACGACGACCGTTGGGTCGGCGCGGCGCAATCGACCGAGTTCGAAGTCAAGACCATCAACATCAATCCTTCAGTTGCCTATCGTCTGAACGACAAGATCTCGCTCGGCGCCGGCGTGAACTGGCAGCGCGTCGAGGCGACCTACAAGCGCATTGCCGCCGTCAGTAATGCCGTCGTCGCCGCCTCGCCCGTGAAACTCACGCTCGACGACGACTCCTGGGGCTGGAACGTCGGCGCCCTGTTTACGCTCTCGCCCTCGACCAAGGTCGGCCTCTCCTACCGTTCCGAAGTCGATTACGACCTCACCGGCAAGATTGCCGTCTCGAGTTCGAGCGCGACGGTGGCCAATGCCGGGTCGAGCAAGTCCAAGGCGAGCCTGACGCTGCCCGGCACGTGGATCATGAGCGTCACGCAGAAGCTTTCCGACAAATGGGAAATGCTCGGCGACGTCGCGTGGACCGGCTGGAGCAGCATTCCCAGGGTCGACATCATGCGCGCGACCGCGACCACGCTCTATGTTCCGGGCGTCGCCGGCCAGCCCGCCGGCGCCACCGCGCAGACGCTGATCACCGATTTTCGTGACACCTGGCGCGTCAGCCTGGGCAGCAACTACAAGTACAACGACGCGTGGAAGCTGAAGTTCGGCATCGCTTATGACCAGACGCCGGTGAAGAGCCCGACCGAGCGGCTCGTGTCCCTGCCCGACAGCGATCGCATCTGGTTCTCGGCCGGCGCGCAGTGGGCGGTCTCCAAGACCTCGACCGTCGACCTCGGCGCCACCTATATCTACGCCAAGGACAGCAAAATCGCCAACAACCAGACCGCGCAAGGCCGCGGCCTCGTGGTCGGCGAGTACAACAACAGCAGCATCTGGGTGCTCGGCGGCCAGTACTCGATGTCGTTCTGATCGACGCCCGATGTCGATGAAAAAACGCCCCGGTCTTCGGGGCGTTTTCGTTTGATGGCGCCGCCGCCATTTCTGCCCGAGGGCGCATCGGCGATGAGCGCTGCGAGCGGCAAGGAAGGCTCTGGCATAATACAGCCCGGATCTTCATCGCAGGCGACTCATGGATTCTGAAATACTCGCCGACATGGGCTGGCGTGAAGGCTTGATCGCGATCGTCGTCCTGCTCGCGGTCTATCTTCTCATCGTCTTCCTGCGCTACCGCCGGCTGCATCGCGAGAAGGATGTGGCGCAAGCGCATGGCTCGCTTGCCGCCCGCTCGGCGGTGGCCGCCTACGCAGCGGTGCAGGAGCCCGTCCTCGATGTCGCGCCGCTTGCGGCCGCGGCTGCGGAATCCGCCGCAGCGGCGCCGCTGCTCGCCGATGCGCCGGCCTTTGCCTGGAACGAGGCGCCTGCCCCTGCCGATACGCGGGTCGAGCGGCTGCTCGCGACGATGGAACGCGAACTTGGACAACTGCGCCGCGAGGTCGGCGGCCTGCGCGCGGAAGTGCTGCTGCTGCGCGAAGCGCAACAGCGCGAAACAGCGAAAACAAAAGTCGTCGAAAAAGTCTCGCCGATTTACAGCGACGCGATGGAAATGGCGATGCAGGGCAAGGACGCCGCGTTGATCTCGCTGCATTGCGGCATCTCGCGCGCCGAAGCCGAGCTGGTCGTCGCCCTCGTGCGCAACCGCGAGTCATAACAGCCAAAGAAGCCTTCAAAACCGTGTAAAACCGTTGTTAGGGGGGAATCGTGGAAACGAGTCAAACGAGCGTCAC
The DNA here is from genome assembly GCA_964485725.1 of uncultured Propionivibrio sp. Classification (GTDB taxonomy): domain Bacteria; phylum Pseudomonadota; class Gammaproteobacteria; order Burkholderiales; family Rhodocyclaceae; genus Propionivibrio. The sequence goes on along the minus strand of CAZALA010000085.1, from coordinate 11,930 downwards.
CAAGGCGCCTGCCGAAGTTTCCGACATCAAGCGCAAGCTTGCCTGGCGCATGGGATTTGCCGGCCTCATGATTGTCGCCCTGCTTGGCGGTCTCGCGCTCTTCGACCACTTCAGCGCGCGTCTTGAGCCCGACGCGGCGCCGCCGACCTTCACCGAGCCCGTGCCGGTGCCGAAGAAAGCCGCGACGCAGCCGGTGATGCCGGCGCCCGCAGCGACCCCCGCTGCGGAGCCTGAAGCCACCGCCGCGCCGGTCGACAAAGCGGCGCCCCCGGTCGAGCCACCGCCGCGCCCCGAAGTCGCGGCAAAACCGGCCTTGCCGCGGCCGACGCCGGCGGTGCGTGCGGCCGGCGTCCAGAAGCCGGCCGAAGCCAGGCCCGCGGAGGCAAAGGCGGCTGAGCCCAAGGCGCCGGTGCTCAGCGCCGCGCCAGCAGCCGCGGCACCCGCAGCCGCGTCAAGCGCAGCGGCGCAGCCATCGCCGCCGCGGCTCTTCTTGGGCTACGCGCTGCAGGCCGGCGTTTTTTCGGATCCGCGGCGCGCCGAGGAACTCGCGGCCAGGCTCGTGCGCGAAGGCATTCCGGCGACGATCGAAGCGCGCGTCCAGGTCGGTCCTTTTAAGACCCGCGCCGAAGCTGACGCGACCCGCGAGAAGATGAAGGGGCTCGGGGTCGAGGCGCTGCTGTTGCCGCCCAAGAGCGTGAAGCGGTAGCGGCGCATCGATAAACGCGCGCATCGCCCGATAAATCGGGCTCCTACACGGCCGGGCAGCTTCGGAGAAATATGTAGGAGCCGAATTTATTCGGCGATGCCCGGCTTTGTTCTCTTCGCAAGCCGTTTTGCGAAAACGGCCATCTCCTTGGCGGCCTGCTTGTCGCCTTTTTCTTCGGCGACCCTGATGCCGTTTGCGAAAGCGTCCTGCGCGGCGTCGATCTCGCCGCTTTCAGCAAGCGCCTTGCCGAGCAGCTTCCACGCCGCCGAGTACTGGGTGTCGAGCTCGAGCGCGGCGCGCAGGTAAGCGGCGGCTTTGGCCGCATCGCCCGCCTTCAGCCACTCGCTGCCGAGCGAGTAGCGCAGCAAGGCGCCGTCGCGCGGGCCGCCGATGAGCTTTTCAAGATTGGCGATGATTGCCGGGGTCATTGCCGATTTTCCTTCGCGCTGTGGTTAAATTGTTGCTTTCGACCTAATCCGGATGCCGTCATGAGCAAAACGATCATAGCCTCTGCACGCGCGCCCGCGGCGATCGGCCCCTACTCGCAGGCGGTCAGGGCCGACCAGACGATTTACCTTTCGGGCCAGATCGGCCTCGATCCTGCGACGATGCAGCTCGTCGACGGGGTAGACGCGCAAATCACGCGCGTGTTCGAAAATCTCAAGGCCGTCGTCGAAGCGGCCGGCGGCAGCCTCGACGATCTCGTCAAACTCAACGTCTATCTCGTCGACCTCGCCGATTTTGCCAAGGTCAATGCCGCGATGGCGACGTATTTCAAAGAGCCTTTCCCGGCGCGTGCCGCGGTCGGTGTTTCCGCGCTGCCGCGCGGTGCGCTCATCGAGGCCGACGGCGTCGCCGTTCTGCGCGCTTGAGCGCCGTGGCCGGCGCAGCGGAAGTCAAGGTGCCGCCGGCGCTCAAGGACAAGCTCGGCAAACTCGGCCTCGTGCGCAGCGACGACTACGTCCTGCATCTGCCGCTGCGTTACGAGGACGAAACGGCGATTACGCCGATCGCCGTCGCGAGCGAGGGCATCGCGCAGCAGTTTGACGTCGCCATCATTGCGGTTTCGGTGCAGTTTCGCCCGCGCCGGCAACTCGTCGTTCGCGCCGCCGACGCGAGCGCTGAGCTGACGCTGCGCTTTCTCAATTTCTACGGCAGCCAGACGCGGCAGTTCGAACGCGCGCACGCCGAGGGGCGGCGGCTGCGCGTCTTCGGCGAAATCCGGCGCGGCTTTCTCGGCGCCGAAATCGTACACCCGCGTTACCGCGTCGTGGCCGACGACGAGCCGCTTCCCGCTTCGCTGACGCCCGTCTACCCGAGCACGGCGGGCATCGCGCAGAGCGCGCTGCGCAAGTTCATCGCCTCCGCACTGACGCTTGCCGACACGAGCGAGCTGATCGACGCCAACTGGCGCCGCCAGCATCGGCTGCCGGACTTCGCCGACGCGGTGCGCCTGCTGCACGCGCCGCCGCCCGGGGTCGATGCCGCCGCACTGCAGCAGCGCACGCACCCGGCGTGGCAGCGGATCAAGTTCGACGAGCTGCTGGCGCAGCAACTCTCCTTGCGTCGCGCCTACCTCGCGCGCCGGCAAAAGGGCGCGCCGCTCCTGAAATCTTCGGGCGCGCTGGCGCGCCGCCTGCTCGCGACGCTGCCGTTCAAGCTGACCGGCGCGCAGCAACGCGTCTGGCACGAAATCGAGCGTGACCTCGTGCAGCCTTTCCCGACGCAGCGCCTGCTGCAAGGCGACGTCGGCAGCGGCAAGACGATCGTCGCTGCGCTCGCTGCGTGCCAGGCGATCGAAGCCGGTTACCAGGCGGCTTTCATGGCGCCGACCGAGATTCTCGCCGAGCAGCATTACCTCAAGCTCTCGGCCTGGCTGACGCCCCTCGGCGTCGAGGTTGCCTGGCTGTGCGGACGGCAAGGGAAAGCGGCGCGCGCGGCGATGCAAGAAAAGGTCGCAACGAGCGCGCAGCTCATCGTCGGCACGCACGCGCTGATCCAGGAGCGCGTCGACTTCGCGCGGCTCGGGCTCGCGATCGTCGACGAGCAGCACCGCTTCGGCGTCGCCCAGCGCCTGGAATTGCGCAAGAAGGGTGAAAAAAGCGGCGAAAGAAGCGGTGAAAAAAACGCGATGCCGCCGCACCAGCTGATGATGTCGGCGACGCCGATTCCGCGCACGCTGGCGATGAGCTACTACGCCGACCTCGACGTCTCGGTGCTCGACGAACTGCCGCCCGGGCGGCGGCCGATCAGGACCAAGCTTGTCGCCGACAGCCGCCGCGACGAAGTGATCGCACGCGTACGCGGCACCGTCGTCGCCGGCAACCAGGTGTACTGGGTTTGCCCGTTGATCGAGGAGTCGGAAAAGCTGCAGCTGCAGACGGCGATCTCGACCTGGGCGGCGCTCTCGGAAGAACTGCAGGGCCTGCGCATCGGCCTCCTGCACGGGCGGCTCAAGACCGACGAGAAAGCGGCGACGATGGCCGCCTTTGCCGCCGGGAAAATCGACGTGCTGGTGGCGACGACGGTGATCGAGGTCGGCGTCGACGTCGCCAACGCGAGCCTCATGGTGATCGAGCACGCCGAGCGCTTCGGCCTCTCGCAGCTGCACCAGTTGCGCGGGCGCGTCGGCCGCGGCGCCGAGGATTCGGTGTGCGTGCTGCTCTATCAGCAGCCGCTCTCGGAAACCGCGCGGCAAAGGCTCAAGATCATCTTCAAAGAGACCGACGGCTTTGCAATCGCGCGCGAAGACCTGCGCCTGCGCGGTCCCGGCGAGTTTGTCGGGGCGCGCCAGTCGGGCGTCCCGCTCCTGCGCTACGCCGACCTTGAAAGCGATGGCGAACTCGTCGAGCTCGCCCGCGCGATGGCCGATGCGATGCTGCGCGGCCGGGCGCCGGCGGTCGATCGGCACTTGCAACGCTGGCTCGGGAGCCGCGAAGAGCTCCTGAAGGCTTAATACTAATGGCATAGTTGCGGAGTTTGTGCTAGGGTGCGGCGGTGAGAGACGCGTGGCCTAAGCGACACGTTCAGGGCGGGAAGCCTCCACCTCGGCGATGGAATCGATGAGCGGAATCACCCCCGACAAGGCAAGGCAGGCGGCGCCTTCGCCCGCTTCAGCGCGGGCAAGGCCGCCACAGCCTGCGCAGCCTTCACAGGCTTCACCGTCTTCACCGTCTTCACAGGCTTCACAATTCGCCCTGCTGGCGCGCCGGCGCTTCGGTCCTTTCTTTGCGACGCAGTTTCTCGGCGCTTTCAACGACAACCTGTTCAAGAACGCGCTCGTCGTCCTGCTCACTTTTCAGGCGGCGAGCTGGACGACGCTGGCGCCGGAAATTCTCACCAACCTTGCCGCGGCGATCTTCATTTTTCCCTTCTTCATTTTTTCGGCGAGCGCCGGGCAGCTTGCCGACAAGTACGACAAGGCGCGCCTCGCGCGCATCGTCAAGCTCGTCGAAATCGTCATCATGGGGCTGGCGGCGATCGGCCTGGTGCTCGGCAGCCTCGCTTTCCTGTTCGCCGCGCTCTTCCTGCTCGGGCTGCACTCGACGCTGTTCGGGCCGGTCAAATACGCGATCCTGCCGCAGCACCTCGCCGCGCACGAACTCGTCGCCGGCAACGCGCTCGTCGAAGCCGGCACCTTTGTCGCGATCCTCGTCGGAACGATCGCGGGCGGGCTGCTCGCGGGCGCCGGCGGGCACCCGGCCTGGATCGCCGTCGCCGGTCTTTGCGTCGCTCTCCTGGGGTTCATCGCCAGCCTCTCGATTCCGTCCGCGCCAGCCCCCGTGCCGACGCTCAAAGTCAGTCTCAATCCCTTCACCGAGACCTGGAACAACATCGGCTTTGCGCGCAGGAAGCGCACGGTCTTCCTGGCGATCGTCGGCATCTCGTGGTTCTGGCTTTACGGCGCGCTTTTCCTCGCGCAGTTTCCGGTCTATGCGCTGAAGGTGCTCGGCGGCGACGAAGCCTCGGTGACGCTCCTCCTCGCGATGTTTACGATCGGCATCGGCGCCGGCTCGATGCTGTGCACGCGGCTCTCCGGCCGGCGAGTAGACTTAGGCCTCGTGCCTTTCGGCGCGATCGGCCTCTCGCTCTTCGCGATCGACCTCTACTTCGCTTCGCCAGGCGCGCCGCCTGCCGGCGCGCCGCTCACCGTCGGCGCGCTGCTCGCGCTCGCGTCGACCTGGCGCGTTCTCTTCGACCTCCTCGCGATCGGCGTTTTCGGCGGCTTCTTCATCGTTCCGCTCTACGTCATCCTGCAAACGCGAAGCAGCATCGCACACCGCGCGCGCATTGTCGCCGCCAACAACATCCTCAACGCGCTCTTCATGGTCGTCGGTGCGCTCGTTGCCGGCGGCCTGCTTGCGGCCGGCGTCTCGATCCCGGCGCTGTTCGCGCTCGCCGGGCTCGCCAATCTCTTCGTCGCCCTCACGATCTATCGCCTGATGCCGCACTTCCTGCTGCGCTTTCTCGCCGCGCTCCTCGTGCGCTCGCTCTACCGCCTCGAAACCGACGGCCTCGAGCGCATCCCCGAGCGCGGGCCGGCGATCCTCGTCTGCAACCACATCAGCTTCATCGATCCGGTCGTCCTCGTCGCCGCCGTGCAGCGGCCGGTCCGCTTCGTCATCGACCACCAGGTTTTCCGCGTGCCGCTGCTCAGCATTTTCTTTCGCCAGCTGCGCACGATCCCGATCGCGCCGGACAAGGAAGCGCCCGGACAGAAGGAGGTCGCTTTCCGCAATATCGCGCAGGCGCTGCGCCGCGGCGAGATGATCGGCTACTTTCCCGAGGGCGGGATCAGCTTTAACGGCGAGCTCATGGTCTTCCGGCGCGGCATCGAACGCATCGTCGCCGAGACGCCCGTGCCGGTGATCCCGATCGCGCTCACCGGATTGTGGGGCAGCTTTTTCAGCCGCAAGCACGGGCCGGCGATGAGTACACCGTCGGCGATCCGGCTGCGGCGCCGCATCGGCGTGCGCGTCGGCACGCCGATCGCGCCCGCCGAGCTCTCGGCCGACGCGCTGCGCGAGCGCGTCGCTGCGCTGCGCGGCGATTGGTGGTGAGAACGAAGTGCTGAGGCTGACACGCCGGCGCCGGGCGCGGCGCATGTTCAATTAGAATGCGGACATGAAATTCGATTCTGCCTGCGTGCGCGAGCGCCTCGACGTCTATGAACGCCTGATGCGGCTCGACAAGCCGATCGGCATTTTGCTGCTGCTCTGGCCGACGCTCTGGGCGCTCTGGTTTTCTTCCTACGGGACGCCCGACTGGCGCGTCGTCTGGGTCTTTGTCCTGGGCACGGTGCTGATGCGCTCGGCAGGCTGCGTCATCAACGACGTCGCCGACCGCAACTTCGATCCTTTCGTCGCGCGCACGCGCGAACGGCCGCTCGCCTCCGGCAAGGTCTCGCTGCGCGAGGCGCTCATCCTCTTCTTCGCGCTCGTCGTCGCCGCGTTCGTGCTGATCCTGCCGTTTCGCTCCGTCTATCTCGTCGGCCTCTCGGTCGCCGCACTTTTTCTCGCCGCGAGCTACCCGCTCACCAAGCGTTTTCTCGCCATCCCGCAAGCGTATCTCGGCGTCGCTTTCGGTTTTGGCATCCCGATGGCCTACGTCGCGCATCTCGAGACGATTCCGCTCGTCGCCTGGGTGCTGCTCCTTGCCAACGTCTTCTGGGCGATGGCCTACGACACCGAATACGCGATGGTCGATCGCGCCGACGACCTCAAGATCGGCATTCGCACTTCGGCGATCACCTTCGGCCGTTATGACGTCGCCGCGGTGATGCTCTGCTACGCGGCGACGCTCGCGACCATCGCCTGGGTCGGCCGCGCGCTGCACATGGGCGTGTTTTTTTACGCCGGGCTCGTCCTTGCCGCGGCGATTGCCGTTTATCATTTCACGCTGATCCGCCACCGCGACCCGGCGCTCTGCTTCAAGGCCTTCCTCCACAACAACTGGCTCGGCGCAGCGGTTTTCGCCGGCATCGTCCTCGACTATCTGCGCCAGACCGGGCTGGGAGCAAAATGAAATACCACGACCTGCGCGACTTCATCGCGCAACTCGAAGCCATCGGCGAGTTGAAACGCATCGCGACGCCGATCGATACGCGCCTCGAGATGACCGAGATCTGCGACCGCGTGCTCAAGGCGGGCGGGCCGGCGATCCTTTTCGAGCAGCCGAAAGGCCACTCGATCCCGGTGCTCGCCAACCTCTTCGGGACGCCGCGCCGCGTCGCGCTCGGCATGGGCGAAGACTCGGTCGCGGCGCTGCGCGAAGTCGGCAAGCTGCTCGCCTACCTCAAGGAGCCGGAACCGCCGAAGGGCCTCAAAGACGCCTGGGACAAGCTGCCGATCTTGAAGCAGGTGCTCAACATGTCGCCGAAGCTCGTCGCGTCGGCGCCCGCGCAAGCCATCGTGCGCGAAGGGCCGGACGTCGATCTTGCCTGCCTGCCGATCCAGCATTGCTGGCCGCAGGACGCGGCGCCGCTGATCACCTGGGGGCTCACCGTGACGCGCGGGCCGCAGCAGGCGCGGCAGAATATCGGCATTTACCGGCAGCAGGTGATCGGCGCCAACAAGGTGATCATGCGCTGGCTCGCGCATCGCGGCGGCGCGCTCGATTTTCGCGATCATTGCCTGAAGCACCCCGGCGAGCGCTTCCCGGTTGCCGTCGCGCTTGGCGCCGACCCGGCGACGATCCTGGCCGCGGTGACCCCGGTCCCGGATGCGATTTCGGAGTACCAGTTTGCGGGTCTCTTGCGCGGCGGCAAGACCGAGCTCGTCAAGTGCCTGGGGTCCGATTTGCAGGTGCCGGCCTCGGCCGAAATCATCCTCGAGGGCTACATCGATCCTGCGGAGAGCGCGCTCGAAGGCCCCTTCGGCGACCATACCGGCTACTACAACGAACAGGCGAGCTTTCCGGTGTTCACGATCGAGCGCATGACGATGCGCAAGGATCCGATCTATCACAGCACTTACACGGGCAAGCCGCCCGACGAGCCGGCGATGCTCGGCGTCGCCCTCAACGAAGTCTTCGTGCCGCTGCTGCAAAAGCAGTTTCCCGAGATCGTCGATTTCTATCTGCCGCCCGAGGGCTGCTCGTACCGCCTGGCGACGGTGAGCATCCGCAAGCAGTACCCGGGGCACGCCAAGCGCGTCATGTTCGGCATCTGGAGCTTCCTGCGCCAGTTCATGTACACGAAGTTCATCATCGTCGTCGACGACGACGTTGATATTCGCAACTGGAAGGAAGTGATATGGGCGATGACGACGCGGGTCGATGCGGCACGCGACACGCTGATCGCCGAGAACACGCCGATCGATTACCTCGATTTCGCGAGCCCGGTCGCCGGGCTCGGCAGCAAGATGGGGATCGACGCGACGAATAAGTGGCCCGCCGAAACGACGCGCGCCTGGGGAAACCCCATCGTCATGGACGCCGAAGTGAAGCGCCGCGTCGACGAACTGTGGCCTGCGCTTGGCTTGTGAAGCATTGAGCACTTGCCGCAGGTTTGAGCGGAGGCGCCCGAAGGGCGCGGCTTGCGGCAGAAAAATATTGCGCGCCCAGGGGCACAAGGAATGAGCCCGCGGCGCCGATGAAGCGTATGATTCCGCGACGCTCCTACCCTTTCCATGATGAAGCCTTCCGAGACCTTTGCCGTTCGCTTCGACCCCGGGGTCGTGGCGCTGCTCTACGCGGCCTTTACGGTGCTCTGGATCGTCGCTTCGGGCACGCTCCTGACGCTCGTCGTCGACGACCCGGTGCTGCAGACCCGCATCGAGATCGGCAAGGGCCTCGTCTTCGTCCTCGTCACCACCGGGCTGCTCTATTTCATCCTCAAGTCGCGGCAATACGCTGAGAGCGAGCCGGTCGCGGCCACCGGCCGGCGCTGGCAGCTGCCGGCGCTCGTCGCACTCGCCGCAATCGTGCCGCTCGCCGGTTTTGTCGTCGCAAAAGTGCACGGGCCGCAGATCGAGCGCGAGGCCTACGCCAACATCAAAGCGATCGCCGAGCTCAAGGCGCGCCAGATCGAAAGCTGGCTCGACGAGCGCTACAAAGATGGCGCCGTGATCATGGCGCTTCCCGGTTTCGCGCAGCAGGTCGCGAGGCTTGCCCGCGACGGCGATCTGGCGGCGGAGACGGCGCTGCGCGCCAATCTCGGCGATGTCGTGACGGCGCTGCAATACGACGCGGCGCTCGTCGTCGATGCCAAGGGCAGGCGGCTCACCGAGATCGGTTCCTTCGGCGCGCTCGCCGCTCCGGCCAAGGGCCTGCTGGCGAAAACGCTGGCAAGTTCGCTGACGATGTACAGCGAGATCTTCGCCGGCGAAGACGGAACCCTGCAGCTCAACGTCGTCGTTCCGCTCCTCCTTTACGAACATGGCACGCGCCAGGCGGTGGGCGCAATCGTCCTGCGCATCGAACCCGAGCGCTTTCTCTTTCCTTACATCCAGCACTGGCCGACCGCCAGCGCCAGCGGCGAGAGCCTGCTCGTTCGCCGCGACGGCGATTCGGTGCTCTTCATCAACACGCTGCGTCATCGCGCCGGCAGCGGGCTTTCGCTGCGCCTGCCGCTCACTTCGGGCGGGCTTCCCGCCGCCGCCGCGGTAAAGGGCGGCAAGGCGGGGACCATCGACGGCCACGATTATCGCGGCGTAGCGGTGCTCGCCGCTTATCGGCGCGTCGCCGCAACCGACTGGGTCGTCGTCGCCAAGCTCGACCGTGACGAAGTCATGGCGCCGCTGCATCAACTCGCTTTCTGGGTGAGCCTCATCACCTTGCTCGCTTTTGCCGCGGTGAGCGCCGTCATGCTGCTGCTCTGGCGCCAGCGCGGGCGAACGATGCAGCTCGAGATGCAGGTGCAGTCGGACCGCATGCTGCGACAGTTCTTTGACCTGCCCTTCATCGGCATCGCGATCAGCTCGCCACAGACGAAACACTGGCTGCGCTGCAACGACCGCCTGTGCGAGATCCTCGGCTATTCGCACGAGGAAATGGCGACGATCACCTGGGCGGAGATGACGCATCCGGACGACCTTGCCGCCAACGTCGCCGCCTTCGACCGCGTCATGGCCGGCGAAAGCGAAGGCTACGCGCTGGAAAAGCGCTTCGTGCGCAAGGATGGGCGGGTGGTCACGACTTCGCTCGACGTCAAGTGCGTTCGCCACGCCGACGGCTCGCCCGAATATCTCTTCGCGACCGTGCAGGACATCACCGAAAGCCGCCTGGCGGCGGCGAAGATTTCGCGCCTGACGCAAATCTACGCGGCCCTGAGCGAGTGCAACCAGGCAATCGTGCGCTGTTCTTCGCAGGAAGAGCTCTTTCCGCAGGTGTGCAAGTTTGCCGTCGAGTTCGGTGGCATGAAGATGGCATGGATCGGCCTGATCGACGAGACCACCCGCTTCGTCGAGCCCGTCTACTCTTTCGGCGACGATACCGGCTACCTGCAGAGCACGCGCGTCTCGGTCGATCCTGACAGCGATTTCGGCTCGGGCGCCGCCGGCGTCGCGATACGCGAGCTTGCGCCGGTGTGGATCCAGGACTTCGCCAGCAACCCGGTCTCGGCGCCGTGCAGCGTCCAGGGCGCGCGCGCCGGCTGGCGCGCGATGGCCTCGCTGCCGCTCCTGAAGAACAATGTCGCGGTCGGCGCGCTGACGCTCTACGCTGGCGACCTCGACGCCTTCGACGAGACCTCGCGCAATCTCCTGAGCGAAATGGCGCTCGACATCAGCTTTGCGCTCACTTCCTTTGCGCAGGAAAGCGATCGCCGCGCCATGGAAGAGCAGTTGAAGCTCTCGGCGAAGGTCTTGCAGCAGGGCGGCGAAGGCATCGTCATCACCGACGACGCCTTCCGCATCGTCATGATCAACCGCGCCTTCGAGACGATCACGGGCTACAGCGAAGCCGAGGTCCTCGGCCGCAATCCGCGTCTGCTCGCCTCGGGACGGCACGACAGCTATTTCTTCCGCGAGATGTGGGAGACGATCAACCGCACCGGCTACTGGCAGGGCGAGCTGTGGAACCGGCGCAAGGGCGGCGACGTTTATCCGCAGTTCCTCTCGGTGAGCCAGATCTGTGACGAAGAGCGCAAGGTCACGCATTACATCGGCACCTTCAACGACATCTCCGAGAGCAAGGCGAGCCAGGCGCACATCCAGCAGCTTGCGCATTACGACTCGCTCACCGGGCTGCCCAACCGCAGCCTGCTCGACGATCGCGTCAGCCAGGCGCTCTCCGGCGTCGAGCGCAGCGGCGAGCCGCTGGCGCTGGTTTTCCTCGACCTCGACCGCTTCAAGAACGTCAACGATTCGCTCGGACACCGCATCGGCGACGAGCTCCTGATCCAGGTCGCGGCGCGCCTGAAGCTGACGCTGCGCGACGTCGATACGGTGTCGCGGCTGGGCGGCGACGAATTCATCCTGGTGCTGCCGGGCGCCGACGCCGCCGGCGCCACGCACGTCGCCGAAAAAGTCCAGAAAGCGCTCTCGCAACCTTATCGCATCGAACAGTTCGAGCTCATCATCACGCCCTCGATGGGCATCGCGATGTATCCCTCCGACGGCGCCAGCTACGAGACGCTCTCGATGTGCGCCGACGCCGCGATGTACCGGGCGAAGCAGGCTGGGCGCAACACCTTCCGCTTCTTCACGAAGGAAATGCAGGAGCGCTCGGACCGCACGCTGCTGCTCGAAAACGCGCTGCGCCGGGCGCTCGAGCTCGAGCAGCTGTCGCTCAATTTCCAGCCGCAGATCCTGCTGCACACGAATCGGGTGATCGGCGTCGAGGCGCTCCTGCGCTGGCGCCACCCCGAGCTTGGCAACGTCGATCCCGGGGACTTCATCCCGGTCGCCGAGGACAGCGGCCTGATCGTGCCGATCGGCGAGTGGGTGCTGCGCGCGGCGGTCCGGCAGCTCACCGAGTGGATCAAGGCCGGAATGGCGCCGATGGTGATGGCGGTCAACCTCTCGGCGGTGCAGTTCCGGCAGGCGAAACTCCCCGAGCTCGTCTCGCAGGTCCTGCGCGAGTACGACCTGCCGCCGCATCTGCTCGAGCTCGAGCTCACCGAAGGCGTCGCCATGGACAATCCGGTCGCCGCCATCGAAGTGATGAACAATCTGCACGAGCGCGGCATCCGCATGTCGATCGACGACTTCGGCACCGGCTATTCGTCGCTCTCCTACTTGAAGCGCTTCAAGGTCTACAAGCTCAAGATCGACAAATCCTTCGT
>CAZALA010000084.1:0-15934 GCA_964485725.1 uncultured Propionivibrio sp. | reverse complement strand
GGCGGGGGCTGCGCAAAATAGAGAGGACGGTGTTCGATCAGTTGCGGAAAGTGGCGGTAGAAGAGCGTGCACAGGAGCACGCGGATGTGGCTGCCGTCGACGTCGGCGTCGGTCATGATGACGACCTTGCCGTAGCGCAGGTTTTCGAGCACCTTGTCGTCGGCATCGGGTGCATGCGGATCGATGCCGAGCGCAACGGCGATGTCGTGCACCTCGCGGTTGGCAAAAAGGCTCCCGACCTCGACTTCCCAGGTGTTGAGCACCTTGCCGCGCAGGGGCAGAATCGCTTGCAGTTCCTTGTCGCGGCCGGATTTGGCCGAGCCGCCGGCCGAGTCGCCCTCGACGAGGAAGATCTCGTTGCGCCGGATGTCCTCGCTCTGGCAGTCCGAGAGCTTGCCGGGCAGAATCGCGACACCCGATTGCTTGCGCTTTTCGACTTTCTGGCCGGCACGCGAGCGCGCCTGCGCGGCGCGGATCGCGAGCTCGGTGATTTTGCGCGCCTCGTCGGGGTGCTCGTTGAGCCACAGCTCGAGCGGGTCGCGGACCATGCGCGCGATCAGCGCGACGGCGTCGCGCGAATTTAAGCGCTCCTTCGTCTGCCCCTGAAAAGACGGGTCGAGGACGCGCGCCGCGAGCACATAGCTGGCGCGCGAAAAAACGTCTTCGGCGGCGAGCTTGACGCCCTTGGGCAAGAGCGCGCGATGCTCGGCGAAGCTTTTCACGGCGTCAAACGCGGCCTGGCGCAGCCCGGTCTCGTGCGTGCCCCCAGCCGGCGTCGGAATCAGGTTGACGTAGGACTCGCGCGCGAGCAGGCCGTCGGCGCTCCAGCAGATCGCCCACGCGGCGCCGGCGCCGGCGGGAAAATTCTCGTCGCCGGCGGGGGCATATTTCTCGGCCGTAAACATCGGCGCGACGAGTTCGCCGTCGAGCTGTTCGGCGAGGTACTGCTGCATGCCGTTTTCGAAACACCAGGTCCGGGTCTCGCCGTCTTCGATCGCGAGAGAAATTTCAAGGCCGGGCAAAAGCACCGCCTTGCTGCGCAGCAGGCGCTCGAGTTCGGCGATCGGGATATTCGCCGAGTCGAAAAAGCGCGGGTCGGGCCAGGCGCGCACACGCGTGCCGGTCGCTTTTTTCGGCGCGTCGCCGATGCGCTGCAGCGGTTCGACGAGCGCGCCGCCCGAAAAAACGATGCGGTAGCGGCTGCCCTCGCGAATGACTTCGACTTCGAGCCGCGTCGACAGCGCGTTCGTCACCGAGACGCCGACGCCGTGCAGGCCGCCCGAAAAGCGGTAGGCCGAGCTGCCGTCGTTCTTGTCGAACTTGGCGCCGGCGTGCAGCTGCGTGAAAACTACTTCGACCGTTGGCACCTTTTCGACGGGATGGATCTCGACCGGGATACCGCGGCCATCGTCCTCGATCGCCACCGATCCGTCGGCGTAGGCGGTGACGCGGATGCGCTTGCAGTAGCCGCCGAGCGCTTCGTCGGCGGCGTTGTCGATCGCCTCCTGGATGATGTGCAACGGGCAATCGGTGCGTGTATACATCCCCGGGCGGTGGCGCACGGGTTCGAGGCCTTTGAGGACGGAGATCGATTCGGCGGTATAGGTCATGAAGCCTTGGGTCCAGAAACAACAAAGGCCAGACGGGTCTGACCTTGCGAGGTGACGATGTCGTAGTTTACTCTTTAACGCCGTGCCTTGACATGGGAATGCGCGCCGCTCTCCGGCGCGCCCGGGCTCGCGTCGCTGCCGCAGGCCTCGCCTTACTTCGCCGCGCTGCCCGCGCCTTCGGCAGCTTTTACTTCGCGCCAGCCGCGGTCGAGCATGCATTCGCGCCAGCTTTTTTCGAGGAGGGCGGCATTCGCGTCGGCGGTCGACGCAGCGGCCGGCGTTTGGCCCGCGGCGACGGGCGCGCACGCGGTTAGTCCTTCACCGCGACTCGTACAGGCGCTGCGCGCGTCCGAAGAGGGCGCCGGCACCACCGACACGCCAGCGCTCACTGCCCGCGATGCCAGCAGATTGCACGCATACGTATCGTCGTTGAACTGCGAAACGGTGCCGCCGCCGTTCTTGCGCCAGCCCATTTCGCCACACGCGCTCAAGGCCATCGCCAGCACGAGCGCAACTGCCCACCGCTGCATTGATCGCATTTTTCGTCCCCCATCGCGTGACTAAAGCTTGCCGGCATTGGAACGCAATCGCCGCGCTATTGCAACCGGGTGGCGATCGCCTGCCAGCACGCGAAGCGCAAGGCAAGAAAAACCCCGCCGAAGCGGGGTGGAGGTTGTTATCGCTGTTCTTGGTCTCAGGCTTTTCTGCGCCGACCAAAGCCCAGGCCGGCGAGGCCCAGGCCCAGGAGTCCGAGTGTGAAGGGTTCGGGCACGCTCGAGCCGACGCCGACGCCGAAGTCGGCGGCATCGAGAAAGTTGCCGACCGAGACACTCGAGCCGACGAGCGAAATGAACGAGAAGCGCACGGTGTGGCCGAGCGCCACGATGCCGGTGCCGCTGTAGAAGCGCCAGGCGTCAGGGCCGTCGCTATATTCGCCCGAAAACAGCACGGCGTCGTCGCTCGTCCCGAACAGCCCGTCATTGCCGAAGTCGGTGAGCTTGAATCCCATCGTGTCGACACCCGAGCGACCGCGGTGCGCGAATTGATAGCCGACCCTGGCGCCGGCGGCAATGCCGGTGACGTCCTGATACAGCGTTGCGACCTGATTGGCGTTGAGTTCGGCGTGCTGGTCGCCCTGGTAGGAAGGAACGCCGTTGAAACCGTGCGACCAGATCTCGATCTGGTGGTCGCTCGCCGTCGTCTTCCAGCCAAGGACGGCTGTTTCGTTCATGATCAAGTAGGTGTTGGCGTTAAGCGCGGGCAGTTCGAAGCCGCCATTGACAAGACCCGCCTGCGCGCCCGAGGCGAGCAAGAGCGCGAAGAGCGGAATGAGCTTGCGGATTTTCATGATGAAGTCCCAGTCAATTTGAATTGGCGGGACAGTAAGCAATACTTGCGCCAAATCCTGGCAAAGCTTGATCCGTATGAACAAAGCATCGCCGCCGGACCGCGACAGCGGGCGCACTGTAAAGAAATGCGACAGCTCTCGGTAAATATGCGACAGCTTGGGCGGTCAATCGCCGCCGCAAGGAAAAAGGCCTGCAAGCGAGCAGGCCTTTTAATCGATGCTGGAGACGGCCGGGATCGAAGCGCCGACCTATTGCTTGCGAAGTGACATCACTTCATCCGTTGACGTACGCTTCCTTTGACTGCTTTTTACGGATCAGGCGCATGACCACGGGCATGCCCCAAACGAGAATGGTCAGGACACCCAGGGTACCTGCGATGGGGCGGTCGAAAAACGCGACCACGTTACCATCCGACTTGATCATCGAACTGATGAAGTTTTCCTCGAGCATTCCTCCGAGGACCACGCCGAGAATCGTCGGGGCGATCGGGAAGCCGTTTTCTTCCATGAGGTAGGCCAGCATGCCAAAGCCGAGCATGATGCCGACATCAAATGCGCTGTTGTTGATCGAGTAGGAGCCGACGATGCAAAAGAGCAGAATCAAGGGCATCAGAATGTTGCGCGGTACTTCCAGAATCTTCTTGGAGAGCTTGATGGTCAGGAAACCAAGCGGCAACATCAGCAGATTGGCAAGGACAAAAACGATGAACACCGAGTACATGGCGACCGGATTGGTCACGAAAATCATCGGTCCCGGGTTCAGGTTCTTCATGTAAAGCACGCCAATGACAATCGCCGTAATTGAGTCGCCCGGGATGCCAAACACCAGCGCCGGAATCCACGCGCCCGCCAGAGACGAGTTATTGGCCGCACCCGATTCGACAATGCCTTCTACGTGACCCGTGCCGAATTTCTCTGGTTCCTTGGAGAATTTCTTGCTCATCGCGTACGACATATAGGCAGCAATGTCGGCGCCGGCGCCAGGCAGCGCCCCCACTATCGTGCCAAGTATGCTGCCGCGCAGGATGGCCGCCGGATACTTGATCGTCAAACCCCACATGCCCGCGAACACGTTACCGATTTTGCTTTGCACGATCTCCATCTTTTGGTTGGCGTTGATCGCAAACCGCAGCACCTCTGAGACGGCGAACATCCCCACCATGATTGGTACCAGCGACATGCCGCCGAGGAGATCGCTGTTACCAAAGGTAAAGCGCGGAAAGCCGGCAGGATTGCCCATGCCAACGCAGGCGATCATCAGGCCCAGGAACAGGGAGACGAAACCTTTGAGTGGATTGTTGGAGGCGATGAAGATCGCACAGGTCAGGCCGAGCAGCACGAGCCAGAAATACTCGTAAGTGGAAAACTTGAGCGCCATTTCGGCGAGCGAAGGGGCTGCAGTGATGAGCACGATGGTACCGAACAGACCGCCAACAGCGGAAAACACCAGCCCGGCGCCCAACGCAAGTTCGGCCTGGCCTTTATTGGTCATGGCAAATGCTTCATCGGTATAGGCGGCCGAAGCGGGCGTGCCGGGGATGCGCAGCAGGCAGCCCGGTATATCGCCGGAGAAAATCGCCATCGCGGTAGCGGTCACCATGGCCGCGATCGCGGGCACTGGCGGCATAAAAAACGTGACCGGCACGAGCAGCGCCACCGCCATGGTGGCACTCAAGCCGGGAACTGCGCCGACGAAAAGACCGTAGATGGCTGAAACCAGGATGACGCCCAGCACGTAGAGGTCAAAGACCTGTCCGACAGCAGCAGATAAATTAGCGAGCATAAGATTAGATTGCTTTCGGCTTACCAGGTCATTGAACTGAGGATGCCCCACGGCAAGGGCACCTTGAGGAGCTTGTAAAAAATGAAGTGAATGCACAGTGAGCCGACAATGGCGACAATCAGAGCCGTGCGCAGTCTGACCGTAAAGGCAAGAAAGAGCGCCATCAGCAAGATCACTGACGTGGGCAGGAATCCCAGGCTTTCCGACACGGCCACGTAAAACGCCAGAACCAGCGGAATCAACACAAACCCGAGCGCCACGCGGGGTTGCCGCCACCACTCGGGCAGGCTGATCCAGCCCTCAGCAGCGAGGGTTTTGACGCCGCGTAAAACCAGCATGACGGCGCAAATCATGAAACCTGTTGCGATCAATTGCGGAAACATGTTCGGCCCGACGTTCTGGCCGGGCAGCGGCGGAAAAGAGCGGGCGTGAATGTAAATGGCGGCGCCAAAAGAACCAATCAGCAGACCGGATAGAACGTCGTTGATTTTCATATGGGCTTCGGTATACAGGCCGGTGGGGAATAGTTTTCAAAGGGAGTCAAGCGTCGTCGTGAACGCTAAGCGCGCACGACGACGCAGGCAAAAGCAAAAAGCTGCAGGCCGGCCAGGCTGTTTCAACGCTTACTTTTTGGCCATGCCCAGCGAATCCAGGATCCGCCCCATGTCGCCATCGCCTTTTTCCATGAATTTTGCGAAACCGGCGGCATCAGCATAGGCCACGCCGAAGCCGCGCCCGGCCATGAAGTCCTGATACTCTTTGCTGCTGTTGATTTTCTTGAGTACGGTTTCCATTTTGGCCTGCACTTCTGCAGGCAGGCCTGCGGGGCCTGCAATACCGCGCCAGACGCCCATGGACCAATCGCTGCCGGTCGCGCTCTTAAGCGTTGGTACGTTCGGATAAAGGGCTGCCGGGGAATCGGCCATGACAGCAAGCGGACGAGCCTTGCCTGCATCGATCAGCGAGCGCGCTTCGGGCAGCGCGGCTGTGACGATATCAACGCCCCCTGCCGCCAATTCGAGCATGGCCGGCGCTGCGCCGTTGGACGGCACAAACGGCACGGCACTGGCTTCGAGTTTCATATCTTTCAGCATGCCTGCCAGCGCCAGATGCCAAATGCCTCCCTGGCCGGTGCCGGACGCTTTGAGCTTGCCCGGATTGGCCCGGATGAACTTCATCAAGTCATCCATGGTCTTGTAGGGAGAAGCAACGCTCACCGTGACGGCAGCGGGGTCAACATTCATCAGTCCCAACGGCGTGTAGTTCTTGGGCGAAAGCTGCGTCAGGCCCTGGTGATGCATCATCGTGATTTCGACGGTAATCATGCCAAGGGTGTAGCCATCCGCCGGCGCGCCTGCGATGGCCTGGTGACCGACCACACCGTTGCCGCCGGCACGGTTGACCACATTGACCGGCTGGCCCAATTCTTTTTCGAGGAGAGCCCCGATGATGCGCGCGGTGGCATCCGTGCCGCCACCTGCAGCCCAAGGCACGACCAGGGTAATCGGGCGATCCGGCCACGCCGCATGCGCCGCACTAAAGGACAAAGCCACTGCCGAAGCAGCGATGAATGTGAACAGGCTTCTTAGTTTCATTTGTGTTCCATCCTATCTACGTGCGTGGGTTAATCTTGCGTATCGGCATCGCATTTATCGTGAATAAACGCGAAAACCGTTCCAACATTACGAAGGGCAGAAATAGCACTACAGGTAAAATCGTAAAACCAATGAAAAAAAGGCTCTCCCATCTGATTGGGCTGGTCGTGCTTGCTTACCAGGCTTGAAGGGTCCCGTGGGCGATGCCACGAACATCAGTTTTTTTTAATAGCGGCGACTATATCGGTCGCCCGGAGAAGCGTCAACGACGTGACACCGCGGGTATTAAAAGTTTTGGATTTTTCCGGATCTGTGACACTGCGCAACGCAGGCCGATAAAAGAAAAAGGCCTGCATCGCTGCAGGCCTTTTAATGGATGGTGGAGACGGGCGGGATCGAACCGCCGACCTATTGATTGCGAATCAAAAGAGCCATTCAAACCTATTGATTATCTGTCCTTAACAAACCTTGACACAGCAGGGCTTGCAGCGCACAGTGACATTAACGGGGTTACACGAAATTGACCTGAAATTCACCAAAAGTGTAACCCCGGCGTAACCCCGGCGTAACCCCAGAGGTGCGACATGAGCAAAACAGTCAATTTCACCAAGGAAACATTGCAGGCCTTGCCGAAGCCGAAAGAAGGGGGCCGCGCCGTCTATCTCGACGCCAAGACGACGGGGTTACAACTCCGGGTTACGGCAACCGGCGCAAAGACGTTCTCCGTCTATCGGCGTATCAAAGGCGGGCAACCTGAGCGCGTGACGCTTGGGCGCTTCCCCACAATGACGATTGAGCAGGCGCGGAAGCTCGCGGCAAGGGTCAATGCGGAGATTGAGGAGGGCTCGAATCCTGCGATGGTAAAGCGGGCCACCAAGGAGGAGCCGACCTTCGCGGAACTGTTCAAGGAATACGGGGAGCGGCACGGCAGTAAAAAGCGTTCATGGGCGACTGACCAAAGCCTTTTCGCCAATCATTTGCAAAGCCTTTGCTCACAGAAGATCACGGCGATCAAGCGCGAGGCGCTTTCGCGCATCCTGTCGAACATGGAGAAGGCCGGCCTTGCGGGATCGACAATCAACGGCGTCCGGGCGCTGGTATCTAGCATCTATGGCCGTGCTATCGAGTGGGGCTATGCGACAGCTAACCCGGTGCTCGGCATCAAGACCCGCGCCAAAGTGAAGCGCGACCGCTTCTTACAGGCTGATGAATTACCGCGCTTCTTTGTGTCGCTGTCCGTTGAAAGCAATCGGACGCTTCGCGATTACATCCTGTTGGCGTTGCTGACCGGCGCTCGGCGGTCAAACCTTCTGGCGATGAAGTGGAGCGAAACGAATCTCCCTGAGTCCGTCTGGCGCATTCCGCTGACGAAGAACGGCACCCCGCAAAACGTGACGCTTTCGCCGGAAGCGGTGACGATCCTTCAAGCGCGCAAGGAAGTGGCAGACGAAAAAGCCGTGTTCGTCTTTCCCGGCGCTGGTGCGAGTGGGCATATCGAAGAACCGAAGAAAGCCGTTATTCGCGTTATGGAGCGGGCGGGCATCCCTTACGGAAGAAAGGCAGCGAACGGCGTAACGCTGCACGATCTCCGGCGCACTCTCGGCAGCTGGCAGGCCAAGACCGGCGCATCGCTGGCGATCATCGGCAAGAGCCTGAATCATCAAAGCCAGCAGACGACGGCGATCTATGCGCGCCTTGACCTTGACCCGGTGCGGGCGTCAGTCAATACGGCGACTAGCGCGATGATGGAAGCGGCAGGATTGAAGCAGGCGGCGGAAGTGACGCCTTTAAAAAAACGGAGTAGAACTGGAATATGACGGCAGTAAGGACAACGCCAACGAGGAAGGAGTAAGGCCGCAGGTTAGCGTAATCAAATAGGAGCGCAAATAATGAAAACCGTCTTGAAGAATCCAACAGAAGCCATGATCAGCGCAATCATCTCAACCTCTGAACGTGCTGCCGCAAGATGGATTAGAGACTCTCTCACCGGCGATATTTACGCTTGGCCAGCAGAGCAGCACGAGCACGCTCAAGTGGCGGAGCTGAATCGCCCCGGAACCTGTAGACACCTTTGAGCCTTAAAATCTAGGGCATTAGGAGGTGTCATGAGCGGCAAACGTTATCCCGAAGAATTCAAGATCGAAGCAGTGAAGCAGGCGACAGATCGTGGCCATTCGACGGCCGAAGTTGCGAACCGGCTGGGCATTTCGCAACACAGCCTGTACCAATGGCTCAAGCAATTCAGCATACCGATTGGCGAACTCCAGGAGCTGCAAAGCCTTGCGCATGCAAGGCTTACTTTATTTTCACGACAGCCGTGCTCCGTATCAATATAATTGGCTTATCGACTAGATGTAGTGGAAATTAATACAGCGATACGCTACATGTAGTGGTAGGTGCGAGGGGGCAAGGATTCCCGTCCTTACCCCCTTGCGAAGTACAAACGACGCATTGCGCGAGTTCGACTCCCTTGGTAAGGGGTTTCAGAGTATGTCGATTTTGGTTCGACGTCAATTACTCTTTGGCAGCGCCGCGCGTCATGATAAGAAAGAAAATCATGAGCCAAGAAGCAAATAGCATTAGCGAGTTCGTCCGACTGTCAACGAAGCTCAATGACCTTCTCGACCAAAACCAAGCGGCACAACACCTGCGAGTAACGCCCGGCACGCTCTCTGTTTGGCGCAGCACTGGCCGTTACGCGATCCCTTTCGTCAAAGTCGGGCGCAGCGTGCGCTATCGGCTTTCCGACCTAAACACCTGGCTCGACAGTCGCACCCAAGCTAACGGCGCTACTTCGTAAGGAGTAGCCATGAAAGCGACCAATCACTTAAGCGTGAGGGCGGGACACGCCCCAACAAAGCAGAGAGCGCCGAAAGATACGGGCAGATACGGCAAGGGGGCGAAGCGATGAGCGTCGACAACCTTCTTTCCCGGCTTGATCGAGTCAAGCAAACAAAGCCCGATTCATGGATGGCATGTTGCCCCGCACACGCCGACCGAAGCGCCAGCCTGAGCATTCGGGAAACAGACGACGGGAGGATTCTCGTTCATTGCTTTGCCGGGTGCGCTGTCCATGAGGTGATCGGCGCGGCTGGCCTGTCCATTGATGAGCTTTTCCCGCCCAGCCCAATGCAGCACGCCAAGCCAGAGAGACGCCCATTCCCTGCGGCTGATGTTCTTCGCGCCATCGGCTTTGAGGCTCTTGTGGTGGCCGCTGCTGGCGTTTCTCTGCTGGCCGGGCACCCTTTCTCTGAAGTTGATAGAGAGCGGCTGATTCTAGCCGTGCATCGGATTCAGGCTGCCATGACTGCGGCGGGGGTGGCTCATGGATAGCGGAGTGACACGAGGTCAATCATTCCTAGACACAGTGGCCGTCAAAGGCGTTACGGGTGCGGTTCGCAGCGCCGTGGCAAGCATGGCGGCGCAAGGCCTGCCCAAACCCCTAAAGGGGTCCGCCAACAAGATCATGACTGCGGGCTCGAAATTTGCCGGGGTATGGGGGCGTACCATTTAGCACCCAACACGGGCCCACTTCCAAGCCTAGGTGAGCGGGTTGCCAATCAATGCGGTTGGGCGAACCATGACCTGAGGGTTCGGCTATATGCACATCCTTGTAGCAGACGATGACACGGACAACCGCATCGCAATGCAATTGCTGCTTGAAATGGACGGACATTGCGTAGAACTTGCTGCCAATGGCCTGGAAGCATTAGAGCGGGCGACCCTGCGGGTGCCCGACGCCATCATAATGGACTTGGGAATGCCAGTGATGGGCGGGCTCAGGGCGACGCGCATGTTGCGGCAGCGCGCGGAAACAACTGCGGTGCCCGTTATTTGCGTATCAGCTTTATTGACGGAGAACGAGTGGCGTGAGAGGGCTCGCGTGGCTGGCTGCGTCGCCTGCATTGCCAAACCGGCTGATTGGAATGTTTTGAGGGCGCTTCTCGCAAGATCCAATCGCCTTAAAGACGAGTGGCAAGCAGACTGCGACGCCCGCAACGGGGCCGCTACCGGCGGGGCAGGCGCACCGTGAAAGTGGTTTCCCCGCGATCCGAACGACCACTTATGTCGCCGCGGTGGGCTCTCGCGATCTCGCGGGCGATGTAGAGTCCCAATCCAATACTTTGCTCGCCGCTCGTGTCTTGCTGACCACGCTTACAAGCCTCGAAGAAACCCTCCAGCTTGATCGGATCTATCGTCGCGCCGGAGTTTGTGACCTCGAAACTAAGCTCGTCCGCAGCCCCTGTCATCGTCACAAGCACAGGCGAGTCGGATTTTCCGTACTTGATGGCATTAATCACGAGGTTGCTGAGCAGCTGCTGCATGCGCGGCCCGTCCCAAGCCCCAACCGCATCACCGGCCACCTGCCAAAGGATCTGGTGGCCCGGGTACGCTACGCGCATGTCGTCCAAGGCCTCGCCGAACAGCCTTGCCAAGTCCACGCTCTCCAGAACAATGGGGATTCCTAGTCCGAGCTGCGTGCGATTAAAGTCCAGCAGGTCATCGAGGAGCGCTTGCATGCGTCCGCCACTGCGGATGAGACGATTTGCCGCCGCCGATACGTCTTCGCCGGCGTTGAGAGCGGATAAATATTTGGCGGTCATCTGGATGCTCTGCAATGGACTTCGCAGATCATGCCCCAGCATTCCGAGAAACAGATTGCGCGACCGCTCAACTCGGACATTGAAGAAATCGATCGATTCGGCAAGCGCCTGATCGATGGCCTCGTTGAAACGAATAATGTCGTCGAGAGGTGGCGCCTCGTTTGCACAGTCGTCTAGCCACAGTTGAATGACGCTCGCCCGCAGCGCCCTGTATTCGGCAGCGAGCTGCGTGACATCGAACCCGCTGCGAGCTCGCAACAGGGCATGCGTCTGGGCAGCCGTTTCCGGCGCGTTGGGGTGTGGAGCGAGTCCCATCGATTTCTGCGCCTGCTCGTCGCGGCTTTCGGGCAATCGCAGATCCCTTGCAACAGCGCCCAGAATCTCCTCAGCGTGGTCGCGCAGCGCAAGCGACCCCATTCTCGCTGCGGCCGGCAACTGGAGGCGGGCAAAGTCTTCCCAACGCGCAACGATGCCTTTCATGTCGCGCACAATGAAATCGGCGAGTCGTAGGGCCATCTCAGAATACCTTCGCGAATTCGTTAACCGTGCCGCACCTCGTCCGGCGTAGGCTCTTGCAACGCTGCAAGAGCTGCCTCTGTCAGGTTTATGATAGTCCGCAATCATTCGGCCAACCAACTTGTACGAGAGACTGCGCGCGCTTGCCGGCGCGGGGCAAGCGCTCGAGGTCTTTCGGCGCACCGTGCAGTCAGAAGGTCAAGCCCAACAGCACGCCATGTCGAATTCTCCGATCGCCGGAGGCTTCACCTGCTCCTGGCCGACTCAAGCGGACGCTCGGCTCGAACGACGCCTTCACGGATCGCCTGCAAGCGCTTGTAGAGCGGTTCTGCCCGCGCATCCTGCCCCTGCTCTTTGTAAGCCGCCGCGAGGTTGTTCAGAATAGGCGCGATACCAGGATGATCTGGGCCCAGGGCCTTCTCGCAGATCGCCAAGGCGCGTTGGTAGAGCGGCTCCGCCAGCGCGATTTTTCCTTGGCCACGATACAGCTCGGCATAATTGTTCAGGCTGTTAGCGACGTCGGGATGATCCGGGCCGAGGGCCTGCGTGCGAATGGCCAGCGAGCGCTTGTAGAGCGCTTCCGCCTGCGCGTAGAGCCCTTGTGCGGTATAAAGTGCGGCGAGATTGTTCAGACTCGTGGCGACAGAGGGATGATCCGGGCCAAGCGCCTTTTCGTTGATCGCCAGAGCCCGCCTGTAGAGTGGCTGAGCGGCCGCGCTCTGGCCCTGGTTGCGGTAGAGTTCGGCGAGATTGTTCAGGTCATTGGCGACAGCGGGATGGTCCGGGCCGAGGGCTTTCTCGTGGATCGCCAGCGCGCGCTTGTAGCGCGGCTCCGCGAGTGCATACTCGCCTTGGCTACGGTAGAGCTCGGCCAGATTGTTCAGGGTGTTGGCTACATCGGGATGATCCGGGCCGAGCGTTTGCTCGTAAATCGCCAACGCGCGCTCGTAGAGCGGCTCGGCCAGGACATACAGGCCCTGCGTGCGGTAGAGCAAGGCCAAGTTGTTCATCATGGCGGCGACGAAGGGATGGTCGGGACCGAAGGCGCGCTGATTGATCTGTAGCGCACGCATGTAGAGTGGCTCGGCCTGCGCGTACTGACCTTGGACGCGATAGAGGATCGCCAGCGTGTTGAGGTTGTCAGCCACATCGGGATGGTCTGGGCCGAGATTCTTCTCGGCAAGTTCCAAGGTCTTTCTTGCCAGCGCCACCGCGCGCGCGTAGTTCGCGGTGCGATAGAGTTCGGTCGTTTCCTGATTCAGCGCCTGCACTTCGGTGGGCCCGTCGTCCTTGGCGAAAGCCGCGGGCGAGGCCAGGCAGGTCCCGAGCGCAAGCAAGGCACAGACATTGAGGAATCCCATTGTGATTTCCCGTCCACGGCACACGCATGGTCTCGACGCGCTCAATCGCGTTGAGCGGTAACGGGGATGGCGAGGCATCGAGCGTGCCTCGAACCCGCGCCTAACGCCGCGAAGCGCCTGCCGCAAGGGGACTGGCCATGCTGTCCGACTGCGACCCACTGGACCGGCGTCGGCGCCACGCAAGTCCGGCAAGTGAGGCTGCCAGCAGCAGCAGCGTCGATGGCTCGGGGAGAGCGAGGCCATCGTCGATAGCCAACGCGACTAGAAGATTGCCAGGATCGCTCGTGCCACCTACAGCAGCGGTGAAATCCGACACATTGTTCGTAAGACCATCGTTGCCCGCGCCATTGCTGTCGGCAGCCGCCGGGTCAAAGGAAACAAGGTCAACGCGTGCGGGGGGCGTACCTGAAATGCCGTTCCCATCCGCAGTGACGTCGTTGCAAAGAGCGGCAAGGCTCGCGAGATCCAATCCCGCAATGGCTGTTCGCACGCGGGCGATGTCGCAAACGGGGATCCTGCCGGGGTTGTCATCGCGCAAAGCGAGTGTTGCCGGCGCATGGTCGGCTTGCGTCGCAAGCTCGGGACCGGGGGCTGTCGTCCCACCAGAGCCTGGCTTGTTGCGAGCCGCGCCCGACCCCGGGGATCCCGGGAAAGTCTGCGCCGACGCCAGGCTCGCCGCCGCCAGCCCTTGCTCGGCCAGCCCTTGCTCGCCTTGCAGCCCGGGAATCGCGGCGGCGGCTTGCGCGCCCAAGGTGGAGATCGCTTGCACACTCACGCCGGAGCCGTTGCCATGGTCTCCGCCGAGGGCGTCAATATTGGCTCGGGTCGCCTTCGAAGCGCCGAGCACCATGGAACTCGCCATATCCGAATCCAGTAGAGGCGTCGCCAATGCCGGACCGGCGCTGCAGATGACCCCTGCCATAGCCAACGTGAGGATCAAGACGCATTCTTTTCGTTTCATCGCGCGATCTCCATGACATTTTTCTTGATAAATTTGCTACCCGCGGCAGACGTTGCAAAACGACGGGCCGCCACCGCACAGCTACTTAAATATCTTCCATTTCTCTGCTGAGCGCTTCCAAATGGGTAGGGCACCTCGGTGATACGCTCGTCGCGGTGCAAATATCGGCGGCAGCTTCATTCACGACCATCGTGCTTGCCTGCTGGCCATCAGCCTCGGCTTTCTTCGATGAAATGATCGGCGGCCACCGACAGCACGCCATTGCTTTTGCCGCTTGCATCTTGCCCCGAGGATTCCCATCGCCCATCGACTCTTCTCCATTAACCGACTCAGGCAGCGTGGCACTCGAGTCAAGTCCACTCTGTCCGCCAACGTACAAAGCGGCGACTCTTCTTGCTCCGACCTCGCGGGTCAACGCAGGCTGAAGGATGTTTCGAGCCGCATCCGTCGTGATATACCGGGAAACTTCCTCTGCGTCGGCACGGTGGCGTACGCAGTGACAGCAAAAACGCAAAAAGGCGGGGCACATCGGCTGAGTCGCCGGACCAGGCATGGGTCTTCGCTATGTACGTCAGCGCACCGTCTTCGGTTCAAGTGACCCTATCTAGATAGATCTGTCCCGGCTCGTGGGTCAATGCCGCCCGTGAGAGTTGCAGGGCGCGGGAAAGGCTCTAAAGCAATTCCCTCGGAAGATATCTTGCAGATAAGTAAATCTATCGAGATGTTTCGGCGGGGCCTGCACGTCGACAAGCAGGTGTAGGAAAATCGGAGGCAAGGAGGAGTAGGACTATTGGGCGAACTCAAAAACGCATCGGCAAAGCCGCCTGACCTCAGTTATGTCTGGGCGTGAAGACCTTGTCATCGCGCCAAGCGCGGTGTTGCAATTGCCATCACGAATGCTTTCCGCTCCGTGCCGAGAATGACAGAGGCGCGGATTAGTGCTGGTCGCCCGTCTTAACGTTCGTCGGATCAAAGAACTCTGTCCAATACTCATCAGCCAGCGACATTTCGGATTCATCAATTTCATCGTCGCTTAGCAGGGCGAGATTTTCTCGGCTCGATCTTCGTTCAATACCATCGAACGACACGGCTACTAGGTCATAGTGCCGACGTTCCCTGACAACTCTATTTCCATGTTGGGCACGCATCATCGCTCTCCTAGCTGCTGGACAGAACTTGGACAGAGCACTGAGTCTTCCAGTTCCTTCGTGATTGCGACCGACCGGGCTGCCATCGCCGGCTTTTGCGCTAGTGTCCAAAACTGTACAAAAGAAAACCCCGGCGATTTTCATCGAGCCGGGGCGAAGTGTTTCCTTGGAGGAGATACACGTAGTGGGGACTACGTACTGCTTTGACAACAATACCCACTTCGCGTTCAGGTTCTTTCTAGACCGGCTGCAGTGGCCGGTTTTTCTTTGCCTTACTGTTGGGCAATTTTTAGGTAAATGTAACCCCGGCGTAACCCCGACCCAAAAACGAAAAAGGGCTGCATCGCTGCAACCCTTAGTATTACTGGTGGAGACGGGCGGGATCGAACCGCCGACCTATTGATTGCGAACCAATCGCTCTCCCAACTGAGCTACGCCCCCGATAAGACGAAAATTCTACGCGGCTGCCCTGATTGCGTCAATTGATGACGTGTTATGCATGTACTGCTAGCAAATTAGTCGTGCAATATCAAAGCGTGTTAACGAAAAAAGGCTTGCACTGTAGCAAGCCTTTTTGTTCGCTTGAAGCGGAATTACTTCTTTTTCTTGTTCTTGGCGGTGGCAACGGCGGCCTTGAAGGTGGCGCCGGCAGAGAACTTCGGCACGGTGGTCGCAGCGATCTTGATCTTTTCACCGGTCTTCGGGTTTTTGCCTTCGCGTGCGGCGCGGGCAGCGGCTTTGAAGGAACCAAAACCAACGAGGCTTACGCCGTCGCCCTTGGCAACAGCTTGCACGATCGTTTCGATGACGGCATCCAGCGCTTTGCCGGAAGCAACCTTGGACAGTTCGGTTTTGGCGGCAATTGAATCGATGAATTCAGACTTGTTCATAGTATCTCCTGTTGTTGATTGTTGAGGGCCTCACTGGTACTCCGCGTGGATTCTTGCACTTCAAGCGCCTGATGGGAAGGGGGGGGAGGGCAGAAAATGTAAAGAAGTTAAAAATTAT
>CAZALA010000083.1:8442-16173 GCA_964485725.1 uncultured Propionivibrio sp. | reverse complement strand
CGTCAGATAGACGATCGACCAGCGGAAGGTGCGCCGCGCCAGCGCATCGCTGTAGTTGCGCCAGAGCGCGAGCGAATACGCGAGAAAGACCGCGTCGAGGACGATCGCCGCGATGAGGTAGGAGAGCCCGCACATGCCGAGGAAATACGGCAGCAGCGAAGCGCCGCTCAACAGGACGACGTAGAAGAAGCTGTAGCGGCAGGTATAGGCGAGACCGTGGGTCACGGGCAGCATCGGCAGCCCGGCCTTGGCGTAGTCATCGCGGCGGTAGCAGGCGAGCGCCCAGAAGTGCGGCGGCGTCCAGATGAAAACAATGAGAAAGAGCGCCAGCGCCTCCGGCCCGACTTCGCCCGTCATCGCCGCCCAGCCGAGCAGCGGCGGCATTGCGCCGGCGGCGCCGCCGATGACGATGTTCATCGGCGTCGCCGGTTTGAGCAGGAGCGTGTAGATCACCGCGTAGCCGACGAAGGTCGCGAGCGTCAGCCACATCGTCAGCGGATTGACGAGCGCGTGCAAGAGCCACAGCCCGCTGCCGCCGACGAGCGCGGTGAGCGCGAGCGTCTCGCCGAGCGAGGCGACGCCGCGCGCCGTCGCGCGCCAGCGCGTGCGGGCCATCAGCGCATCGACCGAGCTTTCGACGAGGCAGTTGATCACTGCGGCGGCGCCGGCAACGAGCGCGATGCCGAGCGAAGCGGCGAGAAATCGCGTCAGCGGCGGCAGTCCGGGCGAGGCGACGACCATGCCGATCATCGCGGTGAAAACGATCAGCGAGTTGACGCGCGGTTTGCACAGCGCGAAGAAATCGCCGAGCCTTTGAGTAAAGTCGCGCGCTCTGCCAACGTCATTGACGGTCGCTTCCCTGGCCATGATGATTCGTCTCCTTGAGCCTACTGATTCCCCTGGCGCACCCATGCGTATTTGAGCAGGCGCTGGAGGTCTTGCAACAGGCCACGCAATTCCTTGGCTGCGTGGCCACGCGTTTCGTCTTGCGCTTCGGCGTGCGCTTCTCCGTGCATTGCGCCGTGCATTGCGCCGCCCACTTCATCAGCCTCGCGGTAGCGCATCATGACGTTGCCGAACGGGTCGACGATGAAAAGCTCCGATTCGTTCCCGGCGAGCGCCGAACGCCAGCCGGCTTCCGCCCCCGGCGCCAGGGTAAGGACCGCAAGCCCCTGAGAGCGGCGCTCGATTTCCGCCAGGCGGTCACGGTCCGGCGCGCTGCCGCTCGCGACGAGGACGCGGCGCACGCGACCGGCTTCCTTGCCGAGCGCTTCGTGGACGGCGGCGGCGCCCTCGAGCGTGCGCGCGCAGGCGCCCGCGCACGCCTGCTTCGTGACCACGACGATCAGCCATTTGCCATTGAACTCGTCGCGGCCGAATGGCCGCCCGTCGAGGCCTTGCAGCCCGCTCGCCGGCAGCGGCCGCGGCGGCACGATGAGTTCGCCGTGCTGAACGAGGCTCGTCGGCCGCCAGCCGCTCCAGAAGAGCGCCGAGCCGATCAGGAAAGGCAGAAAGAAGAGCGCCGCGAGCGCGATCAGGATCAGGCGCCGGGGGCGGGGCGTGGGGGACGATGGGGACGACCGCGGCGGCAGCGCCGGCGCCATGGGGTTGAGGGTGTTCATGGCGCTTGCCGGCGCGCCCTGCGCCAGGAAAGAACGATCCAGATGACCGCGGTCGTTGCCGCGAAAGCCCACCATTGCAGCGCGTAGCCGAGGTTCGTGAAGATGCGCTCGTCGGGCCTGCGCCAGGCGCGCACGAAGCCGCCGGCGCTTTGCGCGTCGAGCTCGACGACGACCGGCAAGACCGGGTGAGCCGCGGCTTTGATGTAGCGACCCAGATCGAGGTGCTGCCAGCGCCGGCTTCCCGGCTCTTCGCTGCCGAGGGTGAAGAAGCGCGTCGGCGGGATCACCGCGATTCCCGAGATCGCGACGAGGCCTTCGGGCGCCTGCGCCTGCGGCAGCGCGCCGTGCTCGGCGGCCGCCTTCAACCAGCCGCGATTGACGAGGACGCGCAACTCGCTGCCCTCAAGGCGCAAGGGGGTGACGACGTGATAACCGGCTTGTCCCTGATGCACGCGGTTGTCGACGTAGATCTGTCCTTGCGGCTCGAAGCGGCCGCGCGCCGCGACGCGGCGCAGGGCGAGGTCCTCGGCCTTGACGCTGTCACCGCCCGCCGCGATGGCGGCATTGAGATCGATGGCCGGCTGCGCACCGCGTTCGTCGAGCGCCTTTTGCCAGCGCTCCTTGGCCGCCGCCTTTTCCCACTGCCAGTGTCCGGCGGCGATGAAGAGCGTCACCAGCGCGATCGCGGCGATGCTCGGCCACGCTGCCGGGGCAAAGCGCCGCGCGCTTTTTTTCGCCAGCCCGGCTCGCGGGCTGCCGCCGCGCGCATAATTGTCCCTGCTGGAACCAGCATTCGGATTGGCATTGGCGGAGCGCGCAATGTTAAAGCTTTTCATCATCTTGCTCTTGGCAGGCGTCATCTTCAGCCTGTTTTCCGGACTCTTCTTTCTCTACCGCGACCGCGGCGGCGAGCGCACGGTCAAGGCCCTCACCGTTCGCGTCGGCCTTTCGCTCGCGATCGTCGTGCTGCTGCTGGCCGCTTACCGTTTCGGCATCATCCCGGGCGCCTGAGCGCGGCGTCTCAATCATTCGTGGCACCGGTCTTGAAGAGCGCGTAAGCGAGCGTGATCGTGTTCACGTCGGCGTCGATTTCGGGCCTGACGATGAAGGTGACGGTGAGCTCCTTGCTCTCGCCGGGCGCGAGCGCCTGCTGCGCGAAGCAGAAGCAGTCGAGCTTTTCGAAGTGGCGCACCGCCGTTCCCGGCGTCACGCTCGGGATCGCCTGCGCGGTGATCGGCCGCGGCGAGAGGTTGACGACGCGAAAGCGCGCCGTTTGCAATTCGCCCGGGTGCAGGTCGAGGCGCGGCGAGAGCGGCTCGACCCGCCACGGCAGGCCGGGCATCACCGTCGACGTGAACTCGACGGTGATGGTGCGGCTCGTGTCGATGCGCGAAGCCGGCGTGGTGTTGATGTTCGTTGTGGTGTCCGTAGCTGAACTGAACGCGCTCGTCAGCCCGCCCAGGCCAAGCGTCCCGGTGCGGCCCTGCGTCTTGCCGTTAAGGCCGGTGAGCGCGCAGAAGACATCGTAAATCGGCACGAGCGCAAAGCCGAAGGCGAAGGAGAGCGTGACCACGACGAGCAGGCGCTTGACCACCCGGCGATTGTCGAGCGCGCGCGTGCTCGGCGTTTGCGGGGCGAGGGCGGGTTTCATCTGCGGCGCTTTCACAGCCAATAGACGAAAACGAAGAGCATCAGCCAGACGACGTCGACGAAGTGCCAGTACCAGGCGACCGCCTCGAAGGCGAAATGGTGCTCGGCGTCGAAGTGGCCGAAGATCGAGCGGAAAAGGATCACGATCAGCATCGCCGCGCCGAGCATCACGTGAAAGCCGTGAAAACCCGTCAGCATGTAGAAGGTCGCGCCGTAAATGCCATCGCGAATCGAAAAGGCCGCCTCGCTGTACTCGTGGATCTGCAGACTGACGAAAACGATGCCGAGGAGGACGGTGAGCGCGAGTCCGACGCGAAGCTGCGCCTGCCGGCCTTTCAAGAGGCCCCAGTGCGCCCAGGTCACGGTCGCCCCCGACGAGAGCAGGATGAGCGTGTTGAGCGCCGGCAGCCCCCAGGCGTCGACGGGCGTCGGCACGGTTTGCACCGCAGGTCCCGCGGTCGGCCAGACCGCCGAGAAGCCGGGCCAGAGGAGCTGCGCGTCGGCGAGCATCGGCACGGCGATGATGCGCGCGTAGAACAGCGCGCCGAAGAAAGCCGAGAAGAACATGACCTCGGAAAAAATGAACCAGACCATTCCCCAGCGGTACGAGCGATCGACCTGATGCGCGTATTTGCCGGCGAGGCTCTCGTCGATGACGTTGCCGAACCAGCCGATGAGCATGACGAGCAGGATGCCGAGACCGATGGTCATCAGGTAGGTGCCCGCTGCGAGCTTGTTGAGGAAGAGGACGAAACCTGTCGCCAGCGCGAGCAGCGCCACCGAGCCGACGAGCGGCCAGACCGACGGCGGCGGAACGTAGTAGACCTCGTGTTCGGAAGACGCTTGCATGGCGACTATCCCTTCTGGGGTGGCGGGCGCGCTCAATTGACGACGGGCGGCGTGACGAAGGAGTGGTAAGGCGGCGGCGAGCTCTGCGTCCACTCGAGCGTGTCGGCGCCTTCCCACGGCCGCTCGCCCGCCGGCACGCCACCGCGAATGCATTTGACGACGACGTAGAGGAAGAGCAGCTGACTTGCGCCCAGGAGGAAAGCGCCGAGGCTGGAGATCACGTTGAAGTCGGCGAACTGCAGCGCGTAATCGGGAATTCGCCGCGGCATGCCGGCGAGGCCGAGAAAATGCATCGGGAAGAAGGTGACGTTGAAACCGATCGCGGTCAGCCAGAAATGGACCTGGCCGAGGCGCTCGTCGTACATGTGGCCGGTCCATTTCGGCAGCCAGTAGTAAACGCCGCCCATGATCGCCATCGCCGACCCCGAAAAGAGCACGTAGTGAAAGTGCGCGACGACGTAATAAGTGTCCTGCAGCTGGATGTCGACGGGAACGAGCGAGAGCACGAGACCGGAAAAACCGCCGATCGTAAACAGCGCCACGAAGGCGAGCGCGAAGAGCATCGGCGTCTCGAACGTGATCGACCCGCGCCACAGCGTTGCCACCCAGTTGAAGACCTTGACCCCGGTTGGCACCGCGATCAGCATCGTCGCGTACATGAAGAAGAGCTGGCCGGCGACCGGCATGCCGGTCGTGAACATGTGGTGCGCCCAGACGATGAAGGAGAGGAAGGCGATCGAAGCGACCGCATAGACCATCGACACGTAACCGAAGAGGGGCTTGCGCGCGAAGGTCGGGATGATCGTCGAGACGATGCCGAAGGCCGGCAGGATCATGATATAGACCTCGGGGTGGCCGAAGAACCAGAACACGTGCTGGAACATCACCGGGTCGCCGCCGCCCGCCGCGTCGAAGAAATGCGTGCCGAAATGGCGGTCGGTCAAGAGCATCGTGATCGCGCCGGCGAGCACCGGCATCACGGCGATCAAGAGGAAAGCCGTGATCAGCCAGGTCCAGACGAAGAGCGGCATCTTCATCAGCGTCATTCCCGGCGCGCGCATGTTGAGCACCGTCGTGATGATGTTGATCGCGCCCATGATCGACGAGATGCCGAGGATATGCACGGCGAGGATGCCCATGTCGTGCGAGATGCCGCCCTGGATGAAGAGCGGCGGGTACATCGTCCAGCCGCCGCCCATGGCGCCGCCGGGAACGAAGAAGGAACCGATGAGGAGCAGGCCCGCCGCCGGCAGCAGCCAGAAGCTCCAATTGTTGAGGCGCGGGAAGGCCATGTCGGAGGCGCCGATCATGAGCGGAATCTGCCAGTTGGCAAAGCCGACGAGCGAAGGCATGATCGCGCCGAAAATCATGATCAGGCCGTGCATCGTCGTCAGCTGGTTGAAGACGCCCGGCTGAAAGAGCTGCAGGCCGGGCTGGAAGAGCTCGGCGCGAATGAGCATGGCGA
This sequence comes from uncultured Propionivibrio sp., assembly GCA_964485725.1. Lineage (GTDB taxonomy): Bacteria > Pseudomonadota > Gammaproteobacteria > Burkholderiales > Rhodocyclaceae > Propionivibrio. The sequence continues at coordinate 10,587 of CAZALA010000083.1, read as the reverse complement.
GCGCGCCGGCGAAGAAGAACATGAAGAGCGAAAACCACAGATAAAGCGTGCCGATGTCCTTGTGGTTGGTGCTCGTGAACCAGCGCATCAAACCGGCCGGTGCGCCGTGCTCGTGATCGTGTTGGTGATCATGCCCAGCCGCGTGCTGGCCGGGGGTGTCGGTAACTGCGACGCTCATCGAGAGACTCCTTTACTTTCGCCGCGCGACGACGTCGGCCGGCTGGACCGCTTCGCCGGTCGGGTTCTTCCAGGCGTTGCGCTCGTAGGTGACGACGGCGGCGATATCGACGTCGGAGAGGATCTTGCCGAAGGCCGCCATGGCGGTCCCCGGCTTGCCGTTCAAGACGATGTCGATGTGGCCGGCCTTGTCGCCGGTAACGATTGGCGAACCGACGAGCCCCGGGAAAGTCGGCGGGATGCCGAGGCCGGTCGGCTGGTGGCAGGCCGCACAGTTCGTCGTGTAGACTTTCTCGCCGGCGCTCTTCAGCGTCGCGAGGTCGAAGGTCTTCGCCGCGTTGGCCGCGGCGGCGGCGAGCGCGATCTTCTGCTCGTCCTTCCACGCCGCGTAGCGCGCGTCATCGACGGCTTCGACGACGACCGGCATGAAGGCATGGCCGATGCCGCACAGTTCGGCGCACTGGCCGCGGTAAGTGCCGGGCGCATCGGCGCGGAACCAGGCGTCGCGGATGAAGCCCGGAACCGCGTCCTGCTTGACGCCGAGCGCGGGCAGCCACCACGAGTGGATGACGTCGCTCGACGTCATGACGAGGCGGATTTTCTTGCCGGCCGGGACGACGAGCGGCCGGTCGACCTCGAGCAGATAGTGCTCGCCGCGCGCTTGCGTGCCGGCGATCTGGTCCTGCGGCGTCGAGGGATTGCTCAGGAAGCGGATGCCGTCGCCAAGGTACTCGTACTCCCACTTCCACTGGTGGCCGGTGACCTTGATCGTGAGCTCGGCCGCGCTCGTGTCCTTCATCGCGATGATCAGCTTCGTCGCCGGCCAGGCCATGCCGACGAGGATCAGGCAGGGGATGATCGTCCAGACGATTTCGAGGCGCAGGTTGTCGTGGAACTTGGCGGCTTGCGCGCCGGCGCTCTTGCGATGGCGAACGAGCGCAATGCCCATGGGGACGAAGACGACGACGAAAATCGTCGCGCAAATCCACAGGATCAGATTATGCAGATCGTAGATTTCATGCGCGAGCGCGGAGGCGGGCGGCGGCAGGTTGACCGCGTATTCGGCGCGCGCGAGGGCCGGCATCAGAGCGCCGAGGAGGGCCGCAAAGCCATGCAGCGCGAGCCGCGAGAGTCCTGCGAATCCTGCGAGTTGTATGAGTTGCACGCTGCGGGGCCACCGCGTCCCCCCTGCGGGTTTGTATGGTATTGTCACCAATTCTCCTTAAGCCGATGAACTGCCCCGGGCTTCCTCTCTGACCGCCGAGACGAGAAAAGTTCATTGCCCATTCGCTGTGCCGGTCCGAGCTTCGCCAGCTTTCATATGCGCCATCGCCTTCTTTCCGCCCTCGTCATCGCGCTCGCCTTCGTGCTCGCGGCCTGCGGCGAAAGCGCGCCGGTCTTCCGCAACACCGACCTCACCGGCGCCGCTTTTGGCCGCTCGCTTGCCGGCCTGAAGGACCATCACGGCAAAGCGGTGAGCCTTGACCAATTCAAGGGTCGCGCGCTCGTCGTCTTCTTTGGCTACACCGCCTGTCCGGACGTTTGTCCGACGACGCTCGCCAAGCTGGCGGGCGTGCTGCAGGCGCTGGGCAAGGATGCGAGCCGGGTGCAGGTTGCCCTGATCACGCTCGATCCTGAGCGCGATACGGCCGAACGCCTCGCCGCTTACGTCACCGCCTTTAATCCCTCCTTTGTCGGGCTCTACGGCGACGCCGCGGCGACCGAAGCGGCGGCGCGCGACTTCAAGGTCTTCTTTGCGAAAGCGAGCGCCAGCGGCGGTGCGCATGCTGGGCACGGCGGCGTCCATCATCAGGAAGACAAGGGCGGCGCCGGCAACTACATGATCGACCACACGGCGGGCGCCTACCTTTTCGACCCGCACGGCCGCGTTCGCCTCTACGTCAAGGACGACGCGCCGATCGAGGCGATCGCCGCGGATATAAAGATCCTGCTCGCCGGCAAATGAAT
>CAZALA010000083.1:0-8342 GCA_964485725.1 uncultured Propionivibrio sp. | reverse complement strand
CGCCGATCGAGGCGATCGCCGCGGATATAAAGATCCTGCTCGCCGGCAAATGAATCTCTTGTAGGAGCCCAATTTATTGGGCGATGATCGGGCGCCGATCGCCCAATAAATTGGGCTCCTACAGGGAGAGCGCGTTCGCTCAGGCGGCGCGGGTGAACAGGTAATTGTCGGCGGCGAGCGCCTCGCCGACCCAGCCGCCGCCGAGCCATTCGCTGCGCCGCTCGGCGCCGGCGGCGCCGAGGGCGACGAAAAGCGGCAGGAAGTGCTCGGGCGTCGGATGCGCCGCTGCCGCGCCGGGCGCGCGCTGCGGCCAGTCGAACAGCGCCTCGTTCCTCTGCCCGCCTTGCATGATCTGTTCATGCACCCAGTTGCGAAACTGCAGCGACGCTGGCGACGGCCCCCCGCCGCCACCGCCACTCTTCGTCATGTATTCGCGCAGGTTGTGCGTCATGTGCCCGGAAGCGACGAGCAGCACCTTCTCGTCGGCCAGCGAAGCGAGCGCGGCACCGAGAGCGAAGTGGTGGCGCGCGCCAAGCTCGGGTTGCACCGAGAGCTGCAGCACCGGCACATCGGCGTCGGGAAAGAGCGCACGCAAGGGAACCCAGGCGCCGTGATCGATGCCGCGAGCGGCGTCGATGCCGGCGGCGATCCCCGCCGCGGCGAGCTTCTCCTTGAGGCGGCGCGCGAGCGCCGGGTCGCCGGGCGCCGCATACTCGATCTCGTAGAGCGCCGCCGGAAAGCCGCCAAAGTCGTGGATCGTCTCCGGCCGCGCGCTGCCGCTGACGAGCGGCAGGCGCGTTTCCCAGTGTCCGGAAGCGACGAGGATCGCCTCGGGCTTTTCGAGCCGGCGGGCAAGCGCCTGCCAGGTCGCGTTGAGCTCGTCGCCGCCGAGCGCCGTCAGCGGCGAACCGTGCGAGAGAAAAAGAACCGGCTGTCTGGCTGCCATGATCGTCATCCTTGCGTGTGAGAAGGGCTTGTCGCCGCGGCTGCGGCGACAGGCCGGCGCCTTCAGCCCAGAGCCGCTTCGGCGGCGCGCGCCGCGGCAACGCTCGGGCGCTCGCCGATGCGCTTCTTGTAAGCGACGATTTCCGGCCACTGGTCGGTGTCGACGCCGAGTAGCGGTCCCCAGCCGAGCACCGTGAACAGGTAGCCGTCGGCGACGGTGAACTGCGAGCCCATCAGGTAGTCGTTTTTCGCGAGATGCCGGGCGACGTAGGCGAGGCGACTCTCGAGGTTCTTGCGGTTCGTCGCCCTGGTTTCGTCGGGCGTCTTCGGGTTCCAGAGCGGCGAGAAGGTCTTGTGGATTTCCGAGCTGATGAAGCCCAGCCACTCCTGCAACTGGTAGCGCTCGAAAGTGCCGGCCGCCGGCGCGAGCCCCGATTGCGGTTTCAGGTCGGCGATGTACTGGACGACCGCGGGCACTTCCGAGAGGCGCCGGCCGTCGTCGAGTTCGAGCACGGGCACGTAGCCCTTCGGATTGATTTTCGCGAAATCGCTGCCGTCGGCGACGAGTTTGTGACTCGCAAGATCGACCTTGACGAGATCGAAGGGCAGGCCCGCTTCGCGCAGCGCAAGGTGAGGCGCAAAAGAGCAGGCGCCGGGGGAGAAATACAGTTTCATGGTTCACTCCTGTTGGGGCCGCGACGGCTGCCGCGGCGGGTCGATGGCTGGAATCAGCACGCGACGGACTATAAGCCGTGCAGAAAACTGGATAAAGAGCGCTATGATGGATACTCCGTTGCGTTTTTCGGGATAATCCATGGACCGCCTCGAAGCCATGCGCGTCTTTTGCGCCGTCATCGAAGCCGGCGGTTTCGCCGCCGCCGCCGATCGCCTGGGCCTGTCGACTTCGGCGGTGTCGCGCCACGTCGCGCAGCTTGAAGCCCACCTCAATGCGCGCCTGCTCAACCGCACGACGCGCCGCGTCAGCGCCACGCACGAAGGTTCGGCGTACTTCGAGCGCTGTACGCAGCTTCTTGCCGACATCGACGAGACCGAAGCCGGCGTCTCAGGTCAGGCGAAGCACCCGCGCGGCCGCCTGCGCCTGACCGCGCCGATCGCGCTCGCGACGCTGCAACTGGCGCCGGCCTTTGCCGCTTTTGTCGAGGCCCATCCGGCGATCACGCTCGACCTCGTGCTCTCGGACAACGTCGCCGACTTTGCCGAGGAAGGGCTCGACATGGCGATCCGCGTCGGCCGCATCGGCAGCGAGAACGTCGTCGCGCGGCAGATCGGCGAAACGACGCTGCTCGTCGCCGCGGCGCCTTCCTATCTCGCGCGCGCCGGCACGCCGGAAACCCCCGCCGCGCTTGCCGGCCACGCCTGCTTCACTTACGCCTTCTCGGCGACCGGCAACCAGTGGCAGTTCGAAGGCGAGGGCGGGCAAGCGCTCAGCGTGCGCGTGAGCGGGCCGGTCAACGCCAACAACGGCATGCTGCTCGCGCAAATGGCCGCGGCCGGCGGCGGCATCGTGCATGGGCCCTGCTTCCTGTTGCAGCCCCTGCTCGCGAGCGGCGCGCTCGTGCGCCTGCTGCCCGGCTATCCGATCCGCAAGCTCGCGATCCACGTCGTCTACCCGACGCGCCGCCACCTCTCAGCCAAGGTGCGCGCGATGACGAGCTTTCTCGCCGACTGGTTCAGGCAGGCGCCCGCCGCGAGTTTCTAAAAGACGAGTTTGCGCGATAATGGCGCGCTCACCAGCGTCGTCAAACGCCCCCGCTGGTCTTTTCGCCGCGCCGGGCACGCGCGCTTTTTCCTCGGAGTCTTCCATGATCATTGCTTCCCTCGCCGACGTCGGCAAACAGAAATCGGTGCTTCCGGCGGCGGTCGTGCGCGCGCTCGAAGCGCTGCAAAAAATCGATCTTGCCGGGCAGCAACCCGGACGCTACGAGATCGAAGGCGACAAGCTGTTCTACCTCGTCCAGGACGCGACGCCGCGCGCGCTCGATGCGTGCAAGGCCGAAGCGCACAAGAGCTACGCCGACATCCAGATCCCGGTGAGCGCCAGCGAGCGCTACGGCTTTGCCTTGCCGCAAAGCGGGCTCGCCGCCAGCGACGATCAATTCGCGACGAACGACATCGCTTTCTATCCGTCGCCGGTAAGCGAGTTCTTCATGGACGTCGAGCCTGGCGGTTTTGTCGTCTTCCTGCCAGACGAACTGCACCGTCCCTGCGTCGCGAACAAGAACACGGCGCCCTTCCGCAAGGTCGTCGTCAAAGTGCATAAGAGCCTGCTCGGGCTGTAAGCCGCAAAGAGCCGCCTCGCGCAGGAAGCCTTCCTGGGCGAAGGCGGTTTCGGCCATGGCCGGCCGCTGCTGAGCTTCCCTTAAGCGCTGCCGCGGTCGACGTGAAGCCGGCAGCGAAAAGCTGAAAATGCCGGCAATCCTCCGGCCCTCCGCTTGTCAAAACCTGGTAATTTGACTATATTGCTAACTCGACTTAGCTAATCGTCAAGGGGTTTGCATGAGCGCTCAGGTCTTCATCGGAATCGACGTCGGCTCGGCCAGCGTTCGCGCCGGGATTTTTTCGCAAAGCGGCGAGCGCCTCGCTTTTTCGGTTCGCCCGATCAAACAGTTTCATCCGCGCCTCAACTACGTCGAGCAGTCCTCAAGCGACATCTGGCAAGCGACCTGCGCGGCGGTTCGCGAGGCGCTCGCGATCGGCAGGATCGACGCGGCGCGCGTCGCTGCGATCGGCGTTGACGCGACGTGTTCGCTGGTCGCGGTCGGCAAGGGCGGGCAGGGCGTTTCGCTCGCCGAGGACGGTGACACTTCGCACGACATCATCATGTGGATGGATCATCGCGCGGGTGTCGAGACGGCGCGCATGAACGCGACCAAGGACGCGGCGCTCGCCTACGTCGGTGGCGAAGTCAGCATCGAGATGGAGCTGCCGAAAGTCCTCTGGCTCAAGGAAAACTTCCCCGAGCGTTACGCGGCGACCTGGCGTTTCTTCGACCTCGCCGACTACCTCGTCTGGCGCCTCTCGGGTGCCGATATCGCGAGCGTCTGTACGCTCACCTGCAAATGGAACTACCTCGCGCACGAGAACCGTTTCAGCGAGACGCTGCTCGCCGCTGTCGGTCTCTCCGACGTCGTCGGCAAGACGCCGCCCCAGGTCCTGCCGCTCGGATCAATGGCCGGCAAGCTCGGCGCGCCGGCGGCTGCGGAAATGGGGCTGGCCGAGGGCATCGTCGTTGCCACCGGCATCATCGACGCGCACGCGGGCGGACTGGCGCTCGTCAGCACCGCGCCGCAGGGCAGCCTCGCGGTCATCGTCGGTACTTCCAACTGTCATATGGTGGTGAGCCGCGAGCCGATCATGGTGCCGGGCGTCTGGGGGCCGTATTTCGGCGCCATGCTGCCCGGGTACTGGCTCAATGAAGGCGGGCAGAGCGCTGCCGGCGCGCTGCTCGACTGGACTCTGAAGGAGTGCGAGGCCTGGCCGCTCGCGCAAGCGAGCGCACAGGCCGAAGACCGCAACGTCTATGCCGTCGTCAACGACTGGCTGGCCGACCTCGAGACGCGCGAAGCGCTGCCAACGCGCGACCTGCACGTCCTCCCGGACCACCACGGCAACCGCTCGCCGCGCGCCAATCCGGCCGCGCGCGGAGTGATCAGCGGCCTCACGCTGGAAACCGGCAAGGACGCGCTCGCGCGTCGTTATCTCGCGACGCTGCAGGCGCTCGCCTACGGCACGCGCCACATCATCGAGAGCATGAACGAGGCCGGGCACCGCATCGAGCGCATCCTGATGTGCGGCGGCCTCACCAAGAATCCTTACTGGCTGCGCGAGAACGCCGACGCGACCGGCTGCGAGATCCACCTCGTCAGCGAGGAAGACGCCGTCACGCTCGGCGCCGCGCTGCTTGGCGCGGTCGCGAGCGGCGCTTTTGCGAGCCTGCCCGAGGCGGCCGAAAAGATGGTGCGCTCCGGCGGCAGCATCAAAGCGCGCGCCGAAACCAGGGCTTTCCACGACGCCAAGTACGGCGTCTATCTCAAACTTTACGAAGACATGGAACGAACCCGTTCCGCGATGGCCGCATGGCAGTAGTCGCCGCCCGGCCTTTTTCACTCAAGACGAGGACACGCACATGCTGACGCTCAATCTCCCGCAACCCCGACCGATGATCCAGGCAGGCGAAAAGGAAGTCCTGCTCGTCACCAACGCCGACCTGCGCGAATCGGCCAACGTCGAATGCTGGCCGGTGCAGAACAAGTTCGAGGACAAGCTGCAAAAGGCGCTCGCCGGCCGCTTCGGCGTCAGCGCCAAGCGCGCCCACCTGTTCAAGACCGAGAAGCGGCACGGCTTCATCAGCAGCCAGCGCGAAGGCAGCGACCTCTTCGCCTCGATCGACCCCGACGCGCCGGTCATTGTGCTGCTCACCGCCTGGCAGTATTCGCATCACCTGGCGCCGAGCCTTGCCAAGCACCGCGGCCCGGTGCTGCTCCTCGCCAACTTCGACGGCACCTGGCCGGGCCTCGTCGGCATGCTCTGCATGGCCGGCACGCTCACCAGCCTGGGCAAGGCGCACTCGCGGCTGTGGTCGGCCGAGTTCGACGACGACTTCTTCTTCAAGGGCCTCGAGTCGTGGCTGCAGACCGGCGAGATCAAGCACGACACGTCGTACTTGCAGGCTGTCGACGCGAGCCATCCGGCTGCGCGGACGCCGGCCTGGGCGATCGGCAAGAAGGTTGGCGAGTACGTCCTGCAGAACAAGGAAATCATCGGCCTCTTCGACAGTTTCTGCATGGGCATGATCAACGGCGTCTTCCCGCAGAAAGCGCTCGTCGACATCGGCATGCCGATGGAAGCGCTCTCGCAATCGGCGCTCCTCGTCGAAATGGCGAAGGTGCCGACCGCGCTGCGCGATGAATGCCTCGCCTGGTACGAGGCGCGCGGCATGAAGTTCATGTGGGGCTCGGATCCGGCCAAGGAGCTGACGCGCGAGCAGGTGCTCGAGCAGTGCGCGATGATGATCGCGATGGCGCGCTTCACGCAGCGCTTCGGCCTCTCGGCGGTCGGCGTGCAATACCAGCAGGGCCTTGCCAATTCGTGCGCGGCCTCGGACTTCGCCGAAGGCGCGATTGGCTCCTCCGAGCGCTTCCCGATTCCTGATGAAGCCGGCAACATCATCCGCGCCGGCAAGGCGATCCCCTGCATCAACGAAGTCGACATGGGCACGGCGATCCCGCAGACGATGCTCTGGCGTCTCCTCGATTCGCTCGGCCTGCCGGCCGAAACGACGCTGCACGACATCCGCTGGGGCAGCGAATACCAGGGCACCTTCTACTGGGACTTCGAGATCTCGGGTTCGGTGCCTTTCGAGCACATCAAGGGCGGCATCGCCGGCGCGACCGGTTACCGCCAGCCGGCGATGTACTTCCCGAAAGGCGGCGCGACGATCGCCGGGCAAGGCAAGGCCGGGCGCCTGATCTGGGCGCGCGCGCATTACGAGGGCACGCAGGTGATCCTGCACGTTGGCACCGCGCATGCGGTCGAGCTGCCCGCCGCGGAATTCGAGCGCCGTCGCCGCGCCACGACCTACGAGTGGCCGCTCCTTAACTGCACGCTCGACGGCGTCGGCCGCGACGACCTGATGGCCGGCCACCAGAGCAACCACATCACGATCGCCTACGTCGATGAAGCCAAGCTCGCCGACGTCGTCCGCGCCTTCGTCGGCCAGGCGGTGACGCAGAACATCAAGGTCTACGTCGCCGGCGACGCGGCCGCGCTGCTCTAGGAAGGCACCCAAGATCAAAGACTTCACCACCAAGTCACCAAGGCACAAAGGAACACCAAGTTAAGGCTTCGTCTTTCTTGGTGAAACTTGGTGTCTTGGTGGCTTGGTGGTTCGCCTTTAAGTTGTTTTTCACGCTACATTTCGACAGGATTTTGCATGATGACCAATGACAAATACCGCGGCGTCTGGCCGGTGATGCTGACGCCTTTCGACGACCATCGCGAGATCGACTGGGCGTCGCTGAAGAAACTCATCGACTGGTATATCGGCGCGGGCGTAAACGGCCTCTTCGCGAACTGCCAGTCGAGCGAGATGTTTTTCCTCTCGGACGCCGAATCGCTGAAGCTCACGCGCTTTGTCGTCGACTACGTCGGCGGCCGCGTCCCCGTCGTCGCTTCCGGGCATACCGCCTGCGGCCTGCCGGCGCAGATCGAACAGCTCGGCCGCATCGCCGAAACCGGTGTCGATAGCGTGATCATGATCAGCAATCGCTTTGCGATGCCAAGCCAGAGCGACAAGCTCGTCCTCGCCAATCTCAAGACGATTACCGAGGCGCTGCCGACCAAGGTCGGCCTCGGCATTTACGAATGCCCGCACCCGTACAAGCGCCTGCTCTCCGACGAAGTCGTCAGCTGGTGCGCGCAGAGCGGCCGCTATACCTTCATCAAGGATACCTGCTGCCAGATCGAGCTCATTCGCCGGCGCGTCGAGCTCGTCAAGGGCAGCCGCCTGCACATCGCCAACGCCAACGGGCAGACGCTGCTCGCGTCCCTGCAGGCGGGCGCGCACGGCTACAGCGGGGTGATGACGAACTTTCATCCCGAGCTCTACGTCTGGCTGTGCGACAACTGGCAGAAGGAGCCCGAGAAGGCGCGCACCGTTTCCGATTACCTGACGGCGGCGTCGTGCCTCGAATACCTCGATTACCCGATCTGCGCCAAGGATCACCAGGTGACGATCGGCAATTTCGCGAGCGTCGCGAGCCGCACGCGCGAAGCCGGCAGTTACTACTCCGCGCACTTCCAGACGACGGTGCAGCAGACGCTGCACCTGGGCGAAACGCTCAAGCAGGAACTCGGACTCTTCGCCTGAACTTCGCCTTGCGAGCAAAAAAAAACGGCGCCGAAGGCGCCGTTTTCTTTGGGCCTTCGCCCGCTATTGCGTCACATACCCCATCGAGTGCGGCAGCCAGAGCACGATTTCCGGGATCGTCGTGATCGCCAGCAGCAGCATCAGCAGGCCGACGAGGAACATCCAGCCCTCGATCATCATCTCCTTGATCGGGATGCCGGTGAGCGCGTTGGTGACGAAGAGCAGCATGCCGAACGGCGGGTGGATCAGGCCGATCATCATGTTGAGCACCACCAGCACGCCGAAGTGGACCAGGTCCACGCCCAGCATTTTGGCGGCGGGCAGCAGCATGGGCACGAAGACCAGCAGCAGGACCGAGACGTCGAGGAAACAGCCCAGGACCAGGAACAGGGCGTTCACCATGAACAGGAATTGCAGGCGGCTCAGCTGCAAGCCCTCGACCCAGGCGGCCATGGCCTGGGGCAGGCCCTCTGCCGTGAAGGCATAGTTCAGCATGAAGGAGCCGGCC
>CAZALA010000082.1:13475-16512 GCA_964485725.1 uncultured Propionivibrio sp. | reverse complement strand
GGCATTGAGCTCGGCGACGCTCTCGGCGCCGCTGCGGCCGAGCGCGCTCGCCCTGAAAATGACGAGCGGCATGCCGTTGTCGATGCAGGTCACTTCGATGCCGTCGATGCGATCGCGGACCTTGCCGGTGGGCAGGAGGCCCGGGGCGACCGAGCCGGCGGTGTCGAGAAAACTGATGGTGATCGGCGCGCCGCTGCCCGGAACGCCGTCGATTCGGCTTGCCCCGGCATACGCCACCCGGCCGCCCGGCGTGCACACGCTGATGTCGCACTGCATGTCGGTGTTGCGCGTGAGTACACGCAAAGTCGTCTTGTCGCCGCGCGCGGCGAGCATGCCGGTCTCGAGCGCAAAGGGCACGACGGCGGCGAGCATATTGCCGCAGTTCGGCGTCGTATCGACGCTGTCTTTCTCCGGCTGCAGCTGCGCGAAGAGAAAATCGAGGTCGACGCCGGGTGCGCTGCCGTGGCTCACGATCCCGACCTTGCTCGTCAGCGGATGCGCGCCGCCGAGGCCGTCGATCTGTCTCGGATCGGGCGAGCCCATTGCCGCGAGCAGGACACGGTCGCGTGTGGCGACGTCGGCGGGCAGGTCGCAGGCCCTGAAGAAAGGCCCGCGCGAAGTGCCGCCGCGCATGAAGAGGCAAGGGATCGCGGTCTGGGGCGCCTGCATCTTTCGTCCGTTTCCAAAAAAATGCGAATGCGTCGTCGCGTGCTGGTGGGTGCGGCGTTCGCCGCAGCATCGTGCTCGCATTCGATTCTGGCAAGCCGCCGGGGGTCGGCCAAGACCTTGCGGGCACTACTAGTTATCGCCGTTTGTTATGGAGTGGCCGGTACGCAGTGAGGCAATACGCTGCGCCATGCACGGATCGGTGCAATGCCCTTCGGTTATTGCACGGATCGGTGCAATGCCCTTCGGTTATTGCACCCTATATTCTTTCTTCGGGCGCGGAGCCGCTGAGGGGGAAGCGCGCGAGGACCTGGTAGCCCGGCGGCGCTGCGGCGAGCGGCGATGAGACGAGGTCGAAGGCGGTGCATTGCCAGGCCACGGGCTCGATCATGGCGCGCGCGGGAGGCGCGGGCAGCTTTGCGTCGCCGACCTTGCGCACGAGGGTGAGGTGGGGCGTGAAGCGGCCGGGCTCGCGATCGACGAGAAAGCCGCCGGCTGCAAGCGCGCCGCGCAAGGCGGTGGCAAGCTGCGAGAGACCGGCCGGCGTTGCCGAACAGCCGGCCCAGAGCAGGCGGTTATGGCGCCAATGGCCGATGAAATCGACGGCGATGGCAAAAGGCTCGGCGCGCGCGCAGACAGTCTGCGCTATCGCCACGAGCTCGGCGTAGCGTTCGCCCGGAACCTCGCCGAGGAAGGCGAGCGTCAGGTGGATGCTGGCGGCGCGCGAAGCTCTGCCGCCGACCTCGCCGGCGCTTGCGCGCCCAAGCGCATGCAGCGTCTCGGCAGCCGGCTGTGACGGGAAGAGGGCAAAGAAGAGTCGCATGTTCGAAATGCTGAAGACGTTCAAATCACCGGCTGAGGAAAGTCCAGGCGGTCCGCGTTCGACTACGTAGTTCCCGCATTTTTCTGCACAAACTACGCATGCACAAGCCCGGCCGAGTCTGCGACGATGAGCTCTGACCAATCGATTCGCCGCAATCCTGTCCGCGACTGCATGAGGATTATTTCCTATGAACGGCAACGATGACGATTCTGCTGCTCGCCTGGCGAACGACGACGGTGCGTCCGGCGGCAGCTTCCGCCTGCGTAATATTCGCACCGCCGAAGCGCTGGCACGTTTCGGCGGCGACGAGACGCGCCTCAGATACTGGCTGCTCGATTTCGCTTCATATGGTGCCAGCCTCGCCGCGCAAATCGAACAGGCGGTCGCGAACGACAGTCTGGAGATCGCGATCAATCGCGCGCACGCGCTCAAGGGACGCACCGGCATGCTCGGTATGATCGAGCTGCATTCGATCGTGCGCTCGCTCGAGCTCTCGCTCAGAAACGGCGAACCGGCGGAGCTCTGGATCGACGAACTGACGCGGTCGGTCGCGGAAACCAACATCGAGATCACGCGAGTGCTCGGCAGGAGCGCTGCCTGAAAGCGACTGCGGGCGCTATCCTTGCAGAGAAGAAGATCAACGCACCGCCGCTGGAGTGGGAATGAGTGAACCGCTAAAGGTGTTTGCCGTCGATGACGATCCCGTCATCCTTGAGGTGATTCGCACGATCCTCGACCCGGATTGCGACCTGCACACTTTCGCGAGCGCCGAGGACTGCATGGCGCAACTCGACGCGGGATTTCCCGACCTCTTCTTCCTCGACGTGAGCTTGCCCGGCATTGATGGCTACATCCTCTGCCAATGCATTCGCAACGAGCCTTGCGGCGCGCAGACGCCGGTGATCTTCGTTTCGAGTCACGACTCGATCGAGGAGCGCATCAGGGGGTACGACGCCGGCGGCGACGACTTCATCGTCAAGCCCTTCGAGCCCGAGGAGCTCCTGCGCAAGTTCAAGGTCGCCGAGCACCGGGTCCTATCCGCGCGGCAGCAGGCGGTGCAGATCGAGGAGGCCGAGCTGCTCTCGTCGCTGATCATGGCGAGCATGGACGAGACCGGCATCCTGCTGCAGTTCATGAGTAAACTCATTGCGATGGAAAGCGCCGACGAGATCGCCGGCGAACTCCTCGAACTGATGCGTCGCTACGGGCTCGAGGGCGTCGTGCAGACGCGCATGGGCAGCGAGGCGCGCACGCGCAGCGCCGCCGGCAGCAATCTGCCGCTCGAAGTGGCGGTCATCGAGCACGTGCTCGGGCAGGGGCGCATCTTCGAATTTCGCCGCCGCGGCGTCCATAACTTCGAGCGCGTCACCCTCATGGTGAATAATCTCCCGCTGGAAAACCCCGACTACTGCGGCCGCTTGCGCGACCACCTCTCGGTCGCGGCGCAAGGCGCGGACTCGCGCCTGAAAGCGCTGCAAAGCGAAGACGCGGCGAAGCGGGCGCAGAAAATCGTCAATGACAACGACGACGGCAACCCGGCCGGCCCGC
>CAZALA010000082.1:0-13465 GCA_964485725.1 uncultured Propionivibrio sp. | reverse complement strand
GCAGCTCGACTTCGTGCAATCGCTGAATCAGAACGCACTCGAAAGCGTCGGCGATACCATCATGGAGATGCAGGAAGACCAGCGGCTCAACTCGATCGCCGGCGCCAAGCTCGTCAACGAGCTGCAGGAGACGCTGCTCGATTCCTTCTACCGGCTCGGGCTTACCGACAACCAGGAGAAGTATCTGCAGAACATGGTCGGCGATTTCATGGTGCGCATGGCAGCGCTCATCAATCGCGGCAAGGAGACGCAGGCGATGCTCGAGCGGCTCGGCGGCCAGCTCGGCGAGCTGCGTGGCGGCTGAAGCGCGTCCACTCCGCCCTGCCATGGCCGACTTCAGACCTCCCGAAGCTTTCGATTACGCGAAGCTGCCGCCCAAGGACCTCGAGCGCCACGCGCGCAACGTGCAGCCGGGCGCCTGGGCGGTCGACGAGCGGCAGCCGCTCGCGACGCTGCTCGGCTCGTGCGTCGCGGTCTGCCTCTTCGACCCGCAGCTCAAGGTCGGCGGCATCAACCACTTCATGCTGCCCGACATGGGCCGCAGCCGGCACGGCAGCGTCGATTCGCTGCTCTCGGGCAATTTTGCTATGGAAGCGCTGCTCAACGCGCTGCTCAGCAAGGGCGCCCGCAAGCTGCGGCTGCAGGCCAAGGCTTTCGGCGGCGGAACGATCATCGACACCGACCAGGGCGCGCTCAGCATCGGCATGCGCAACGCCAGCTTCGCCCGCGAATGGCTCGCCCGCGAAGGCATTGCCCTGCTCTCGTCGGACTTTCTCGGTCCCTGGTCGCGCAAGGTGATCTTCCTGCCGGCGCAGGGCGAAGCCTTCTGCAAGCGCCTTGTCACGAACATGGCGACAGCTTCGGTGATCGCTCGCGAGGAGCGCGCCTACGCCGAGACGCTGCTGCACAAGGCGAAGGGCGCCGAGCCCAGGATCGAGCTCTTCTGATGGACGAAGTCGCCATCAGCGATCAGGAGTTCGCGCTCTTCCAGCGCCTGATTTACAGGATCGCCGGCATCAGCCTCTCGGACGCGAAGAAAGTGCTGCTCGTCGGCAGGCTGGCGCGGCGCTTGCGCGCCTGCGGACTTGCGAGCTTTGGCGAGTACTACCGCCTGCTCGCGAGCGGCGAGCACGGCGAAGAACTGCAGACGATGGTCGACCTTCTGACGACCAACGAAACCTACTTCTTTCGCGAGCCGAAGCACTTCGATTTCCTGCGCGAGCGCATCATCGCCGGGCGCGCAGACCAGAGGCCCTTCCGCGTCTGGAGCGCGGCCAGCTCGAGCGGCGAGGAAGCGTTTTCGATCGCGATGACGCTTGCCGAAGCGCTGCCGCAATCGCCGTGGGAAGTCGTCGGCTCGGACATCAGCACGCAGGTGCTGGCGAAAGCGGCGAGCGGCCATTATCCGCTGGCGCGAACCGAAGGCATCGCGCCGGCTTATATGCAAAAATACTGCCTGAAGGGCGTTCGCGCGCACGCCGGGACGCTGCTCATCTGCGCCGAGCTGCGCCGGCGGGTGAGCTTCCATCAGATCAATCTGACGCATCCCGTCGACGCGCCGATCGGTGACTTCGACGTCATTTTTCTGCGCAACGTGATGATTTATTTCGACCACGCGACCAAGGCCCGCGTCGTGCACAACCTGCTGCCTCGCCTCAAGCCCGGCGGCTATCTCATCATCGGCCACTCGGAGACGCTCAACGGCATCACCGATCGCGTCGTCACGGTGCAGCCGACGATCTACCGGAAGCCTTAGGGGCGGCTAACAGCATTCACCACAGAGACACAGAGAGCACAGAGAAAGACAAGGCGAGAATAGAACCGACCGGATATTTTTGATTTACTCTGGGTTCGTCCCCGTGATCGTTAGAAGCGGTTTGAAGACCGAAGGCATCGAAGTGGTTTAGCGTTTTTTCTTTTCTCTGTGTTCTCTGTGCCTCTGTGGTGAAGGAGCTTGACTGAATGCGCGTCGGAGAAAAAGCGGCAGAAGCGAGCGAAAACGTCGTTCTCGCCGCGGGGGATTTTTATTTCGGTGGCGGCAGGACGCGCATCTCGACGCTGCTCGGCTCGTGTGTCTCGATCACGCTCTGGCATCCGCGCCGGCGCATCGGCGGCATGTGCCACTGCATGATGGCCGGGCGCGAGCGCGCGGGCGGTGCCGCGCTCGACGCTCGCTACGCGGACGAAGCCTTCGCGCTTTTCCTGCAGCACGTCGAGGCCGCCGCGACGCGGCCGTGCGAGTACCAGGCGAAGCTCTTCGGCGGCGCCAGGATGTTCGCGGACGAAGCCGGCGGCCGCGTGGCGATCGGAGAGCGCAACATCGACTGCGCGCAACGCCTGCTCGCCGCCAGCAGGATCACGCTCGTCTCCCAGCACATCGGCGGCAGCGGCCGCCGCAAGCTGCACTTCGACCTCTGGAGCGGCGACGTCTGGCTCGCTTTCCCTGACGGCAAGTCGGCGCAGGTCCGGAGCCTTCATGGCTGAGCGGATCAAGGTCATGGTCGTCGATGATTCGGCGCTCGTGCGCCAGGTCGTCGCGCAGGCGCTCTCGGCCGACCCCGGCATCGAAGTCATCGCGACCGCCGCCGACCCGCTCTTCGCGCTGGCAAAAATGCAGCGGCAATGGCCCGACGTTCTCGTCATTGACATCGAGATGCCGCGCATGGACGGCATCACCTTTCTCAGGAAGATCATGGCCGAGCGGCCGACGCCGGTCGTCGTCTGCTCGTCGCTTGCCGAACACGGCGCGCGCGCGACTTTCGAAGCGTTCGCCGCCGGCGCCGTGGCGATCATCACCAAGCCCAAACTGGGCCTGAAGAGCTTCCTCGAGGATGCCTCGAACGACATCGTCCAGGCGGTTCGCAGCGCCGCGACGGCGAATCTGCGCGCGCTCTCGTCAAGGGCCGCAAGCCTTCCCGCAGGGCGCGCAAAAGCGCCGGTCGAGGGCTTGCCCGGGCCGGCCGACGCGCTCGTGCGCACGACCGACCAGGTCGTCGCGATCGGTACCTCGACCGGGGGCACGCAGGCGCTCGAAGCGATCCTGACGCGCTTGCCGGCGACGAGCCTTGGCATCGTCGTCGTCCAGCACATGCCCGAAATGTTCACCGCGATGTTCGCCGAGCGGCTCGATTCGCTCTGCGAGATCGAAGTTCGTGAAGCCCGCGATGGCGACCGCGTCTTCCCGGGGCGCGCGCTGATCGCGCCGGGCGGCAGGCATATGCTGCTCAAACGCAGCGGCGCGCAATACGTCGTCGAGGTGACCGACGGGCCGCTGGTCAACCGGCACCGGCCTTCGGTCGACGTGCTCTTCCGTTCGGTCGCCAAATTCGCGGGTGCCAACGCGCTCGGCATCATCATGACCGGGATGGGCGACGACGGCGCGCGCGGTCTCAAGGAAATGCACGATGCCGGCGCGCGCACGATAGCGCAGAACGAAGCTTCGTGCGTCGTTTTCGGAATGCCCCGGGAAGCGATCAAACTGGGCGCCGTCGATGTTACGATGGCGCTCGATCAGATCCCGGCGGCGATCGTCGGGCACGGCCTGGACAGGGGGTAAGAATGGTCGATGTGAAGAGCGCGCTGGCCTCGATTGCGAGCGAGGCCGAGAGCGGCGAGGTGGTCTTTTCGACGCACGCCGAAGTCGCCGTTCGCGTCCAGCGCATGCTCGACGATCCCGATTGCGCGATCGACCGCCTCGGCAAGCTGATCTCCACCGAGCCCGTCCTCTACGCGCGGATCATGAGCGTTGCCAACTCGATGGCCTACAACCCGGGCGGCGTCACGGTGGTCGACGTGCGCAAGGCGATTTCCCGGCTCGGCTTCATCACCGTCCGCGGTCTGGCCGCCTCGGTGATCATCCGCGCCGTCACCGATAGCGCGCGCAGCCCCGAGCAGCGCGCGCTCGCCGCGGCGCTGTGGGAACACACTGCGCACGTCGCCGCGCTCGCGCGCGTCATCGCCCGCCACGTGACCCGGCAGAATCCGGACAGCGCATTCTTCGCGGGCATCGTCCATGAAGTCGGTGCCTTCTATCTGATCGCGAAAGCGGGCGCCTACCCGGGGCTGCTCTCGGCCAACCTCGAAGCCTGGCAGAACGGCGGCCAGGCGCTCGTCGGGCGCGCCGTGCTGCGCGCGCTCGAACTGCCCGAACCCGTCGTCGAAGCGATCGAAGTCGCGTGGACGGGCTATCTCGCTTCGCCGGCGGTTTCGCTCGGCGATACGCTGCTTCTTGCCGACGAACTTGCGCCAGTCGAGTCGCCGCTCGACGCGCTCGCCGGAATGAGCCGCAAGGGCATGGACGTCGAACTTGACATGCAGATCGACGATGCGATCTTAAGCCGCGTGCTCTCCGAGTCGGCCGCCGAAGTCGCTTCGCTGAGCGCGGCCTTGAAGGCTTAGCGCCCTCACCGCCGGCGGTTCGCAACTACGTAGTTTCCGCAGTTTCCTGCGGTATTTACGGATGGCGGCCAGCGTTTTTTCCTGAGAGTATCCGGCTGGCCGGAGCCCTCATGAACAAGACACCATCGCCCTCACTTGCCGTCGGCGCCGCACCTTCGCTGGTCGCTGCCCTCGCTATCGCGCTGCTCGTCGAGAGCGGCGTCTCCCTTATCCTGGCGGCGACGCTCGCCAGCGTTCTGCTCCTGATCGCGGTCGGCATGGCGGTGTGGAAACGCCGTTCGCGTCGACTGCTCGCCGTGGCGATCGCCGACGAAGCGGTCGCGCGCCTGCGCACCGGCACGGAGCGCTGTTTCTTCGCCACGCTTGGTGAAGCCGCCGACGCGCGCGGCGCAGGATGCGCAAGGCCGCCGGTCCTTCTTACGAGGCCGCGAAAGCGTTCGCTGAGTCGCCGCGCGAGTGCGACGATCGGCTGGCGCAAGGCGATCATGGGCTTGCACGCAGGCCGCCTGACGCTGCGGCGCAGCTGACGCCAGTTTTAAGCGTCGCCTCGCGCACAGGCTCGGCGCCCCGGAACCTCCGCGCAGCAGCCGACTCCAAGTTGGCGTCCGCCTCGCCGGAGATGATCGCATCCCCCATCTCCTCCCTCTCGTCCATCTGCTCCCTCTCCTTCCCCTCTTTTCTCTCTTTCTCCACTTGCGGCGGACCGCCCGGGGATCATCTATCGGCTCTGCAAGATGACGCCTCGGCGCTCGCTGCCGAGCAGTGAAAGCGCAAAATGTCAGACTCCTCAGCCAGGCGGCACTCCCGCCTCAAGCCCTCCCGTTTCTGGTTTGCTGTCAGGCGCACGGCGAGCCGCTTCCAGGACTGGTTCGCGATCCAGTCGGTCGCCGTCCGCGCCATCGTCGTCGCGCTCATCATCCTGATTCCGGCGACCGGATTCTATTCTTTCTCGCTGCTGCAAAAGCAGGCGTTGCTCGCTGCAGAAGTCGAGCGCATGGCAAGCACCGGCCAGGAAGGGATGTGGTCGGTCAACGAAAATCTGCCGGTCGTCTTTGGCCCCGGCTCGGTCCTGAGTTTTCTCGAAGCCAATGCGGTCGAGCGCGTCACCGTGATCTACCGGCCGCTGACCTGGAACGTCTCCGAGCACATCGTCCTCATCGAGTCGCAGGGGAAGCAGTACGCCTACTACCCGAGCGACATGGAGACGAAGATCTTCAGCGAGAAAGCGGTGAGCGCGCCCTGGGGCGGCAAGCTCGTTTTCGTTCCGCGCAGCGAACTTACGGCGACGAGCCTGGCGCTCATCGAGCGCCTCGATCTGCGTTTTTCGGGCGCGCGTCCGCAGTCCGAGAAGGACAGCTGGAAGACGATGGCGAGCGGGCTCGTCTCGGCGCTGCTGACGCTCGGGCTGCTCGGCTTTTTCTTCGTCCAGTTCAAGGGACAGTTCAAGGCGCTCAAGTTCATCGAACCTGCGCAAGTGCGCGGATCGATCGACGACCTCGTCGGCATGGACGACGTCAAGGCCGAGGTCTTTCAGCTCAAGGACCAGTATCAGCGCCAGGCGCTCTACGCCGAGTACGGCATCAGCAAGCCTTTCAACGTCATGTTCAGCGGGCCCGCCGGCACCGGCAAGACCAAGCTCGCGAGCTATCTGGCCAAGGAACTCGAGCTGCCGATCCTCTTTCACTCGGCGGCCAACCTCGAGACCGGCTTCGTCGCCGGCGGCGCGAGCACGCTCACGCGCATCATGGCGATGGCCAAACGGCGCAAGCGCTGCATCGTCTTTCTCGACGAAGCGCAGGACCTCTTCATGAAGCGTGGCGGAAGGCGCAAGTTCGACGACGACACCGCGAACACCTTTCTCGCGGTCCTCGACGGCGTGCGCAGCCAGAACGAGGGCGAAGTCATCTGGATTGTCGCCAGCAACTTCAACAGCGAAACGATGCAAATGGACGAAGCGATGTTGCGCCGCTTCCAGAACAAGGTCGATTTTCGCATGCCGAACCGCGAGGAGCGCCTCGCAATCATCAAGCACTACCTCTCGCACCGCGCCGACAAGGTGCTGCCCGACCTCGACCTCGGGCCGATTGTCGCCGTCACCGAAGGGCGCAGCCCCGCCGACCTCGAGACCATCGTCAACCAGGCCGGCATGAGCGCGGTCCAGGTTGGCGAGATGATCGGCGAAGGCACGCTGATGCAGGCGGCCGAGCGCGTCCTCCTCGGCAACGTGAACACCGAGACGACCAAGGAGCGTGAACGCGACCGGACGATCATCGCGACGCACGAGTGGGGCCACTTCCTCGTCGACCTCGCTTACGAGCGCAAGCTCACCAACGACAACTGGGAGCAGATCCTCGCCGACATGAAGACGATCAAGATTTCGCTCAAGGCCAACCCGCGCACGAACGCGCTCGGCTTCGTCTTCCACAAGCAGGGCGTGAATCTGCTCAAGACGAAGCGCGAAATCGAGCACGAGGTGCGCGTCCTGCTCGGCGGCATGGCGAACGAGGAACTCTTCTTCGGCGAGGAGGGGACGACCAATGGCGCGCACAACGACATCACGCGCGTTACCCAGCTGCTGCACCACGCCGCCGGCGAAATGGGGATGTACCGCAAGACGCGGCTCAATTTCGGCGCCTTGAAGCGCGACGGCGCCGGCGGCGAGCGCGACCCGGACGCGGAAACGCGCAGCATCATGGAGGCGCAGAGCGAGCGGCTCTACGCCGAAACCAAGGAGGTGCTCGCGGCGATGCAGCCGCTCACCGAACACCTCGTCGCCAAACTGCTGGCCGCGCACGAACTGAGCCTGAGCGAAGCGCTCGCCGAAATCCGCAAGTTCGAGCTGGCGCGAGCGCAATCAGGCGCCGGCCCGGCTTCGCCCTGATCTTCGGCGGCCGGGGGCAGGCTCAGGCCGAGCGGGTCAGCCCGGACCGATCAGTTTTGTTGCGCTCTTCTCGAAAATCTTGAAGCCCCGCGCTTCCATCGCGCTGCGGGCGAGCGGGCTGATCGTGCCGCCGAGCCAGAGCTCGCGGCCGCCAGTGCCTGCATTTCCAAGCGCCTGCAAGGACGCTTCGGCGTTCGCGACGTTGGCCGCGATGGCTTCCGTCCACGCGACGTGGTCGGTCGGAATCGCGATGATCGTCTTGCCGTCGCGCGCCCTGGCGATGATCAGGTTGCCCGAGGCGACAAAGCGCTCGAGCGCCTGAACGCCGTTGTGTAAGCCGGCGTACATGCGCATCTGGCGCTGCCGCAGCATGCACAGCGCATCGGAATCGGCGCCGATCGCGACCTTCAGCGCCACTTCGCGGCCGCCGACGCCGCGCATGCCGTCGAGCGCGTTGACGAGCAGCAGCTGATAGGTCGGCGAGTAATGCGCGTTGGCAAGATAGACATCGACGAGGTCGACGCCGATGCCCATCGCCAGCAGCTTCTCGCGGTTCATGCGGCGGATGTCGGTCGGCGGCGTTCGCGTCAGCATCTCGTTGAGCGTTTGCGAGGTGCCGGTGACCGAGAGGAAGGTGCCGGCGCCGCCGCTGATCGCGGCCATCGCCGCGCTGGTGACGATGTAGCCGCCGGCCGATGCGCGCGCGACGCGGGTCAGGTCTTCCTGCAGCGTCGCGTTCGAAGAATACGGATCGACGCCGAGCGGCGCGGCAAAGTCGCGCTTGCTTTGCGAGACGCCTGAAGCCGCCTGCAGCTTCGAATCCTCGTACTGGCTTTGCGGGTCGCCCATGACCGAGTCGCTGGCCCGGCGCAGGAGCGTTCCGGCGCCCTCGAAGATGCCGCCTATCGTTTTGACCGGGCTCGTCACCAGGGCTTTGGTTCCCTCGACGACCCGTTCGCCCGCGTCGCCGATGCCCTTGGCGAATTCCTTCGAACCTTGGAGCTGTTTCAATTTGGCGATGGCGCCGATTTCGTGCACGCGCTTGACGAGTTCGGCGTCGGACGAGGCCTTGAAGCTGCCGTAGTTCGAGCTGATGACGTAATGATTCATCAGGCCGTCGTTGAGCACGCGGTCCTCGACGCGAAAGTCCGCGCCGGCGAGAAGCTGCGGCGTGAGCAGGCTGGCGGCGTTGAACACGGGTGGCGCTTCGGTCTTCGCCGCGGCACTGCCCTGCGCTTGCGCGAAGGGCGACGCGCAGAGCGCAAGGGCGATGCTGGTCCACGCGAAGACCTGTTTGAGAGAGGCTGGCGCGTGCGGGGGCTGTTCGTACATGGGATTGTCCTTTGGCTGCGGGCGGTCGTGCTGCGCGCATTGGTCACACTGACTACGCCTCGCTCCCGGCATCAACGGTCGTTGGACTTCGGGGAGGCTCGCGCACGCGCTCGCGGACGCCATTTTCCATGAGCGCGGCGCAAAGCGCATTGGACCAAGGTCCAATACCGGGACGCGTCCCATCCCGGCACCGGGGGCTCAAGCGGGCGGCGTTTTCGCCGTTAAATGCCAATACTCGCCGCGCTCCGCGCTACACTGGGCAACGCAAGGCTGAAAGAGAATCCATTACCGATCAGAGAGGCCATCACGTGAAAATCAAGCACAAGCTGCAAATCCTCGTTGCCGCCGCCGTCGTCGCCATGCTCAGCATCGGCGGCCTCGGCTATTACGGGATGGCGAAGAACAGTCACGCGCTCGAAGAGATCGGCGGTGAAGTCCTGCCGTCGGTGACCAACCTTCTTATCCTCAAGGAAGCGATCACCGACCTTTCGCGCAACCTCTATACGGTGACCGCCGCCGACCGCCTGCCGACGATCGAAAAGAAGAAGGTCGAACTCGAAGTCGCTTTCACGCGCAAGGCCGACGCCTTGAAGCGCGCCGAGGCGGCGATCGCCGCCTACGAGAAGCTTGACCACGGCACCGAGGAAAAAGCCCTCTGGGAAAAAGCGAGCACGGCGTGGAAAGGCTGGCTCGCGATGGAAAAAGGCATCATCGCGGTGCACGCCGACGCGATGAAGAATCTCTCCAACGAATCGGTGCGCGCGTCGGCGGAGGCGCACCAGGCGATGGTCGAGCAAAGAAGGCCGCTGACGCGCGAACTTGGCACTTCGCTGCAGGCCATCATCGACTTTAACGTCACCGAGTCGGCCGACTCGTACACCGCGGCGAAGACCGCGGCAGCGCGCGCGATGATGGCCGAACTCATCGCCTTCCTGATCGGCGTTGCCGTGACCGTCGCGGTCGGATTCTCGGTGATGCGATCGGTAATGCGCCCGATCACCATCGCGCAAAAGACGGTGATCGAAATCTCGGCGTCGAACGATCTCACCAAGCGGATCGACTACGTGGCCAAGGACGAGATCGGCGAAATGGTCAAGGCGCTCAATTCGATGCTCGAAGTCGTTCGCCAGTCGATGAGCCGTATCCAGGACAATATGGCGAGCGTGCAAAGCGCAGTGAGCTCGATGTCGACGGCGGCGGGGCAGGTCGCGGCGAGCTCGGGACACCAGAGCAGCGCGGCGGCGTCGATGGCAGCCTCGGTCGAGGAGATGACGGTCAGCATCGCCACGATCAACGACAGCGCCGCCGAAGCGCGCAGGCTCGCTGCGACCTCGGCCGATATTTCGACGAGCGGCGGCGGCATCATCGCGCGCACGGTGAGCGAGATGGGCGTGATCGGCAACATGATCACGCAGGCCTCGCACGTCATCGCCTCGCTCGGCGACGATTCGCAGAAGATTTCGGCGGTCGTCAATGTGATCAAGGAAGTCGCCGACCAGACCAACCTGCTTGCGCTCAACGCCGCGATCGAGGCGGCACGCGCCGGCGAAGCCGGGCGCGGCTTCGCCGTCGTTGCCGACGAAGTGAGGAAGCTGGCCGAGCGCACGACGCATTCGACCGCCGACATCAGCGCCATGGTCGAAAAGATTCAGCAGTCGGCGGTGAAGGCCGTCGCCGAGATGGAGACGATGGTGCGGCAGGTGGCGACCGGGCAGGATCTTGCCGTCAGCGCCGGCGACAACGTGCGCGAGATTCAGGCCGCGGTCGGCAAGGTCGCCGAGGCCATCGTCGAGATCAGCGGCGCCCTGAAGGAACAGAACGCGGCAAGCCAGGACATCGCCAAGCACGTCGAACGCATCGCGCAGATGACCGATGAAAACCACGCCGCCGCCGACAGCACCTCGGCTTCGGCGCGCAACGTCGACGCGCTCGCTGACGACGTCGTCAAGACCATCCGCGTTTTCCGCGTATAGGCCCCTCGCAAGCGCCTAACCGCTTTAGACACAGAGTACACAGAGCCACAGAGGGGCACAGAGTAAGACAAATCTCAAAAAAGATTCTCGCTTCTCTCTGTGTACTCTGTGTCTCTGTGCCCTCTGTGTTGAAAGAGGTTGATCTTTACAGCGCGGCGATCTTCGCGCGCATCGCCTCGGTGCCGGCGACGACCTTGTCGAGGATGGCGTCGAGTGCCCAGAAACGCTCGCGCACGTCGAAAGTGATCGCGCGGCTCTTGAGGGATGCGAAGGTGCCGATGCGCTGGTGGTACAGCTTGGCGAGCACCGGGTAGCCGAAGGCCTCGGACAGCGCCGCGAGGACCAGGAAGGTCGCGACTTCGTCGGCGAGCGCCGGATGTTTCGTCCCCGAGGTGTAGAGCCATTTGTAAAGGTCGGGGTGGAAGTTCGTGAACACGCCGTTGAAACCGCGCGAACCGGCTTTCATCGCGTCGTAGGCGATCGCGGCGTTGGCATTGAGGATCGCGAACGGCGTCCCGGCGGTCAGCGCGACGCGGCGCTTGACCGTCTCAAGCTCGCAGGAAACGTCCTTCAGCAGCACGAAGCGCCCGCTGTCGATGCAGTAGCGCAGCTCGTCATCCGAGATGAGGCGCCGGTAGGGTGCCGGACATTCGTAGAGGCCGAGCGGAACGTCTTTGGGCAGGCGCTCGAGCAGCCACTCGAGGTTGCCGATGAAGGTTTTCGTGCCGCGGTTTTTCGGGTCGAGGTGGTTGGTGACGAGGACGACGCCGTCGGCACCGGTCTGCGCCGCGACCGTGAGCTCCTCGAGCTGGCTGTAGGGGTCGTCGCTGATATGGCCGGAGACGACGACGGGGACGCGCCCGGCCGCCTGCCTGACGACGAACTTGCCGAGTTCGGAGCGCTCCTCGAGCGAGAGAAACTGCATTTCGCTCGACTGGCAGACGGCAAAGAGCGCGTCCGAGCCCTTGGCGATATACCACTCGACGAGTCGCTCGAGGCCCGCATAATCGATTTCGCCGGAGTCGAGAAAAGGCGTGATCATGACCGGAATGACGCCTTCGATTTTCTTGCTTGACATGAGCTTTCCTTAAAATTCGCTTGCTAAATCGCAGTAGCCGTAGTTTAAGCAAGATCGAGCCGCTGTCAACTTCGCCTCTCAAGCGCGCTGCCACGCGCGCTTTGCCAAGCCTTGCGAGCCTCTGCGGCTTAAACGATGAGCGGGTCGTTGACGAGCTCGTCAGGGTTGTCTGGATGGGTGCTGTCGCCGGCCAGCGGGAAATGCTCGGCCAGGACCTCGCTGATCGCTCTCACCCCGGCGAGCGCGCCTTCTTCGAACTTGCCGAGGCGGAAAGCGCTTTCCATCGCGGCGCAGATAAGCTGCCAGGTTTCGTCCGCGACCTTCTTGTCGATGCCGCGATCGGCGATAAGTTCGACCTGGTGATCGGCGAGGCCGACGTAAATCAGCACCCCGCTGTTCTCTTCGGTGTCCCACACGCGCAGCTTCGAAAAAATCTCCAGCGCGCGTTCGCGCGGGCTGATGCCGCGCACGAGCTGCGGCAGGTCGAGGCCGCCTTCGACGACGAAGCGCATCTCGCCGCTGTGCCGCTTTTCGGAGGCGACGATCGCCTGCTCGATCGCCGCCAGCGCGCGCGGCGGGAAGGCGCGTTGCACGCGCCAGCGCGGGTAGCTCAAGTGGCGCAGCAAGGTCGAGAACGGCCGTTTTGTTCGCATAGCGCTGATCCTCAGCAAATCCCCACGTCACCAGCTGCCCGACGCGCCGCCGCCGCCAAAGCTGCCGCCGCCGCCCGAAAAGCCGCCACCGCCGCCGAAGCCACCACCGCCGCCAAAGCCACCACCGAAGCCGCCGCCTCCGCCGCCGCGACGGCCGCCGAGCACCATGCCGAGCACGTTCGAAAAACCGAGCAGGACGACGAGGAAAACGACGATCGCCGCGATCAGCGCGATGCCGGCGGCGCCGGTCAGGAACCAGGCGCCGGCGCCCGCCAGCGTGCTCGCCGTGAGGCCGCCGAAGAGGGCACCAAAGACGCGGCGCAGGACGCTGCCGACGACGACGAGGGCGACGAGCAGCAGGAGCGGGAAGTCGCCGGCAAGACCATCGCCCGCCGAGCCTCGTGCTCGGTCGGCGGCGCGCCGCCGCTCCTCGGGCGCGACCTTGCCTTCGAGATAGCCGGCGAGGCGCTGCACGCCGGCGGTGAGGCCGCCGGCAAAATCGCCGGCCTTGAAGCGCGGCGTGATCGTCTCGGCGATGACGCGGCTGGCGATGGCGTCGGGAATCTGGCCTTCGAGGCCGTAGCCGACTTCTATCCTGACCTTGCGGTCGGCTTTGGCGACAAGCAGCACAAGGCCGTTGTCGGCGCCCTTGTGTCCGATCTTCCAGGCTTCGGCGACGCGCAGCGCATACTGTTCGATCGTCTCGGGCTGCGTCGTCGGCACGAGCAGGACCGCGAACTGCGCGCCGCTGCGCGCTTCGAGCGCGCGCAGATCGTTCTCGAGGGCCTCGCGCTGCGCACCCGAGAGCGTTGCGGTGAGGTCGGTGACGCGCGCCGTGAGTGGCGGCACCGCGACCGTTGCCTGCGCGCACGCGAGTTGCGGGAGAACGGCAAGCGCCGTGACGCAGGCGAGCGCGCCGAGCCAGCGGCGCGCGAACCGCGCCGCCAGAGGCAGGGCGCGCAAGAGCTGCATGACCGCGAGGGCGCTCAGAAAATCACTTCGCGGCGCCCGCCGGCGCCGAGAAATCGACCTTTGGCGGGCTGGAAAGCGCTTTTTCGTCCTGCACTTCGAAGCTTGGCTTGACCTTGTAGCCCATCGCCATCGCGGTCAGGTTGGTCGGGAAGGAGCGCAGCGTCGTGTTGTACTCCTG
>CAZALA010000081.1:0-16760 GCA_964485725.1 uncultured Propionivibrio sp. | reverse complement strand
AAACCAGGACAAGCCACCGCCCCAGCCCATGGCGCGCGGATCGTAGTAATCGCCAAAGGAAAAGCTGTGGCGGGCGACGAGCCAGCCGTGATCGACGAAACCGCGCTCAGCACTCCTGCGAAGCTCAATCATGATCGGTCCTTTCCGGCAAGCGCAAAACCGCTTTGACCATTTTAGCGGTAATAGTTTTGCGCGCCGCTGCCGGCGAACGGCGTCAAGCGCTCAGGCATCGGCCCAGTCGATGATCGGGCGCCACTGTTCGAGGTCCTTTTCGGCGCGCCAGGCCGGCAGATCGAAGAGCGTCATGCCGTTGGCGGCGGTCTGCACGTAAAGCTGGGTATCGCGCAGGTAAGCGAGCACGGGCAGTTCGTAGGCCGAGAGGAAGCGCTCGAGTTCGCCGGCGGCGCGCGTCCTGGCATCGACGCGCATGCCGACGACGGCGACCGAGATGCGCTCCTTGCGTACGGCTTTTTCGGCCAGCAGCGTGTCGAGAAAATGCCGCGTCGCGAGAATGTCGAAAAGCGAGGGCTGGACCGGAACGAGGATGCGGCTCACCTGCTTCAGCACTTTTTCGAGCGCCTTGCCGTGCATGCCCGCCGCTGTATCGAGGACGACGTGCGTGGTTTCCTTCGGCGGGCGCGCGGGCAGGCCGTCGGGCAGCTCCCAGCTCCGGATCGGCGGCAGGACGCTCGGCCGGATGCTCAGCCAGTCGCGCGCCGACTGCTGGCGATCGGTGTCGCCGAGCATCACGGCATGGCCGCAGCGCGCAAAATAGCCGGCGAGGTTGGTCGCCAGCGTCGTTTTTCCCGAACCGCCTTTCGGGTTGGCGATGACGAAGGACTTCATGCTGAGCCGCGCGCCTGGCTGTCCAGCCTGCCCAGCTGATCGCGCACGAGGTTGATGTGCTCGCGCAGCGTGTACAGGAGGTCGCTGAAGGCGAGCGGGATGTTGCGCGTCTTCGCGTCCTCTTCGATGCGATCGAGACGGGCGAGATAGTCGGCGTGCTGCGAGGGGTCGTAATTCTTCAATTCGTTCTCCATGAATTTTAAATCGCCGTAACAACGAAAGATCTTGGCGCGCACGCGCCAGGCGTAAAGCGAAGGCGCGACTTTCAGGAGCGGAAACAAGAGCACGACAATCGGAACAACGAGGATAAAAAGCCGCTCGGCGAGAACGGCAAGCCAGAACGGCAGGTAGCGCTGCAGGAAAGGTGGCCCCGACTTGTAATAACGCTTGGCTTCGTCGGAGAGCGCAAAGCTGTGGTCGCGGTAAGCCGGAAACTCGCCGGCGCGCTGGAAGAAGCCGCTGTTGCCATTGACTTCGCTCATCGCCTGCAGGACGAGGCTGGCGAGCGCCGGGTGCAGGTCGTCGCGGACGACGACGTTGGCGGTCGTCGCGAGCAGCACCGTGTCGCGCGGCGGCTCGTCGCGCGCAAGGTCGACGACGCCGCGCGGCAGCACGACTTTGGAGAGGAAGGGAAAGCGCCGCGTGTAAGCGTCGGCCTGGGCAAAGCTCATGACGCGCACGCCCGGCAGGTTCAAGAGCTTGCGGATCACCGGCGCTTCCTGCGCGGCGACGATGAAGGCCGCGTCAAGCTCGCCGCTTTCCAGCGCGGCGGCCGCGTCGAGGCCGTCGATGGCGACGAATTTGCCGCTTTTCGCGCCCATCTCGTTGGCTTCGAGCAGTTGCAGGGCGAGGCCGCGGCTGCCGCTGCCCTCTTCCCCGATGGCGATGCGCAGGCCGCGCAGATGGTGCAGCTTGTCAAAGCGCGTTTCGCTGCGATAGAAAACCCAGACCGGCTCGTAGGCGACGCTGCCGAGCGAGCGCAGGCCGCTCTCCGCGCCGGCCTCGATCCTCTCCTCGACGCCGCCCTGGATCAGCGCCAGGTCGGCCTCGCCGCTTTTCAGCCGCTCGAGGTTTTGCATCGACCCGGCCGAGGTGTGGACGGCGACGGTGACGCCGTTGCGCGCAATAAAGCCAGCGTAGCGCTTGGCGTAGGCGTAGTAGGCGCCGTTCTCGCTGCCCGTCGTCATCGTCATCGTCGAGGGCGGCGCCGGTTCGACGAACTGATACGCG
The DNA here is from genome assembly GCA_964485725.1 of uncultured Propionivibrio sp. Taxonomy (GTDB): domain Bacteria; phylum Pseudomonadota; class Gammaproteobacteria; order Burkholderiales; family Rhodocyclaceae; genus Propionivibrio. Next base: position 14,684 of record CAZALA010000081.1, on the reverse strand, counting down.
ACGTAGAGGCCGATCGCGGTGATGACGACGATCGGCCATGCGGTCGCGAGGAGGTCGCGAATCGAAACGAAGCGCGTGCGCAGATCGCTCATCACGGCACGAGGATCGTCGACCCCGTCGTCTTGCGCGCTTCGAGATCGCGCTGCGCGTTCGCCGCGTCGGCGAGCGCGTAGCGCTGGTTGATTTCGATCTTCACCTTGCCCGAGGCGACGACGTCGAAGAGTTCGCCGGCAAACGCCTCGTACTCGTCCCGCTTCGACGTGTAGTGCGGGAATGCCGGCCGCGTCAGGAAGAGCGAGCCCTTTTGCGCGAGCAGCAACGGATCGACGGCCGGCGCCGGACCCGAGGAGTTGCCGAAGGTCACGAGCATGCCGCGCGGCCGCAGGCTGTCGAGCGAACCCACGAAGGTATCCTTGCCGACGCCGTCATAGACGACCGCGACGCCTTCGCCGCCGGCGAGTTCGCGCACGCGCTTGGCGACGTCCTCGCGCGTGTAGAAGATGACGTGGTCGCAGCCGTGTGCGCGCGCAAGCTCGGCCTTGGCCTCGGTTGACACGGTGCCGATCACCGTCGCGCCGAGCGCTTTCGCCCACTGGCACGCGATCAGGCCGACGCCGCCGGCAGCCGCGTGGATCAGCACGGTGTCGCCGGCCTGCACGGGATAGGTCCGGCGCAACAGGTAGGCGGCGGTGATTCCCTGCAGCGTCATCGCCGCGGCGGTGCTGAAGTCGATCGCGTCGGGCAGCTTCAACAGGCGGTCGGCGGGCAGGCAACGCGCCTCGCTGTAGGCGCCCACCGGGCCGCCGGCGTAAGTGACGCGGTCGCCCGGCGCGAGCCCGGTGACGCCGGCGCCGACCGCTTCGACGATGCCGGCGCCTTCGTTGCCGAGCCCGGTCGGCAAGGGCATCGGATAGAGGCCGCTGCGCTGGTAGATGTCGAGGAAGTTGAGGCCGACGGCGGCGTGGCGGATGCGCGCTTCGCCCGGGCCGGGGTCGCCGACATCGACCTGCTCCCAGCGCATGACGTCGGGGCCGCCTTGTTGGAAAATTCGAATCGCGAAGGGCATGGAGATTTCCTCTGGAAAGTTGCGCGGCGCCGGCTGCGATGGCCGGCGGCAATCAGCGCTAGCCTAGCCGCTGGCCGCGGCGAGAGCAAGCCCGCCCCTCCTTTTATGCGATCGCCAAGCGGAAAATGTCGCCAATGTCCCGGGCATGCGCGCACCGGGCCGCCATCGGTCGGCAGGCTTGGCGAGGGTCGACGCCGGTTCGGCCCGGCGTCGATCCCGGCTTGGGCTTCAGACGATGACGACCGGGTTTTCCAGCACGCCGATGCCGCTGATCTCGATGCGCACCCTGTCTTCCGCCTTCAGGCTGAAAGTGTCCGGTGGCACGATCCCCGTTCCGGTCAGCAGGATCGCGCCCTTCGGATAGCTCTGGCAGCGGAACATGTAGGTGGCGAAGTCTTCGAAAGGCCGCTTGATCTGGTTCGGCGTGCTCTCTCCCTCGAAAACGACGCCGCCGTCTCGATAAATCCTGAGCCGGATGGTCCAGCCGCGTGCCACCTTCTCGCTGGCGCCGATGACGATGTACGGACCGATGGCGCACGAATGGTGGTAGATCTTGGCCTGCGGCTGGTAAAGGACGTTTTCGCCTTCGATGTCGCGCGAGCTCTGGTCGTTGCCGATCGTATAACCGGCGATGACGCCCTGTGAATTGTAGACGAAGCCGAGCTCCGGCTCGGGGGCGTTCCAGTTCGAGTCTTGGCGGATGCCGGCAGGTTCGCCGGGACCCGAGACCTTTTCCGGCAGCGACTTGAAAAAGAGTTGCGGGCGCGCCGCGTAGTGCACCCGATCGTAGACGCTCGCGCTGTTGGCCGATTCTTCCATGCGCGCCTTCATGCTGCGCAGATAGGTGACCCCGGCCCCCCAGACTTCCTGGCCTTCGACCGGACAGAGCAGCTGGACTTGAGCAAGCGGATATCGAGTCAGTTTCTGTTGGGCAAGCGCCGTCAGCTGCTCGACGGCATCCGCGGCTTCGAGAAATTGCGTGATGCTTTTTACACCGGCCTCGGACAGATCGAGGATCTCGTCGTCTCCGGCGAGCAAGCCGATGCGCGTCTCTTTCTGTGCGTTGAGGAATCGGCAAAGTTTCATTTCTTGACACCTCTCTTGAAAATGGGGTGGCGAACGGCCACCGACGCCGTCGGTAACCGACGGTCGGGATCAAAAAGGGGGGGCGAACGGCCACCGACTGCGTCGGTGGCCGACGGCCGGATTCAGGAACTCAGTGCGCAGCGGCCATGTCGGCGCGGGCCTGGCCGACGAGTTCTTCGCCGATGATTTTGCTGAACTCTTCCTGCACCGGCTTGACGAGGCCGCGCAGCTTCGCCATTTCGTCGGGCGGCAGGACGACGACGTCCATGCCGTGGCCCTTGAGGACCTTGAAGGCGAGGTTGTCGGCGTTGTCGCGCGAAAGCTTGCGCTGGAAGTCGGCGGATTCCTGAGCCGCCGCCATGACGATCTTCTTGTCGCCCTCGGAGAGCGCGTTGAACCACTTGGTACTGGCGAGCAGCATGTAGGGCGTGTAGATGTGCCCGGTCATCGTCAGGTACTTTTGCACCTCGTAGAACTTGCTCGAATAGATGAGACCGACGGGCGTTTCCTGCGCATCGACGGCCTTGCTTTCGAGCGCACTGTAAAGCTCGGGATAGGGCAGCCCGATCGGGTTGGTGCCGAGCGCCTTGAAGGTGGCGAGGAAGAGCGGGTTCGGGATGACCCGGATCTTCAGGCCCTTCATGTCGTCGGCCTTGTTGATCTGCCGCTTGGCGTTGGTCATGTGGCGGAAGCCGTTGTCCCACATGGCGAGGCCGACGATGTTGATCGTCTCGAGCTTCTTGAACAGCGCCTTGCCGACGCGGCCGTCCATGACCGCATCGACTTCCTTGAAGTTGGCATAGAAGAAGGGCAGGTCGTAGATGCCGAATTCCTTGATCGCGCCGACGAAGTTGGACGTCGGCCCGACCATGATGTCGACGATGCCGCCCTGCAGCGAGGACTGCAGCTGCGGCTCGTTGCCGAGCTTGCCGCCCGAGTAAGGCGTGATGACGATCTTGCCGTTGCTCTTGATCTTGACGGCCTCGATGAATTTGTTGACCCCCTGCCCTACAGGGTGGTCCTCGGTGGGCACGTATCCGAGCCTGGCGGTAACCTGCGCCTGCGCCATCGGAACGGCCAGAGCGGCGAATGCGGCAGCAATGATGAGTCGTTTGACGTTCATTTGAGCCTCCTGTCTTGTTAAAGCTAAGTTATGAATCTGTGACTTCGTGCCTGCGAACCCTGAACTGCTGTCGGCATCGAACCCGCCTTCAGAACATCCACTTGACCGGCATCGTGACCAATGCCGGAAACACGATCAGGACCGCCATCGCGGCGACCTCGGCAATGACGAAGGGAATGACGCCGCCGATCGCGTCCTCCATGCGGATCTTGGCCACCCCGCAGACGACGTTGAGCACGACCCCTACGGGCGGCGTCAGCATGCCGATCGCGGCGTTCATCACGTACATGACGCCGAAGTACACGGGGTCGATCTGGGCGGCAAGGACGACCGGCATCAGCACCGGCGCAAGGATGAGAATCGAGGGAGTGAAGTCGAGGACCATGCCGACGAGGAAGACGAGGACCATGATCAGGGCCATCAGCAGCATCTTGCTGTCGAAGAACGGCATCAAGAGCTTGACCACTTGATCCGGAATGTTCGCGACGGTGATCATCCACGCGGAAACGAGCGAAGCGGCGACGATGAACATGATCACCGCCGAGGTCCGCGCGGCGCTCAGCAAAGCCGTGTACAGCGCGCTTGCCGACAGCTCGCGATAGACGAGGAGGCTGACGAGCAGCGAGTACATGGCGGCGACGATGGCCGCCTCGGTCGGCGTGAACCAGCCGAGTTTCAGGCCGCCGATGATGATCAGCGGCATGCCACAAGCCCATCCGGCCTCGGCGACCGCGATCAGCATTTCGCGCGGACTCTTGCGCGCCGGCAGGGGAGCCTCGCTCTTTCGCGACAGCCACCACCAGACGATCACGAGCGAGAGCCCCATCATCAGGCCGGGAACGATGCCGGCGAAGAAGAGCTTGGTGATCGAGGTGTTCGTGGTAACGCCGAAGAGGACGAAGCCGATCGACGGCGGAATGATCGGCGCGATGATGCCGGTCGCGGCGATCAGCCCGCACGAGCGACTCACGGCGTATCCGGCCTGGCGCATCAGCGGCAGCAGCATCACGGCGAGCGCCGCCGTATCCGCGATTGCCGACCCCGACAGGCTCGCCAGCAACACGCCGGTGCCGATGACGACGTAGCCGAGCCCGCCGCGCACGTGACCGAACAGGGCGTTGGCCGCGGCGACGATGCGCTTGGTCAGGCCGCCGACGGTCATCAGCTCGCCGGCGAGCAGGAAGAAGGGGACGGCCATCAGCGGATAGCTGTCGGCGCCGTCCACGACCTTCTGGGCGATGATCTGCGCCTCGAAGAGGCCCATCTGCGCCATGATCGCGGCACCGCAGACGAGAAGCGCGAAGGCGATCGGAATGCCGAGCGCCATCGCGCCCAGCAGCGAGACGAGGAAGACGGTCATCGTCATGTCAGGCCTCGCTCGTCGATTTGCCGACGCTGTCTTCCTGCACCGCGAGGCCGTTCAGGATCAGCCATATCTCTTTCACGATGATCCCGCCCATGATGACCGAGGCAAAAAGGCCGGCGCTGTACATGAGGGCGACCGGAATGCCGGACAGCGCGGCGACGTTGTGAAGATTGAGGCGGGTCTGCGTCCAGCTGCCGAGCAGCAGGGCCGCGCAGCAGGCCAGCATGAGAACGCGGGCGGCCAGCTGGCAGACGGTTCTGAGTCGAAGCGGCAGCGCATTGACCACGGCGTCCACGCCAAGGTGGAGCCCTTCGAACATCGCGAGGCTGGCGCCGGCGAAGGTAAGCCAGACGAAGATGAATCGGGAAACTTCTTCGGTGATCGCTATTCCGGAATCGAAGACATATCTGAGGACGACGTTGGCGAAGACCATCAGGCCCATCACCGACAGACCGACGACGAGAAAATGCTCAAGCCATCGAATGGCAAGTCTTTGCATCGATTTCAACTGCGCCTCCCGGATTGAATCTTTTTTGGCACGCAGACAACATCGTTCAGCGCTCAAACTCTAGATGGCACCCCGTGCCTTGTCTAATGAGCAGTCGTGATGCGGGTATAACCGGGAGGAATATCAGGCGGCGACGGGCACCGGGCGGAATTCGGCGATGAAAAGATCGGCCGCCGGGGTCAGCGCACGGTCACGCCGCGTCACGAGATAGTAGGACTCGCTTTTCGTGCGCAGCCTGACCGGCAGGAGTTTGACGAGGCCGAACTTTTCGAACATCTTCGCGAGGTCGATCGAGAGCAGGGCGACGATCGACCGGTCCCGTTGCAGCAAGGACAGGGTCGACAGTGCCGAAGTCGTTTCGACCGGGCTCGCCGGAAACGGGATGGCGTGCTCGTAGAACTCGTGTTCGAGCAGGAGCCGCATCGGCATGTTGGCCCAGCAGACCACCCAGCGCGACGCCGCGAGTTCGGGCAGCTCCAGCGCCTGCGCGCCGGCCAGCCGATGCTCGGGATTGGCGACCACCGCGAGCTTTTCCTCGCAGACCTCGACCGCGTTGTAGAGGTCGGGGGTTTCGCTGACGCTGGTGCGACAGACGGCGATATCGAGCCGGCCCTGGTCCAGGAGCTCGAGCAGTTGGGCACTCGTCGCTTCGACGATCTGAATCGAAACGGTCGGTTGCTTCTGCATGAAAGGAGAGAGCGCGTCGGTCAGCATCGGAACCGCGCCCATGATCGTCCCGATCGCGAGGCGCCCGCCATGCCCCTGCATGATGCCCGACAGTTCCTCGCGCAGATGCGAGAGGTCCGAAAGAATCAGGCGCGCGTACCGGACGACGCAACGGCCAAGCGCGTTCGATTCGATGCCTCGATTGCTGCGGACGAACAGGACCGAGCCGATCACCGACTCGATTTCCCTCAGCGCCTTGGTCGCTCCCGGCTGGGTCATGTGGATCGACTCCGCGGCCTTGATCAGCGAGCCATGATCCGAGAGCGCAATCAGCAGCCTCAACTGCTTGAGTCGAAGTCGCGAAATGATGGACGGCAATGTCGGTATCATATAAACCCCGCCTATCCGATAAACGTCCGGCGAATGGGTTGCTGCGCTGCGACAGTTTATGCCAGATTCGCAGGCCGATGAGAAGTCCTTGCCTTGCCTCGCGCGCAGGCCTCCGCAAGGCCGAGGGGTCGCGGTCGACAGGCGCCGGGGGCAGAGCGCGGCAAGGGCGATACCGCTGAGGCGGCAGAGCGGAGGCCCTTTTGCAGCCCTGCTGCCCGTTGATCCACTGCGGGACTTTCCCGGCCCCATCGTCCTTCAAGGCTGCGGGCAACCGGGCGGCCGGACATCCCGATACGCGAGCGGGCGCAGAAAACGGCAGATGGACCTTGGTTCCCACCGAACCATAACCTGCGGGAATGATGTGCCCGCCCGTCGCCGCGCAAACAGGCGACCGGCTTTGCCGCCCCGTCCTCGCGGTTTTCTTGCAGGAGCCGAATTCATGGCGCGCTGCCGCCCTGGTGACGCGCGAACGCCACACCGGCCTGGTGCCGGCGTCGGTTCGGCGTCAGCTGCCCGCGCGTTGCGGCATCCCCGCCTGCACGCGGTCAAAAGCGGCGATGTCGCCGACGCCCTGACTGTAGGTCTTGGTCGCGCGGTCGATATGCGCCTTCAGCTTCTTGAGCGCGAGCTTGAGATCGCCGGCGGCGACCGCCTGCCCGATCACGCCGTGCTCCTCGAAAGACAGGTCGGTGTGCTCGGGCTTGACCGCGAGCAGGTGCGTGCGCAGGGCCGCCGACTTGCCGGAGACGAGGCCGTAGGCATCGGCAAGATAGCTGTTGTCGCTATGCTTGAAGATGGCCTCGTGGAAAGCGATATCCAGCGTCAGGTAGCTGCGCACGTCGCCTTCCTTTTTCGCCTGCACCATGCCTGCGTAGATTTCGGCGAGCCGCGCCGCCAGGCGCTCGCGGTTCCTGCGCACAGCGAGCTTGAGCGCGGCCTCTTCGAGGATCAGGCGCTGTTCGTTGAGCTTCATCAACTCGTTGGCGCCGAGCGAAAATACGAAGGTTCCGCTCTGCGGCACGACGCGCACGAGCCCCTCCATCTGCAGCTGCACGATCGCGCGCCTGACCGGCCCTTTGCCGGTGCCAAGATCGGTCGCGATCCGCGTTTCCGAAAGCGGCTCGCCGAGGCCGTAGTCGCCGGAAATGATCGCCAGCCGCAGCCGATCGACGACGAGTTGGTTAAGCGACTTCGGTCTTTCAATTTTTGCCACAGTCAATCTCCGAAAGCTCGATTTTCTTCAGGAATCGTCGTAATGGCTCCGCCCGATCAGCGCTGAAAGACCATCGCGCAAGCGGGCAGGTTAACCATTGGATTCTGACATTTAAGCACGAACTATACCTTGCTTTGATGCCATCCGACAGCTGGCCCCATCACCGCCGACTGCGCACACCAGGACCCCGGCCGCGAGCCGCTGAGACCCTTGTGAAGCGCTGAACGCCGGCGTCGGCGCGACCGCCAGAGCGCTTGCGAAAACCGCCGCCGAATTTCTTTGACACCAGAATCTTTGACATGTTAGATTGTAGTTACTGACATGGCAGTACAGCAATGCTACTCGGTCCGGGTCAGCACCACAAGGAGCAACGAGTGAAAACAACGACAGGAAGAGCCCGCCTACAGGGACTCGGGGGGAGAAGCAGCAATGGATACTGAAACCGGAATCGCCGCCGAGGCGCCGGAAATCGGCGTTTCGTACGGCACGGCCGAACGAATTTTCGTCGTCGTCAACCGCTGGCTGATCATCGCGATGATGGCGGCGATGGTGGCGATGGTCTTCGCCAACGTCGTCAGCCGCTACGTCTGGAACTACTCCTACATCTGGGCCGAGGAGCTCTCGCAATACCTCATGGTGTGGATCACCTTCCTCGGCGCCGGCCTCGCGCTGCGCGAGGGCCGCCACGTCGCTGTCGAGCTCCTGCAGGATCAGTTCCCGACGAGGCTCAAGAGAGCGGCGCGCGCGCTCGTCATCGTGTTGATCATCGCATTTCTTGCCGTCCTCGTTTTCGTCGGCTTCCAGTTCGCGAGCTTCGCGATGGAGCAGGAAACGCCGGTCATGCAGATCCCGCTCGGCATTCCCTATCTTGCCGTGCCGCTCGGCGCGCTCGTGCTGCTCGCGCACATCGCATGCATCTACCGGGACTACCTCGCCGGCCGTCGTGAAGAGCCCGAGAGCCTCGAAGCCAACATCGAAGAAGAGGTGATCTGACATGGGCATCGCACTCCTGCTGACCTTCCTGCTGACCATGGCGATCGGCGTGCCGATCGCATTCGTGATGGGCGGCTCTGGCCTCGTCGCGCTCGTCGTCCAGGGCAACTTCTCGCTGCTCTCGGTGCCCCAACGCTTCTTCAACGGCATCAACTCCTTCCCGCTGATGGCCGTCCCCTTCTTCATCCTCGCCGCCGACCTGATGTCGGCAAGCGCGATCACCTCGGCGATCCTGCGCTTCACGAACAGCCTGGTCGGTCACATCCGCGGCGGCCTCGGCCACGTGAACGTGCTCACCAACATGATTTTTGCCGGCATCAGCGGCTCGGCGCTCGCCGACGCGGCAGGCCCCGGCGCGATCATGATGCGCATGATGTGGCGCGTCGGCTACGAGCGGCATTACGCCGCGTCCTTGAGCGCAGCGACGGCGACGATCGGGCCGATCATTCCGCCGTCGATCATCATGGTCATCTACGCGATCAGCGACAGCCGCGTCACCGTCGCCGGTCTGTTCATGGCCGGCATCGTCCCGGGCATTCTGCTCGGCCTATCGCTTGCCGTCGCCAACCACGTGATGTCGCTCAAGCTCGGCTACAAGTTCGAGCAGAAAAAAGTCACGCTGCGCGAGCGTCTGGTGAGCTTCTGGAAAGCCCTGCCGGCACTGTTCATGCCGGTGATCATCATCGGCGGCATCCTGACGGGCCTGTTTACGGCAACCGAGTCGGCCGCAGTCGCCGTCGTCTATGCCCTCTTCGTCGGTCTCTTCGTGACGCGCGCGCTGAACGGACCGCTGATCGCGAAAGTCTTGCTGCAAAGCTCGCTCGTCACTTCGGCGGCGCTCCTGATCGTCGCGATGGCTTCACTCTTCGCCTGGATCCTGACCGTGCTGCAGCTGCCGCAGGACATCGCACAGGCGATCGGCGGCGTCACCAGGAGCCCGGTTGGCGTCATGCTGATCGTCGCGGTCTTCGTGCTGATCTGCGGCTTCTTCATCGATACCCTGCCCGCCGTGATCATCCTCGTGCCGGTGCTGGCGCCGCTCTGCGACCAGTTTGGCATCAATCCGCTGCATTTCGCGATGGGCATCGTGCTCAACCTGACGATTGGCATGATCACGCCACCGGTCGGCGGCGTGCTCTTCGTCATCACCTCGGTGAGCCGCCTCAAATTCGAGCGCATCTGCAAAGCCATCGTCCCCTTCCTGCTCGCCGAGCTCACCGTGCTGCTCCTCGTCATTCTGTTTCCGGCGATCAGCACGACGGTGCCGGCGTGGCTTGGTTTTACCCGTTGATGAAGAACCTTTGTTCACCTGAGCCGCAACACCACTTACAACAGGAGATAGAAAGCATGTCATCGCAAAAGCGCAGAACCCTCATTGCCGCCGCCATCGCCACCATCGCCACCGCAACGCTCGCGCTCGCCCCCACGTTCGCGTCGGCCGCCGACCCGCTCGTTCTCAAGTACGCGCACTTCCAGCCGGCCGCCGAGGACCAGCCGCAGCACAAGGCCGCGCTGCTGTTCAAGGACTACGTCGAGAAGAACACGAACAACGCGATCAAGGTCCAGATCTACCCGGCCAACCAGTTCGGCAAGGACGCCGAGGTCATGGAAGCGCTGAAGTTCGGCACGCTCGAAATGGCGGTGCCGCACGACGGCGCGGTCGCCGTGATCTTCAAGCCGGTCGCCATTCTCGGCATTCCCTATCTCTACGAAAACCACGCGCACGCCTGGCGCGTTTACGATACGAAGTTCGGCCAGGAATTTGCCGACCTGATGCTGAAGACGACGGGCAGCGTGCGCATGCTCGCGATCGCCGATAACGGCGTTCGTCATTTCACGAACAGCCTGCGCCCGATCAAATCACCGGCCGACTTGAAGGGCATGAAGATCCGCATCCAGCCGAGCCCGGTCTATAAGGCGCTGGTCGAATCCTTTGGTGGATCAGCCTCGGCGATTCCCTGGGCCGAACTGCCGACGGCGCTGCAATCGAAGGTCGTCGACGGCCAGGAAAACGGCGTCACCAACATCATTGCCGGCAGCCTCTACCAGTATCAGAAGTACGCGACCCTCGACGGCCACGTCTGGAGCATCCACGCCTACCTGATCAACGACAAGTTCTACCAGAAGCTGACGAGCGCGCAGCAGCAGACGATCAACGAAGCGACCAGGATCGCCCGCGACGTGCATCGCAAGATGACGAGCGACCAGGACCTCTCCGCCAAGGCCGTCCTGACCAAGCTCGGCATGGAAGTCACCGAGCTCAACCCGGCCGAAGTCGCGCAGTTCCGCGCCATCGCGCAGCCCGTCGTGCGCGCCTACGTTGAAAAGGAAATCGGCAAGGAGTGGGTCGACAAGCTGATGGCCGCGATCGAGGCGAACAAGAAATAATGGCGAGTGCATCCTTGAAAGTCGTGGCCATCGACGATGGCTACGACAGCTACGAGAGCGAAAAGCGCATCCTCGCGGGGGTCGGCGCGGACTTTGTCCTCGCCCCCTGCCGCGGCGACGTCGGCAAGGTCCGTGAGGCCGTCGCCGACGCCGACGCGGTGCTGCTGCGCGAATCGCCGATTGATGCCTCGGTCATCGCCGACATGCAGCGCTGCAAGGCGATCGTCCGTTATGGGATCGGCGTCGACAACGTCGATCTCGCGGCGGCGAAGGCCAAGCAGATCCCGGTTGCCAACGTTCCCGACTACGGCACCGAGGAAGTCAGCGATCAGGCCGTCGCGCTCTTCATGGCGGTCGCCCGCCGCGTCGCTTCGCGCGACCGGGAAGTGAAAGGCGGCGCCTGGGGAATCGGGCCGGCGCAGAAGATCTATCGCATCGCCGGCCGTACGCTCGGGCTGATCGGCTACGGCCGCATCGCCGCGGCGCTGGCGCGCAAGCTGCGCGGCCTGGGCATCACGCGCGTCCTCGCCTACGACCCCTACGCCAGGCTGCCCGACGAGGTCGAGTCGGTGGGCGTTGATGAGCTCTGCCGGCAGGCCGACGTGATCTCGATCCATGCGCCGCTCACCCCTGACACGCGCCATATCCTCAACCGCGAGCGCATCGCGATGCTCAAAGCGACGGCGATCGTGATCAACACCGCGCGCGGGCCGCTGATCGACGAGGCGGCGCTCGCCGAGGCGCTGCGCGAAAACCGCATTTTCGGCGCCGGCCTCGACGTCTTTGCCGAAGAGCCGGTGCGCGCCGACAACCCCTTGCTCAAGCTCGACAACGTCGTCGCTTCCGACCACGCCGGCTGGTATTCGGAAGAGTCGGTGCAGGACCTGCAGCGCAAGGCCGCAGAAGAAGTCGTGCGCGTTTTGCGCGGCGGCTCGCCGCTCAATTGGGTGAATCGCTGGGAAGCCTGAACAGTGCGGGCCGCGCAATCCCGCCGGCCCGTTTCTCCTGAACCAGAAAAAGTGAGACAGACATGGAACTCAAAGAACTGATCGAAGGCTTTGCAAAGATCGCCACCGCCTCGATCGCCGACTCGATCGACAAGGTGGCCGGCCGACGCGGCTTCATGGACGAGGGCATCAAGCCGCGCATCAACGAGAAGCGCATCTGCGGGCCGGCGGTGACCATCCTCGAAGTGGCGACCGACGAATTCCTGCCGCCGCAGCACGCGCTCGATCTGATCGACGAGAGCCCTGCCGGCAGCGTCATCTGCATCAGCGTCGAAGGCGTCGCCAACGTCGCCGTCTGGGGTGGACTGATGACCGCCGGTGCCGTCGCCAACCAGCATGCCGGCGCCGTGCTCGACGGCGGCGTCCGCGACCTCGCCGAGATCCGGCGCGACTACGACTTCCCGATCTACGCGCGCAGCGTCTCGCCGGGAACGACGCTCGGCCGCTACAAGACCGTCGCCTCGCAGGTGCCGGTGCAGATCGGCGGCGTCATCGTGCACCCGGGCGACATCATCGTCGCCGACATCGACGGCGTCATCGTCGTTCCGATCGAGCACGCCGAGGCGGTGCTCAAGATGGCCGCCGAAATCGACGCGCGCGAACTCGAGCAGGCCAAGCTCATCATCAGTGAGAAGTCGCTGCGCACCGGGCTCGCCAAGTACGGCCGCATCTGAAACGCTCATCAGCAAAAAGGGCCGCGCGAGCTCGGCATCTCGCGCGGCCCTTTTTCTTCGCCTGCGCGCCGCTTACTTCTTCTGCTCGGCGACGGTCAGCCTGTCCGCCTCGGCGACCCAGCCGCCGCCCATCGCCTTGTAGAGATTGATCATCGCCTGCAGGCGCACCTGTTGCGTCTGCGTGTACTGGAGCTGCGCGTTGAACAGGCTGCGCTCGGCGTCGAGCACTTCGATGAAGCTCGTGTAGCCATTCTCGTAGCGCAGGCGCGCCGTCTCCGCGTACTGCGTGAGCGACTCGACCTGCTGCGCCTGCGCCGCGAGCTGGGCGCTGCTGCGGTCCTGGTCGATCAGCGCGTCATTGACTTCGCGGAAAGCGTTCTGCACCGCCTTCTGGTAGTTGAAGAGCGCCTGCTGCTGCTGCGCGTTTGCGACCTCGACCTGCCCGGCGAGAAGCCCGGCGGTGAAGATCGGCATGCCGACGCTGCCCGCGTACTGCCATGCCTTCGAATCGGAACTCCAGAGGTTGGAGAGGCCGCCGCTCGCGACGCCGAGCAGGCCGGTGAGCGAGATCGTCGGGTAGTAAGCCGCTTTCGCGGCGCCGATCAGCGCGTTCGCCGATACCAGGTTCTGCTCGGCGACGCGCAGGTCAGGGCGGCGTTCCAGCAGGCTCGAGGGCAGTCCCTCGGGAATCGCCGGGGGCGCAAGCGCGCTGATCGTCTTGCCGCGCAGGATCGGCCCGGGATTGCGCCCGAGGAGAATCGAGATCGCGTTCTCCTGCTGCGCGATGGCCTTTTCGAGCGCCGGGATCGACGCCAGCGCTTCTTCGTACTGCGACTTGTTCTGGTAGAGCTCGAGCAGCGAAATCACGCCGCCCTCGTAACGGTCCTTGAACACCTGGTAAGAGGCCTTGCGCGTATTTGCCGTGTCCACCGAGATTTGCAGCTGCCGGTCGAGGTCGCGCAAGCTCACGTAAGCGCCGGCGACATTGCCGACGAGCGAGAGGATGACGGCCTGCCGGCCTTCCTCGCTGGCAAGAAGCTGCGCGCGAGCCGCTTCGTTCTGGCGGCGGATCCTGCCCCAGAGGTCGATTTCCCAGCTGACGTTAAAGAGCGCCGAGTAGCTGTTGTAGGTGGTGCTGTCGTTGCCGCCCGCGATGGGAATGCGCTGCTTCGATACGTCGTAGCCGACGCCGACCTGCGGGAAGAGGCCCGAGCGCGAGACGCCGTAGTAGCCGGCATACTCGTCGATGCGCGCGGTCGCGATCAGGAGGTCCTTGTTCTCGCGCAGGGCGGTCGCGATCAGCTCGTTCAGGACCGGGTCGTCGAACTGTCGCCACCACGCGGTGTTGGCGAGGTCCTTGGCGGCGGCGTCGCTGACTCGCCACGCCGGCGGCGTGTCGAAGAAGGGGCGGAAATAATCGGGGCCGATCATGCACCCGGAGAGCATCAGGGCGACGAGCGGGGCAAGCACGAAAACGCGCAGGCGGAGCGGGCGCTTAGCCATGGTGGTCTCCCGCGCCGCCGGTGGCGGGCGCCACCGCGGTCGGCGGTAGCGGGCCAGCGGCTTTCCCCGCGACCGGCGGCGGGTGCTTGGCGCCGCTCATTTTTTCGACGACGTAGAAGGTCACCGGGATGATGAAAATGGCGATGAAGGAAGCGGTGAGCATGCCGCCGATCACGGTGGTGCCCATGACCTGACGCGAGATCGCGCCGGCGCCCTGCGCGATCGCGAGCGGAACGCAGCCGAGGATGAAGGCAAAGGAGGTCATCAGGATCGGCCGCAGGCGCAGGCGCGCGCCCTCGAGCGTCGCCTCGATGAGCGAAAGCTCGCCTTTCTCGTGTTCCATCTTGGCGAATTCGACGATCAGGATGGCGTTCTTGGCGGCCAGCCCGATCAGCATGACGAGGCCGATCTGCGCGTAGATGTTGTTCTCCTGCCCGCGCAGCAGCAAGGCGCCAAAAGCCCCGGCGATCGCGATCGGCGTCCCGAGCAGGACCGATAAGGGCAGCGACCAGCTCTCGTACTGCGCGGCGAGGATGAGGAAAACGCAGAGCAGCGAGAAGCCGAAGATCACCATCGGCGAGACGCCCTGTTCGGCGCGCCACTCCTGGTACGACATCCCCATGTAGTCGTAGCCCATTTCGCTCGGCATCGTTTCCTTGAACACCGCCTCGAGCGCGCGCATGACCTGCGCCGAGCTGTAG
>CAZALA010000080.1:0-17129 GCA_964485725.1 uncultured Propionivibrio sp. | reverse complement strand
ATCGGCTTCGCTGACGCCGCTCATCCTGGCGGCGAGATACTGGAAGGAATGGCCGTCGGTGGCGCCGATCTTGGCGAGGAAATAGATGTTGCCGCCGAGCGCGATCATGCGATTGTAGTCGCGCTCGAGAACCGCTGCGCGCTGCGCCTCGCTGATCGCGAACTTCTTCAGGTAAGCGGCTTCGTCGGCCTTGAAGTCGGCGCGGTTGCCCGCCTTCATCAGCGACATGCAGAACTGGTTCAGCTGAAAGCCGAGGCGCGACTGCGTCGCGTCGAAAACGACCGTCCCCGGGATGTCCTTGAAGGCTTCGTTGTATTCGGTCATGTCGCGTTTTCCGGTAAGGCGCGGCAGCGCCGCGCAGGATGCTCCGATTCTGACCACGGCAAAGCGGCCGGCCAAGCCGGCGCGCGCACTACTAGCTATCTCGTTTTGATATGGGAGCGGCTTGCCGCCTCGATGCTCTGCGCGGCAGTGGCGAGCATCAGTTCCTGCAGCATGCGGAAAGCCACGCGCCCGAGCGGCGTCGCCGGCTTGTGCGCCGACACCGCCAGGAAGAACTTGCTGTCGATCGCAGGTTTGACGAGCGGCCTGAAGGCGAAGGCCGCGGGCCGCCCCGAGGCGCGCAGCGCCGTCCGCGAGAGCACCGCGTGGCCGTAGCCGGCGGTGACGAGTTCGAGAATCGACTGCACGCTCGAGACCTCGATGTCGACGTCGAGCTTCATCGACACCTGCGCCGCGTGCGTTTCCAGGAGCCTGCGCAGCACGTGGCTGCGCTCGGGCAGGATCAGCCGATAGGCGGTGAGCTCGCTAAAAGCGATCGGCGCCTGCTCGTTCTTGCCGGCGCTCGCGCTCCTTGCCGCTTTGCTCGGCTTCGCCGGGCCGACGAGCCCGAGCGGCTCGTCGAGCAGCGGCGTGACTTCGATCGCCGGATTGGGCTCGGGATTGAGCACGAGCGCAAGATCGATCCTGCCGGTGGCGATCCACTCGGTGAGGTGCGCTGACAGGCCTTCGACGATGACGAGCCTGGCTTGCGGCAGCGTGCGGCGGAAGCTCTCGACGAGCGGCAGCGTCAGCAGCCGCCCCATGCTCGGCGGCAGGCCAATGACGATGCGCCCGCTCGGCACGTCGCGCGCCGCCTCGATGTCCTCGGTGGCGCGCGCGACGAGCTGCAGGATGACGACGCTGTGGTCGAAAAGTCGCTTGCCAGGCTCGGTGAGCACGACGCCGCGGCCGGTGCGCGTGAGCAGCGTGACGTGGAGGTCGGTCTCGAGCAGCCGGACCTGGCGCGACAGCGCCGGCTGTGCGATATTGAGGACGAGGGCGGCTTTGCTGAAACTGCCGAGTTCCGCGACCCGCACGAAGTATTCCAGCTGCTTGAGATTCATCGTTGCCCCCCGCGGCCCCGGCGATCAGCGGCTATAACAGAAAACGATAACTACTAGTATTCAATCCGGATTGTTCGGCAAGCCGAGGCGCTGCATGATTATCGCTCGCCGCCTGGCAGAGCGAAGATTGAACGCAGCGGCGACATCCTTGTCAAGCGTCCATCACAATCATAGCCCAAGCCGGAGCGCGTGCACGGCAACGACCAAAGGAGGCATACATGAAAGAGCTGCAAAGGATGGCCAGCGCGGCGTTCCTGCTTCGCGTCGCACGCCTGGCTCTCGTCGCGTTCGTCGCGCTGGCTTCCCTCTCCGCGGCATTCCCGGGCCTCGCGCAAGCCGCCGACCTCAAGATCGGGCTGATCGTGCCGATGAGCGGTCCTTTCGCCTCGCACGGCAAGCAGATCAGCAACGGCATCAAGCTTTATCTCGCACAGCACGGCGAGACGATCGCCGGGCGCAAGGTGCAGATCATCCTCAAGGACGATTCGCCGGGGACGGCGGGCGACGCCACCCGGCGGCGGGCGCAGGAGCTCATCATCCAGGACAAGGTCGACATCCTCGCCGGTTTCAGCCTGACCCCGGAAGCCTTCGCCGTCGCGCCGCTCGCAACCGAGGCGAAGAAGCCGATGGTGATCATGAACGCCGCGACGTCGGCGATCACGACGAAATCGAACTACATCGTGCGCACCTCGATGACCTTGCCGCAAGTCACCGCGCCGATCGCGAGCTGGGCGGCGAAGAACGGCATCAAGAAAGTGTTCACGCTGGTCGCCGATTACGGCCCCGGCCACGACGCCGAAACGCAGTTCAAGAAGACCTTCACCGCCGCCGGCGGCGAGATCGTCGGCGAGGTGCGCGTGCCAATCGCCAACCCCGATTTCGCACCCTACCTGCAGCGGGTCAAGGACACGAAGCCCGAAGCGGTCTTCCTTTTCGTTCCCAACGGCGAGATGTGCGTGGCTTTCATGAAAGGCTTCGAGGAGCGCGGGCTCGCGCAGGCCGGCATTCGCCTGATCGCCACCGGCGATCTCCTCGACGAGGACGTCCTCGACGCGATCGGCGATTCGGCGCTCGGCGTCATCACTGCCTACCACTACTCCGAGGCGCACAAGTCGCCCGAGAACGCGGCTTTCACCAAGGCCTACTACAAGGCTTTCCCCAAGGACCGGCCGAACTTCATGGCGGTCGGCGCGTATGACGGCATGCATCTGATCGACGCGGTGCTGAAGAAGACCGGCGGCGACGCCGACGCCGAGAAATTCATCGCCGCCGCGCGCGGCATGAAATGGACGAGCCCGCGCGGCCCGGTGATGATCGACCCGGCGACGCGCGACATCGTGCAGACGGTCTATGTGCGCAAGGTCGAAAAAGTCGCCGGCAAGCTGCAGAACGTCGAATTCGATCAGGTTCCCGAGTTCAAGGACCCCGGCAAGCAGTAAAGTGACGGTGCTCGGTCGTCATTCCGGCTTGCCCCGGAATGACGACTTCTCCGAATCACTGGCAAAGGGTCGCGCTTGATGACGGTCATTTTCGATGGACTCGCCGAAGGCATGCTGCTCTTCCTGATCAGCGTCGGTCTGTCGGTGACGCTCGGTCTCATGAATTTCGTGAACCTCGCGCACGGCGCTTTCGCCATGGTCGGCGGCTACACCTGCGCGCTCCTGCTCGCGCGCGGCGGCGTCCCCTTTCTCGTCGCGACGCCGCTCGCCGCGCTGACGGCGGCGCTCGCCGGCGTCATTCTCGAACGCACGCTCTATCGACGCCTCTACGCGGCCTCGCACCTCGACCAGGTGCTGTTCTAGATCGGGCTCACTTTCATGGCGATTGCGAGCGCGCACTATTTCTTCGGCGCGCAGCAGCAGCCTTTCGTCCTCCCCGATTTCCTCAAGGGCCAGATCAAGCTGCCGGGGATCGACATCGGCGTCTATCGCCTCTTCCTGATCGTCGTCGGTCTCGTCCTCGCGACCGCCCTGCAATGGCTCGTTGCGAGCACTCGCTTCGGCGCCCAGCTGCGCGCCGCCGTCGACAATCCGCGCGTCGCGCGCGGGCTCGGGATCAACGTCGAGCGCGTGTTCACGCTGACCTTCGCGCTCGGCTCGGCGCTCGCGGGCCTCGGCGGCGCGCTCGGCATCGAGCTGCTCGGCCTCGACCCCGGCTTTCCGCTGAAATACATCGTCTATTTTCTGATCGTCGTTGCCGTGGGCGGCAGCGGCAACATCAAGGGCTCGCTCTTCGCTGCGCTGATGCTCGGGGTCGTTGATGTCGCCGGAAAATACTATCTGCCGCAGATTGGCGCCTTCGTTATTTACGCGGTGATGGTCGTGATGCTGCTGCTGCGGCCGCAAGGCTTCTTCGGCCGGCCGCTGGCGCGATAGGGCGAAGGGGCCATGGTGCGCGAGCCGGCTTTCGACGATGCCCAGAGACAGGCCCGCGCCGCCTCGGCGGGCGCTCTTCCCGGGATCGACGGCAAACTCGATCGCGAACCGCTGCGGCGGGCGGCGGCCTGGCGTCTGCCCGAAATTGTCTTCTGGCTGCTGCCGCTCCTCGCCTATTTCGTTTTCCCGCAGAGCTTGTCCCTGCTCTCGCAGATCGCGATCACCGCGCTCTTCGCGCTCTCGATCGACCTCATCCTGGGTTACGCCGGCATCGTCACGCTCGGCCACGCCGCTTTTTTCGGACTCGGCGCCTACGCCGCCGGCCTGCTTGCCAAATACGGCTACGGCGACCCGCTCCTCGGCCTCGCCTTCGCAGCCTGCCTCACCACCGGCGCCGGCTTCCTGACGAGCTTTCTCGTCCTGCGCGGCACCGATCTCACGCGACTCCTGGTCACCCTCGGCGTCGCCATGATGCTGTTCGAGGCCGCCAACAAGCTCACCGCGTTTACGGGCGGCGTCGACGGCCTGCAGGGCGTCGAAATGACGAAGCTTTTCGGCCTCTTCGCTTTTGACCTCTACGGCAAGACCGCTTACTGGTACAGCGTGAGCGTGCTCTTCGTCCTCTTCTGGGTGGCGCGGCGCGTCGTCAACAGCCCGTTTGGCACCTCGCTGCGCGGCATCCGCCAGAACGCCGCGCGCATGCCGGCGCTCGGCGCGCCGGTGCATGCCCGCCTCGTCGCCGCCTATACGCTCGGCGCCGCCTACGCCGGCGTCGCCGGCGCGCTGCTCACGCAGACGACGCAATTCGTCTCGCTCGACGTCCTCGCCTTCACGCGTTCGGCCGAGATCATGCTGATGCTCGTGCTCGGCGGCAGCGGCTGCCTTTACGGCGCGCTGATCGGCACCATCGTCTTCATGAGCGCGCACCACCTGCTCGCCGATCTCAATCCGCAGTACTGGCAATTCTGGCTCGGCGCGGCGCTCGTCCTCGTCGTGCTCTTTGCGCGCGACGGCATCATGGGAATCGCCCAGCGCCTGCAGGCGCGCCTGCTGCAAAACGCGCGTCGGCAAGCGGGGGCGAGACCATGAGCGCGGTCCTCGAGACGCGACAGCTGACCAAGAAGTTCGGCGCTTTTGCGGCGATCAACGACGTCACGCTGGCGGTCGAGGCCGGCGCCCGTCATGCCCTGATCGGGCCGAACGGCGCCGGCAAGACGACGCTCGTGAACCTGCTCACGGGCTTTCTCGAACCGACCGCCGGCGAGGTGTACCTGAAGGGCGAGAAGCTCACCCGCCTCGCGCAGCACCGGCGCGTCAAGCGCGGCCTCGCGCGCACTTTCCAGATCAACCGCCTGTTCGCCGATCTCACTGTGCTCGAAGCGGTGACGATGGCGGTGTGCGAACGCCTGGGGCTCGGCTGGAACTGGTGGGCGCCGGTCGCGAGCCACGAGGCCGCCATCGACGAGGCGGCGGCCTTGCTCACCCGCCTGCGCCTCGGTGAAGCGGCCAACGCGCGCACGCGTCATTTGGCTTACGGCAAGCAGCGCCTCGTCGAAATCGCGCTCGCCCTCGCCGCGCGACCGCAGGTGCTGCTCCTCGACGAGCCCGCGGCCGGCGTGCCGGCGGGCGAGAGCCGCGAACTCTTCGAGACGATCGGAGAGCTGCCGCGCGAGGTGACGATCGTGCTCATCGAACACGACATGGACCTCGTATTCCGTTTCGCCGACCGCATTTCAGTGCTCGTCAACGGCGTCGTGCTCACCGAAGGCGCGCCCGAGGAAATTGCCCGCGACAGGCGGGTCAGGGAAGTCTATCTCGGCGAGGCGATCTATGGCTGAGGCGTACGGAGCGTACCAACCCTACGAAGTGCCCGAAGGCGCGAGCGCAGGGCGGGCCGGCCCCGACGCTTCCCCGCTCCTTGCCGTCGATGCGCTGTGCGCCGGCTACGGCGACTCGCTCGTGCTCGAGGACGTTTCCTTCTCGCTCGCTCAGGGCGAGAGCCTGGCGCTGCTCGGGCGCAACGGCATGGGCAAGACGACGCTGCTCGCGACGCTGATGGGCGCGACCGACTTCAAGTCGGGGCACATGGTTTTTGGCGGCCAGGACCTCGCCGCGCTGCCCGGCCATGCGCGCGCTCAGCTCGGCATCGGCTGGGTGCCACAGGAGCGCGACATCTTTGCCTCGCTCTCGGTCGAGGAGAACCTCACCGTCGCCGCTCGCCCCGGAGCCTGGACGCTCGCGCGCGTCTACGCGATGTTTCCGCGCCTCGAGGAGCGCGCCCGCAACATGGGCAATCAGCTTTCCGGCGGCGAGCAGCAGATGCTCGCGATCGCGCGCGCGCTCATGACCAATCCGCGCCTGCTCCTGCTCGACGAGCCGCTCGAGGGCCTCGCGCCGCTGATCGTCCAGGACCTGCTCGGCATCATCGGGCGCATGGTCGGCTCGGGCGAGCTCGCGGTGATCCTCGTCGAACAGCATGCGCAGCAGATCCTGCCGCTCACGCGCCGGGCGCTCGTCCTCGAACGCGGACGCGTCGTCTACTCGGGAGCGAGCGAAACGCTGCGCAAGCAGCGCAGCCAGCTCGACCGCTGGCTCAGTGTCGGCGCCACCTGAGGCAGCGAACGCGTGAGGCGACAGATGAAGGAAGCGCAATGAAAACCATCGACATCATTCACGACGAGCACCGCGCGCTCGCCGCCGTCCTGCAGGCGCTGCGCTTTGTCGTCGAGGGCACGCGCAGCGGCAAGCTGCAACCCGATTTCCGGCTGCTCGCCGCGATGGTCGATTACATCACGCTCGTTCCCGAAGAAGTGCACCATCCGAAAGAGGACGGCTACCTCTTTCCGAAGCTGCGCAGCCGCTCGCAGAAAGCCGGCGAACTCATCGCCACGCTCGAACAGCAGCATCGCGACGGGGCGCGCATGACGCAGGCGCTGCTGCAGGCGCTGATTCACTACCAAAGCGTCGGTGCCGCCGGTTTTGCCGCTTTCGACGCGCTCGCCCAAGCTTATCTCGATTTCAACTGGCAGCACCTGAGACTCGAGGAGGGCGAGCTGCTGCCGCTTGCCCGCGAGGTCCTGAGCGAAGACGACTGGCGCGAGCTTGACGCCGAATTCTCGGCGAACTTCAACCCCTACACGGGCGCTGCCGGCGAGTTCGCCGAACTTTTTCACAAGATCGTGAATCTGACGCCGGCGCCCTACGGGCTTGGGTCGGCGCTCTGACGCGCGCGGGCGAGCGCTGCTGAAAGACCACGTTGCGCGAACCAAAACACGCGGGTATTGTCTCTCCCCTCGCGAGCGCCGTCCTTAGCGCAGGCGCCTCCTGCAAGAGAGTCCTTGCAGCCATTGACCCATTGAAAGAATTCAAAATGAAAAAGATCGTATTGCTGCAGACGAGCATGGTGTCGTTCCAGACTTTCAATCAACTCTTCGCCGAGATCATTCCGGAAGCGCATCTTTCCAACCTCGTCGATGAAGATCTCTTGAACACGCTCAACGTCAATCGCAGCATCACGCCGTCGATCATCCAGCGCATCAGCCAGTATTGCGTCGCCGCCGAAGCCGCCGGTGCCGACATGATTTTCAGCCAGTGTTCGTCGACGCGCGAAGGCGTCGAATGCGCGCGCAAGATGGTGCGCATTCCGATCGTCATGGTCGACGACGGCATGGCCGAGAAAGCGGTGTCGATCGGCAGCCGGATCGGCATCGCCGCCACCGCCGCAGCGACGCTCAAGCCGACGGCATCGGCGCTGGCACAGGCCGCGCGCGGCAAACCGCTCGAGATCAAGAACTATTTGGCCGACGGCGCGCTCGACGTGCTGATGAAAGAAAAGAACCGCGAGAAGCACGACCAGCTCGTCATCGATCTCCTGAAGAAGGCGCAGAAAGAAAACGACGTCATCGTCCTGGCGCAGGGCAGCATGATCACGCTCGAGCCCTATCTGTCGCAGATCTCGATCCCGGTCCTGACGAGTCCCCGCCTCGGCGTCGAGCGCGCTCGCCGCATCCTGCTCGAGTCCTGACGCAGCCGCTGACGGCGCATTGTGCCCCGAAGGAAATCCCCCTGGGGGACCCTTCGGTCATTGCGCCCGACCGTTCCGAATCAATCGCTCAATTCAATCGCATTGAGGCTGCTGAAATGGTCGGTCCATAGCCGGACATTGGGCAGGCTGGGGTCTTCCTCGCGCAGCAGTTTGCCGTCCGCGTCCAGATATCTGCGGTTCACCGAAGGATGGCGCGCAAGATACTCGCGGTCATTGGTCATGACGAACCACTGGTTGCGGCGGATGTGCCGGTCGGGATCGTCGCTTTGGTACTTGTTGCGGAAGCCGATTTTCAGGGCCTCGGCCTGGCCGCGCACGACCGGGTAGAGATTGAGATAGCCGTTGGTGATGTGGGCGGCGATGAAGCCGCCGGGTTTCAGATGCCGCTCGTAGGTCTGGAAGGCCTCCCGCGTCAGCAGGTGGATCGGCACCGAGCCGCCGGTAAAGGCGTCGAGAACGATGACGTCATAACGGACGCTGTCCGGGAGTTCCTCCATCTTGAGGCGAGCATCGCCGACGATGATCCGTTTGCTCTGCGCGAGGCAGGTCGATAGATTGTCGAACCACTCGTCGGCGACCGCGACCGCTGTCGGATTGATCTCGTAGAAGTCGTAGCGATCCTCTGCCCGCGCGTAAGTCGCGAGCGTCGCCGCGCCGAGGCCGATGATCGCAACGTCGAGGCTGCCGTGGCGTGATTTCGCGTAGTTCAGCGTTTCGCCGACGCCGCTCTCCTCGCCGTAATAGCTGACCGGGAGGCGGCGCTTGGCCGGGTCGAGATACTGGAGGCCGTGCGTCACCCGGCCGCTGAAGAAGACGCGGAAGCTTTGCGCGGGGTCCTGCGCAAAACGCAGCTCGTCGACCGAGATCGTGCCATAGAAATTGCGCGACTGATAAAGACGGATTTTGCTGTACCCCTCGCTCACATCCTCCGGGCGCCAGTGCAAGGGGTCTTCCCAGAAGAGGACGAGCGCGCACAGTCCCGCGCCAGCGAGCCAGGCGATTCCGGGCCCGGCGCGCCGAGCTTTCGCCTCGGCGGCGAGCACCGAAGCGCCAAGGACGATCGTGGCGACGAGGTAGAGCGGCCATTCGTAATAATCGGGAAAGAGGTTGGTGGCGACGAGCGCGACGAAGAGGCCGCCGCAGGCGCCGCCGAAGGACATCAAAAGGTAGAACTCGGTGAGGTAGCGGGGGTGCTTGGGGCGCCGGCGGTAAAGCTCGCCGTGGCTCATGAAGCAGACCAGGAACATCGCGCTCAAGTTGATCCAGCGCACCGCGGTGACGCTGTAGTCCCATTCCACGCCGAAGAATTCGAGGACTTCGTCGCGTCCGCTGAGGAAAGCGACCGCGGCAAGACAGGCGGTGGCGACCCATTTGCGTTGATACCAGCGCGGATGGTCGAATGTAATGATGAAAGTCACGAGATAGAGCCCGAGCGTCGCGATCCACAGACGCGGTTCGGGCGCGATGTGATGGCTCACGTAATCGGTCGTCGCGATGAAAGCGAGCGAGGCCAGCGCCGGCAAGGCCACCCATAAGAAGCGCTGCAGCGTCGCCGGGCGGCCGGCGTCAGAGAGCGAGTCTTCCGTGCCGGGAACGGCGTCTGCGGGCGAGGCGTCGGCGAAGCGCCGCACGTAAAGTGTCACGGCAGCGCAGAGCAGCGCGAAGACCCAGAAACCGCCGGTCCACAGCTGCCCGAGCTGCGGCAGGTCGAAGATCGGTTCGAAGACGTAGGGGAAAGAGAGCAGCGCCAGGAAGGACCCGAGGTTCGAGAGCGCGTAAAGCCGAAAGACCGAAGCGCTCGAACTCGTTCGCGTAAACCAGTACTGGATCAGCGGCCCGGTCGTCGCCAGACAGAAATACGGGAGTCCGACGCTGGCGCCGAGGATGAGCAGGATGCGCGCCGTCGGCCACTCGTCGCCGCTCGGCTTGAGCGCTGCGTCCGGGATGACAAAGGCGGCGAGGAGCGCGGCGCAGACGAGCAGGATCAGGTGCGTCGTGCTTTGCACGCGGGCGCTGCCGTGGCGGCTCAGCGCATGCGCATAGACGTAGCCGCCGAAGAGCACGCACTGGAAAAAAAGCATGGCAGTCGTCCACACCGCCGGGCTGCCGCCGAACCAGGGCAGGATGAACTTGCTGATCAGCGGTTGCACCTGGAACAGCAGGTAGGCGCTCGTGAAGATCGTCAGCGCAAAAAGCGCGACGACGCTGACGTTCAGCCGCTGAGTTTGCATCGCGCCGCCCCCGCCCCCATTGTGGTCGCGCCATTGTACGGGAGAACCGGCGGGCCGAATCAGGCCGCTGTCGCTCGCTGGCGATAGAACTGCCGAGAGCGCTCGAAAAGCGGCAGCGCCAAGGATGTGAGGCAGCAAGAGCAACTCTCATCCCTATCAATGGATTTGTTTTGTAAATCACAAACGGCTAAAGTCGCGTTCCAGAGCGCGGCGAAATCAGACAATCCAGACAATCGCGCGACCTTCAAGGGGATGGCAATGAGCGAAAACCGGTACCTCAAGTGGCTGAGCGGCGAGACGCCCTCGGCGTGGTGGCACGACTCTGGAATCGTCGAGGAGCTCGAAGCGGCGATGGGCAACGGCGCCGTCGGCTCGACGACGAATCCCTTCCTGATTCGCTCGACGCTCGTGGCGCGGCCCGAAGTGTGGCGGCCGATGCTCGCCGGGATCGACAAGACGCTGACCCCGCCGCAGAAGGCCGAGGAAATCGCGCGCATCATCACTTCGCACCTCGCCGCGAAGCTGCAGCCGATTTTTGAACAGACCGGCGGCGAGCAGGGGCTGATCTGCGCCCAGGTCAACCCCGGCAAGCCCGGCGATTCCGCCTACATGCTCGCAATGGCGCGCCGGCTTGCGCAATGGGCGCCGAACATCTGCATCAAGCTGCCGGTGACGGCCGCCGGCCTCGACGCGCTCGAAGAGTGCGTCGCCGAAGGCAGAAGCGTTTGCGCGACCGCCGGCTTCACGGTGCCGCAGGCGATCGCAGTCGCCGAACGCCACATGAAGGGCCTCGCGCGCGCAGCGAAAAACGGCATCAAGCCCGGCCGCTGTTTCGCGGTCATCATGGTCGGCCGCCTCGACGATTATCTGCGCGACGTCGCGCAGGACCGTGGCGCGAAAGTCAGCGAGAGCGACATCATCCAGGCCGGCACCGCGGCGATCAAGCGCGCTTACGCGATTTTCGCCGAGCGCGGCTATAAGGCCGTGCTGATGCCGGCCGGCATGCGCGGCGCTTACCATGTGACCGCGCTCGCCGGCGCCCGGATGGTGATGTCGATCGCCCCGCGCATCGCCGCGATGGCCGCGCAAGAGCCGACACCGTGGCAAGCGCACATCGACGAGCCGGTCGCGCCCGAAGTCATCGAGCGCCTGCGCACGATTCCCGAGTTCGTTCGCGCCTACGAGCCCGACGGCATGGTGCCGCACGACTTCATCACCTACGGCGCGATGCAAAAGACGCTGACGCAGTTCGTCGAAGTCGGCTGGGCGCCGATGGAGAATTACGAACTGCCGTGATGTTCAGGAAGAACAATGGCCACAGCACTTTCACCCTTTGATCTGGGCGGGCGCACGGCGCTCGTCACTGGCGCCGCCCGCGGCCTTGGCCTGGCCTACGCCGAGGGCCTTGCCGCAGCCGGCGCCACCGTTTTCATCAACGACCTTTCCGAAGCGCGCGTGAACGCGGCAGTCGAGGCACTGAGCGCGAAGTGGGACAAGCTGCGCGGCAGTTTCCGGGGCCTCGCTTTCGACATCACCGACGAAGTGGCGGTTGCTGCCGCTTTTGCCGAGCTCGATCGCGAAGGCGTCGCCATCGACATCCTGATCAACAACGCCGGCATCCAGTTTCGCAAACCACTGCTGGAACTCGAACTCGCCGACTGGCAGCGCGTCATCGACACCAACCTAACGAGCGCTTTCATCGTCGGCCGGCAGGCCGCCGTGCGCATGATCGCGCGCGGCCGCGGCGGCAAGATCATCAACATCGGCTCGGTGAACAGCCAGGCGGCGCGGCCGGCGATCGCGCCGTATTGCAGCGCCAAGGGCGGCCTCCTGATGCTGACGCGCGCGATGGCCGCCGAGTGGGCGCAGCACGACGTTCAGGTCAATGCGATCGGACCCGGCTATATGCTGACCGAAATGACGCAGCCGCTCGCCGACAATCCCGAGTTCGACGCCTGGGTGAAAAGCAGCAATCCCGCTCAGCGTTGGGGCAAGCCCGAGGAACTCATCGGCACCGCCGTCTATCTCGCTTCGTCGGCGTCAAGCTACGTCAACGGGCAAATCATCTACGTCGACGGCGGCTGGCTGTCGGTGCTCTGACCGCTTTGGGGCGCTGATCAAAGCGGCGAGGGCATTTTCACCGAGTAGCGCCGCGCCGCATCGCTGAGCGCCGACTGCACCGCCGCCGACAGGTCGATTCCCGAGGCTTGCGCCGCCCGCATTCGCTGCTGCGCCATTTCACCGGGCAGGCGCACGGGCTGCGCCGGGTCGATCGGGGTGCTGGCGTGGCAGCGCTCGATCGTGTAATCGGTCTGGCGCAGGAAGTCTTCGCGGCCGCCGAAGAAATCCGGGTCGAGCACCTGCAGGAAGACGTTGGCGCCCCAGCGCTTCTCCGAGTCGGGACGGCCGAAACCGGCGAGGCCGTGCGTGAGCATTTCGATCATCAGCGAGAGCCCGAAGCCCTTGTGGCCGTATTCGCGTCCGCCGAGCGGCAGCAGCGAGCCCTTGGCCCCCGGGTCGATCACGTGCGGGTCGCGCGAAGGCCGGCCGTCGCCGTCCATCAGCCATTCATGCTCGAAAGGCGTGTCGGCCGCGGCCTTCTGGCGCGCCATGCCGACCGTCGTGATCGAGGTGCTGACGTCGATCCACACCGGCATCTGGCTGCCCGGATAACCGACCGCGATCGGGTTGGGCGTGAACACCGGATCCTTGCCGCCGTAAGGCGCGACAAACGACGCGGACGGATCGGACGACGCGAGCATGACGACGAAACCGCGCGCGGTGACCTCACCGATCAGCGAGGCGAGGCAGGCAATGTGGTGGCTGCGCCGGATGACGCCGGTGACGACGCCGTGCGTCTTGACCCGGTCGCAGGCCTGCGCGAGCGCGCGGCTGACGAGCCAGGGGCCGGGCAGGTAGTTGCCGTCCCAGACGAAGACCGCACCGGAATCGCGCAGCACCTCGGCTTCGCCCTGCGTCGTCAGCCGGCCTTTTTCGATTTCGCCGAGGTATTGCGCGCACAGCGCCATGCCGTGCGTGCGCTGGCCGACCATGTCGCCGGTGACGAGGACCTTGGCGACGGCCCTGGCCTTGTCGGCGTCCATGCCGGCAGCAACGAAAAGGTCCTCGGAAAGTTGCAGCAGCGATTCGATGCTGTAGGCTGGCGACGACATGGTTTCTCCGGTGCGTGAAACGAGAGGCGACGGTTGGTCCCGGGCACGGACCCCGGCGCAGGGCTTGCCATGATAGGGGATAGACCGACGCAGCGAAAGCCTGAAAGGCGCGGGCGGCGCTACATGGGCAAGGCCTTGATCGCCCAGAGCAGGCCGCTCAAGGTGAAGAAGGAGGCGATCGTCGTCATCAGCAGCGCCGCCGCGCTCACGTCCTCGTGCCCGAATAGCTGCGCCAGGATAGGGTAGATCGAGAGCATCGGCACCGCCGCCATGACGACTGCCGCGACGCGCAGATCGGTGTCGACGGCAGGCATGCCGAGCGCCGGCAGAAGCCACAGCGCGAAGAGCACCGCGAGCGGATGCACGATGAGCTTGCCGACGATGACGGGGACGACGCGCCCGGCCATTCCCCGCATCGGCAAGCCGACGAGCGTGCTGCCGATGACGAAGAGCGCCAGACCGCCCGTCGTCATCGCGAAAAGATCGAGCGTGCGGGCAAGCGGCGTCGGCAATTTCCAGCCGATCAGCGAGACGCAGAAGCCGGCGAGCAAGCCGATGATCATCGGATTGGCAGCCAGCCGCGCGAGCGAGCGGCCGACGATCTGGTGCCAGCGGCCCGAGCCCGCCCGGCCGCTCTCGGCGAGACCGAGCAGCAGCGGCGTGACGACGAGGTTTTCAAGCGTCGTGTTGAGCGCCATGGCGACGCCGGCGATCGGCGGCAGCGTCAGCAGAACCACCGGATAACCGATGAAGACGCTGTTGGAACACGACATCCCCATCGCGATCACGGCGCTCGCCGTGCGGCCGGCGCGCATCACGCTGTGCGCCCAGAGAAGACCCGCGCCGACGACGATCAGCGAGCCGAGCAGATAGGCTGAGAGATACGAAAGGTTGAGCACTTCGCCGATCGGTCGCTCGGCGAAGGCTTTGAACAGGAGCGCCGGGACGGCGAGCTTGATGACGAAGTTGCCGAAGGCGTGCCGGTCGGTCTTCGCGAAAAGCCCGCAACGGGTCGCAAGGTAGCCGATCGCGATGCTCAGATAGATCGGGACGGTGATGGCGAGAATGTCGAGCATGCGGAAAAGTCCGGCCTGCGGCCTGGTATTGTTGGTAGGGGGTGCGTCGGCGCAGTCGCAATATTACGTCGTATTTATGGAAAACAACTTACAATGACAGCTCGCTCAGGCTGTCCATTTCAATTCGTACGAGCGAAGTTCCGGCGCCGACCTGTCTCGATGAACTCGCGCCGCACGTGGATCACCGCGCCGATCGTTCACCCTTCGGCGTCCGGTCCTGAAAACAGGGCAAACCCGTCGAAAGACGGGGACGCAAAATCACCGGCCTAAAGGAAGCGTTGCAGCTTCCCAGGGCAGCGGGGTCGCCAGGAGATCGCTATGGGATACACGACTGCGAGCGTCAGTCGCCGCGTGGTGGTGGTGAAGGTCAAGGGCAAGGCGCCGCCGGGCACGGGCAGCAGGAAGCCGGCCGCGCAAGACCCGAGCGCCAGCCACAGCCTCCCGAGCGCGAAGCCTGTCAAGCCCGCCGTCGAACGCGCCGATGTCGTCCCCTTGCTGTTTGAGCGCAACCGGGCGCTGGCGAGAGCGCCCGCGAAGCGTTCCGACGCGTGGAAGAGCTGGCTCGCCGCGTCCTTCTTCGTCGCGCTGAGCGGCGCGCTCTTCTTTGCCATCCACGCGACGCTCGTCAATCCCGCCGGGCGCGCGGACGCGCAATCACCGCGAGCGCCAAAACGCGCCAAGGCGGACGGCGAGATCATTCCGCAGAATGCGCAAAATCCGCACGCGATGCGGACGACGGCGTCGCATCGCGCCGGCGCCAGCCCGCCAAGCGGCGGGCCTGTAGCCGGCGCTGCCCACGCAGGCGCGGTGCGGGGCAGTGCGAATCGCGACGCCGCCAGCGACACCGAGGCGGCAAGGCCGGGCCTCGTCGACGCTGCCGATCCTGCCTTCTTCGACGGCCGCAAGCTGATCCTGCCCGAGAATGTGTCGGGCAACTGCGACATCGGCGAGCGCGGCGCCAGGGACTTTGGCGTCTGCCTCGTGCAGAACGGCGCGCGCAGCCCTTAGCTGTCGCGCGCCGTTGCCCGTCTATCTGTCAAGCCATCCCTTCGCGGCCCCTGTCCGGGGTGAGAAGAGGACGGCCAAACTCAGCTTACCCGCCTACCGGGAACCGCCGCCCGAGTCGCCGCCCGAGCCGCCCTTGGCGGGATCGCGCGACGGGCTGTTGGGAAAGCTCGTCGACGGCGCTGTCGAGGAACCGACCGACGAAGTGCTCTTGGCGTCGGTCGCAGGACCGCTTGCCGCGGTCGAGCTTGAGGAGGGCCTCGACGCCTGGCCGGGAGTGACCGTACCCGTGCCCGCGGTGCTGCCCGACGAAGGATAGGTCGAAGCGCTGCTCGATGACGAATCCCTGGACTGGGTCGAATCCTTGTTCGAGCGCTTGGTCGTCGCCTTGTTGTCGGTCGTTGCTCGCCGCGGCTCGTTTGCCGTCGGTCCGGTGTTGGTGACGTCGCCGGCGGCGTTATTCTGGCCGGGAAGCGTCGGCGTGCCGGTGGTGTCGGTGCCGCGAGTGGCCTGAGCCAGCGCCGTCCCGCTTGCAAGCAGGAGACCTAGCGATACGATCGTCGACGCGATGGTCGTTTTTTTCATGGGAAAACTCCTTGGGTCATGAAAATTGAGAGAGGCTCGGCCCCCGCGATTCCCTCGCGCAGACGGTGCCGAAACTGCCCGGGCGATGGCGCCAAGGTCAAATGCATTTTCTCAGGGGACGCAAGAATCGTCGGTGCGATGCAATACACAGCGCAGATTTAAGCGCGCGCCGCCCGGGGCAGGCCGGCTCGGCGGCTGCCGTGCGCTTAGGCCCTGGCAGGCCGGAGGCGCTACATGCCGAGGTAGGCCTTCTTCACGTCCTCGTTGGCGAGCAGCCGGTCGGCGCGGTCTTCGAGCGTGATCGCGCCGTTCTCCATGACGTATCCGCGGTGCGCGATCTTGAGCGCCTGATTGGCGTTCTGCTCGACGAGAAAGACCGTCGTGTTGTTCTCGCTGTTAATCTTGCTGATGATCTCGAAGATCTGCCGGATGATCAGCGGCGCGAGCCCGAGCGACGGCTCGTCGAGGAGCAGGAGCTTCGGCCTGGCGAGCAGGGCGCGCGAAATCGCGAGCATTTGCTGCTCGCCGCCCGAGAGCGTGCCGCCGGTCTGCTGGCGACGCTTTTCGAGGATGGGAAAGCGCCCGAAGACCTCGTCGATGTCGCGCTTGATGCCCGTCTTGTCGCGGCGCAGGTAAGCGCCCATCTCGAGGTTCTCGAGCACGCTCATCTGCGGGAAAATGTGCCGGCCTTCGGGAACCTGGACGATGCCAAGACCGACGATGTCCTCGGCCGAACGCTTCTGGATCGGCTCGCCGCGAAAAAGGATTTCGCCGTGGCGCGGCGGCGTGACGCCGCAGATCGACATCAGCGTCGTGCTCTTTCCGGCACCGTTGGCGCCGATCAGCGTCACGATCTCGCCTTCCTCGATCGTGAGCGAAACCTTCTTCAGGGCCTGGATGTTGCCGTAGTACGTGTCGATGCCGCGCGCTTCAAGCATGGGCGTCCTCGCCGAGGTAGGCTTCGATGACGCGCGGGTTCGACTTGATTTCGCGCGGCGTTCCCTGCGCGATTTCCTTGCCGTATTCCATGACGTAGATGCGGTCCGAAATGTTCATGACGAGCTTCATGTCGTGCTCGATCAAGAGGATCGCGACCTTCTCGTCGCGCCGGATGCGCACGATGAGCTCGTCGAGTTCGGCCGTCCCCTGCGGATTCATGCCGGCCGCCGGCTCGTCGAGGGGGCGCCGGAAGGGGTCGGTGGCGACGCCGCGGGCGAAGTCGAGGCGGCCCTGCGCGCAGTAGGAGAGGATGCG
>CAZALA010000079.1:13285-17265 GCA_964485725.1 uncultured Propionivibrio sp. | reverse complement strand
GGGCTTTGCGGTGGTCGCCGACGAAGTGCGCAAGCTCGCCGAGCGCACGCGCAACGCGACCACGGAAATCAGCGAAATGATCAAAGCGATCCAGAGCGAGACCAGCGCCGCCGTGATGGCGATGGAGACCGGGGTCGGGGAAGTGGCCATCGGCAGCCAGAAAGCGGCGGATTCCGGCAAGGCGCTCGCGAAGATCCTCGAGCGGATCAGCGAAATGACAAAGCAGGTCAACGAAGTTTCGGCGGCGGCCGAGCAACAGACAAAGGCGACCGCCGAGATCAGCACCAACATGCACCAGATCACCGAAGTCGTCGACCACACTTCGCGCGGCGCGCAGGAGACGACTGCGGCCGCCGACCGCCTCGCCGAGCTGGCGCGCGAGCTCGAC
This sequence comes from uncultured Propionivibrio sp., assembly GCA_964485725.1. GTDB lineage: Bacteria > Pseudomonadota > Gammaproteobacteria > Burkholderiales > Rhodocyclaceae > Propionivibrio. The sequence continues at coordinate 16,877 of CAZALA010000079.1, read as the reverse complement.
ACGATCGTTGGCAGGTTCAAGGTCTAAGGCACCGCGTTGACGCAAGGGGTGCAACTTTGGCCGCTGCCCTGAGGGCCGGCGGGCCGCCGTTTCGGGGCCTTGCGGCGCCTTAGCCGCCCGTCTCGCGCCGGGATGGCCGCATGGGTTATATTGGGCGGCGGGCGGTTCGCACTGCGGCCGACTCGATCGTCTTTTTCTTATTTTTGAAGTCAGGGTTGTAATGCGCTACCTCATCATCGTCACCGTTCTCTGGGCTTTTTCGTTCAGCCTGATCGGCCAGTATCTCGCCGGAAAGGTCGATCCCGACCTCTCGGTCCTCGTCCGCGTGCTGATCGCTGCAGCCGTGTTCGTCCCCATGACCGTGGGGCGTGGCCTGCCTTGGGGCCTCGTCGCCGGCTTCTGGCTCGCCGGCGCCTTGCATTTCGGCATCACCTATGCCTGCCTCTACCGCAGCTTCACCGTGCTGACCGTCCCCGAAGTGCTGCTGTTCACGGTGCTCACGCCGATCTACGTGACGATGATCGACGACGCGCTGATCGGCCGCTTCAATCGCTGGGCGATGCTCGCCGCGCTCGTCGCTGTCACCGGCGGCATCATCATCCGTTTCAAGCCCCTGCAGGGCGACTACCTGCTCGGCTTCGTCCTGCTGCAGATCGCCAACGCGACCTTCGCCGCCGGCCAGGTGCTTTGCCGCCGGCTGCTCTTGCACTACAAGCCGAGCCAGCCCCTGTACCGCTTCTTCGGCCACTTCTTCCTCGGCGCGCTTTTGATCGCCCTGCCGTCGTGGCTGCTCTTCGGCGACCCGGCGAAGATGCCGACGACGACCGTGCAGTGGGGCGTCCTCGTCTGGATGGGGCTGTTCGCGACGGCGCTCGGCATGTTCTGGTGGACCAAGGGCAGCACGCAGGTCGACGCCGGCGTGCTGGCCATCATGAACGAGCTGCACGTCCCGGCCGGGCTGATCGTCAATGTCCTGATCTGGAACCGCGATACCGACCTGCAGCGCCTCGCGCTCGGCGGCATCGTCATCATGGCTTCGTTCTGGCTCAACCGGCTCGGTCGGCGGGGGATTGGCGGCGCGCCGGCCTAGCAGCCGTGGCAAAGAAGTTCCCGCTGCACCCCGCGCACCCCGAGCGCATCTGCTGGGGCTGCGACAAGTATTGCGCGGTCGACGCGATGGCTTGCGGCAACGGTTCGGATCGCACGCAGCACCCCAGCGAGCTCATCGGCGACGACTGGTACGAGCACGGCGACTGGGGAATCGAAGTGGAAGCGCCGGGCGCCGCCGCCTGAAAACTCGCGAAGCCAAGGCCATGGTCAGGCTGCAAACCAACGCCATTTACGAAATCGAGCTTTGCAGCGGCGAGCGTCGCCGTTGGCAATATCTTGGCGCGCAGAAGCGCGCCGACGAGCAGGGTCTCGACGATGCGCCGGTATGGTGGCGCGACGTCGAAAACGGCAGCGAATTTAACGAAGCGAGCTTGCTCTACGCGTGGAAAATCGTCGCGCCCGCTGGCCTGGCCGACTAACGGGAGCGCCTTGAGCGCTCGCTGATTCTTGCGATCAGCGCCTGGTAAATCCGCGTCGGCAGCGTCGGCGGCGCTTCGCCCGGCGTCGCCGCGAATTTCACGCAGTTGCGACCGCCATGTTTGGCTTCGTAGAGCGCCTTGTCGGCGGCGGCGACGAGGCGCTCGACGAGATCTTCGCCTTTCGCCTCCGCATCTTTCGCGGGCAGCGTCGCGACGCCGATCGACACCGTGACCTTGAGCGTCTGACCCGAAGCTGCGGGGAAAGCCTGACTTGCGATCGACTGCCGGATGCGTTCGGCGATCTGGCAGGCGTGATGGCCTTCCGAGCGCGGCAGCAGCACGACGAATTCCTCGCCGCCGTAACGCGCGACCGTGTCGCCCGCGCGCAGCTGCGCCTGGATGCTGCTCGCGACCTGGCGCAGGACCTCGTCGCCGCTGGCGTGCCCGTGCGCGTCGTTGATGCGCTTGAAGCGGTCGATGTCGAGGAAGAGGCAGGCGAGCGCGTGGCGGTAGCGGCGCGCTTCGCTGATTTCGACCGGGCAGCGGTGCTCGAAGTAGCGGCGGTTCTGGACGCCGGTGAGCGCATCGGTGAGGCCCGCCTGCTTCAAGCGCTCGCGCGCGAGCGCGCTCTCGAGGCAGATCGCAACGACGGCAGAGAGGCGTTCGAGAAAATCGGTGCCGATGTCGCCCGTGTAGCGCTCGGCGCTGGCGCTGCCAAAGTGCAGGCTGCCGATGAGTTCGCCCTGGCGCGCGAGCGGCAGCAGCGCGAGCGAGGCGACCGCGCCCGGCGGGCAGGCGAAGACGCCGGCGTGCTCGTCGGCAGCGAAACCGCCGAGGCGGGGATGGCGCGTCTGGCCGTAGCGCGCGTCCAGGCTTGCCGCCGACGCGAGAAGTTGCAGCCCCGCGAGCGCCGAGGCTTGCGCTTCTTGGGCCGGCGCGCCGGCGCTGCCGCCAAGGCCCAGAACGCGCGCAATTTCGCCGTCGCGATCGACGAGGGCAAGGCTCACGAAATCGAGGCCGAAAGCGTCCCGGTATTCGCAAAGCAGGATGCCGATCAGTTCGCCGAGCGAGCCGGCGCCGATCAGCCGCCGTTCCAGCCGGTCGAAGCGGCGCATCTTCTCTTCGTTGCGCTGCGCTTCGTGCAGCAGGCGATCGAGCTTCTGCTGCAGCGAGGCATTTTCGATTTGCAGGTCGGCGGTCATCGGCGTCGGTCGGTAAAACGCGATCGTCCTCTGGCGCGCGCCGCGAGTCAATATTGAGCAATGCAAAGCGGATGCTGACAGCAGTGCATCCGGCGCCTTGTATTTCGTATATTGACGAAATATAATACGCCCCATGACGAAGCAAGCCGCGCCCGAGGTCAGGCAAATCGCCACCGACGAGATCTTCAAGGCGCTCGCCAATCCGGTGCGTCGCGAGATCCTCGCCTGGCTCAAGGCGCCGCAAAAGCACTTCGCGCAGCAGCGCCTGCCCTTCGCGAACGGCGTCTGCGCCGGCTCCATTCACGAGCGCAGCGGGCTCTCGCAGTCGACGGTGTCGGCGCACCTCGCTTGCCTGCAGCGCGCCGGCCTGGTGACGACGACGAAGGTCGGGCAATGGGTTTTTTTTAAGCGTAACGAAGAACTGATTGCATCCTTCCACAAGCAATTGCGAGAAGCCCTCTAGCTCATCCAGACAAGGAGTCCAAAAATGTTGTTCCAGCCCCTGCAAGCCGGCGATCTCCTGCTCAAGAACCGCATTCTCATGGCGCCGCTGACGCGCTGCCGCGCCGGCGCCGGCCGCGTTCCGACGCCGCTGATGGTCGAGTATTACGCCCAGCGCGCCTCCGCCGGCTTGATCCTGAGCGAGGCGACCGCGGTGACGCCGATGGGCGTCGGTTATCCCGACACGCCGGGCATCTGGTCCGATGCCCAGGTCGCGGGCTGGAAGCTCGTGACCGCAGCCGTGCATGCAGCGGGCGGACGCATCTTCCTGCAGCTCTGGCACGTCGGCCGCATTTCCGAGCCCCGTTATCCCGATGGCCGCTTGCCGGTCGCCGCGAGCGCGAGCGCCGCCGGAGTCCC